>JACRPZ010000073.1 GCA_016222905.1 Nitrospirota bacterium
AAAAAATCGTAACAAGGCAAGAAAGTTTAAGTAAAAACAGGAAATAACGATAGACTTATAAAAACAGAAGACGGATTTTAAAAAATCCGGCATGGAAAAACTGAAAATCTCTAAATGACTTTTTCAGGAGTCTCAATTTGCGGAGTCTTTGTTGGATTTTATCAATATTCATAGAAATGGTCTCAAAGGGCATTTATCGACGTCGGAAATAATTCACTCAGCATAGTTTATTCTGCACTTAATGCTCGTATTACATCAATTGTTCGTGAAAAATAACGGTCTTCATGATACATAGCCCTAAGAAGATACCCCGCGATTCCTCGGTACTGAATCCTAGAGTTGTTGACTACAAACCAAGCGCGACCTGCAGGGTCATCTGAAGCAATAACCTTAACAGCGCCCGGTTCTATGTCAAAACTGATGCCTGCAGCCTTCAAATCCTCATAGAGGCGCCATTCGGGTTCAGTTTCGAGAAAGAGTTCTTTTAAATTCTTTGCTCTTTGCAGGGCGAGCCTATATGTCCAGCGATGGATTCTGAAACCTTGGCTATCTCCTTCGCCATCCTTATTATCAATTGGCTGCGATAAATAGCTTAGCTCGCCAAGTTGGTACATAAATTGAAGTTCATCTGTATTGCGGGCAGTTCCGCAGGCGAAATAATTTTAATCTTTCCGATATGTTCCAGTTTCCTTAGATGAGCGGACTTTCCTGATGGTCTTTTCCACATCCGATACTTTGTATCCCTTGTTTTTGAGGGAACTGCCAATCTTTTTCCAGAGCCCTTTTTTTGTGTCTTTATCAACTCTTAACAATATTTGCGAATTCATTGAATGCCTCCATTAATAGCATATATATCAGAGAGTCTCTCACATCTTCTTCACTTCTCTCATAAGCACGTTGAACAAATCCTTCTCCTTCAATGTCCTCACAACCTTGCCGTGTTTGAAGAGTATGCCCATGCCTTTACCGCCGGCGATGCCGATGTCTGCCTCACGCGCCTCACCGGGGCCGTTTACAACACAGCCCATAACTGCAACCTTCAGCGGCTTTTTAACCTTCATCAACCCTGCCTCCACCTTCTCAACAATGCCCCTGATATTTATCTGGCAACGTCCGCAGGTAGGGCAGGAGATTATTTCAGGGCTGATTTGCCTGAGGTGAAGGCACTTCAAGATCTCATAGGCAACCTTTACTTCCTCAACAGGGTCAGCAGTAAGTGAGACCCGCATTGTATCGCCGATGCCTTCAGAAAGAAGTATTCCGAGGCCGACCGCGCTTTTTATTGTTCCCTGAAATGCAGGGCCTGCCTCTGAAATCCCTATATGAAGCGGATAGCGGTAAGTCCTGGAGAAAAGCCTGTACGCCTCGACCGTCTTCATTACATCGGAGGCTTTGAGTGAGACTTTAATGTCTTTGAACTTGAGGTCTTCAAGGATCTTTATATGCCTGCCCGCGCTCTCGACAAGCGCCTTTGGAGTAGGATGTTTATATTTTTTCAGAAGCTCTTTCTCAAGCGAACCCGCGTTTACTCCGATCCTTATTGGGACGCCTTTGTCTTTTGCTGCGTTGACAACTTCCCGCACTTTTTCCCTGATTCCTATATTTCCGGGATTTATCCTCAGGCCGTCAGCTCCGCTCTTCATCGCTTCAAGCGCAAGCCTGTGGTCAAAATGGACATCTGCGATAAGCGGTATTTTGATCTTTCTCTTGATGGACTTTATAGCCTTTGCTGCGTCAATATTAAGTACCGCAACCCTGACAATCTCGCATCCCGAGACTTCGAGTTTTTTAATCTGCGCTGCAGTTGAGGCAACATCGCGCGTATCGGTCTTTGTCATTGACTGGACAACAACCGGCGCGCCCCCGCCTATCTTAATTCCGCCTAAGGTTATCTGCTTAGTTGGTTTGCTCTTTTTTAGCGGTGTCTTTTTCATTTGTATTGCTGTTATTCATCTGATAAAGCGCTACGGCGTTTATATGTTCCTCATCGGTTTTAGAGAAATGGTGTGTGCCGTCATTTTTGGATACAAAAAAGAGGTAATCTGTTTCAGCCGGATAAAGGGCGGCCTTTATGGATTTTATCCCGGGGGTCGCAACAGGGCCGGGCGGCAGACCCTTTATAGTATATGTATTATAAGGGGTGTCGCGCCTCAGATCGCTGTAAGTGATTCGTCTGCTTATCTTATTCACGCCATAAAGAACGGTCGGGTCTGCCTGGAGCTTCATGGGCTTTTTCAGGCGGTTATGATATACGGAGGATATGATTGGCCGCTCTTTATCATGCAAAGCCTCTTTTTCTATTATTGAGGCTAACGTCAGGACATTATTTTCACTCATCCCCATCTCCTGCGCCCTCTTTATCAGTGTTTCATCGAATTCATCCCTCATCTTCTGGACCATTATGCTGAATATAACCTCGGGCTTCATGCCTTTGGAAAAATTATAGGTTTCCGGGTATATATAACCTTCAAGGCTCGGCGCATCCACGTTCAAAGATTTTAAAAAATCTTTATCATACACAATCTGCCAGGATGCGTCATCAAGAAGCCCTCTGAATTTAAATTTAATTTTTATATCATCAAGTTTCGAACCGCCGGTAATTGTAATGGCATACTGGACTATCCTGCCTTTTTTCAGGGCTTCAAAGATGTCCCACGGACTCATGGAGGAGTTGAGATGATAGTAACCTGCCCTTAACTTCCTGTCCGTCATTGTTATCCTGCCGATAACAAGAAATAGCAGTTCGCTTTCGATTACGCCTTCTCGCTTTAGTATATTAATCCCTTCCCTGTAAGTGGCTCCTTCAGGTATCTGGACTTCTTTCCATTTGCCAATGGAAGAGAGAGGCGTAAAAAGTTTAAAGCAAAAAAAAGAGCCTGTCAGTAAAATAACGGCAAGGATCAACAATGTAAATTTTTTTGCATGCCTCATCTGCTTAAGCTGTCCAAGTAACTCTGAAGAATTATTACAGCGGCAACCTTATCTTTAAGCCCCTTTCTCTTCTCTCTGCTCAGGCCGGCCTCGATCAAAGTCCTTTCAGCAGAGACCGTGCTTAATCTTTCATCCCACATAATAACGGGAAGCTGCAGGGAGCTTTTCAATTCTTCAACAAAGGCGAGCACCTTTTCCCCCTGTATACCGACAGAGCCGCTCATCATCTTAGGAAGCCCGACAAGTATAGAGCCTATCTCTTCCTGGTACTCTTCAATAACAGCCTTCAAAGCAGGCATGCAGCCCGCTCTGTCAATCGTCTTTAAACCATGGGCTGCCATTCCCAGGGCATCGCTTACAGCAACGCCTATACGTACATCCCCGACATCAAGACACATTATTCTCACCCGGTTAGCATGACAAAAAAAAGAGGCAAAATCAAACCCCTAAGGGTTTCAATGTTTCAGTTTGCTTCTTTAATTTATCCTTGTAGGACATTTGCTGACAGAAAAATATTGCAAATCTTGCTATTGTTTTAAGAATTCCTAATGCATCATGCATGCGGCTTAAACAAAATTAAAGCCGAATTTTAAGTGAATAACATGGATTACATAACGTGCAGTTACTGTAATTTAGAGTATGAGAGAAGAGTTCCTCACGACCTTTTAAGCTGCGCCGAGTATCTGCTTTCTCGCATCACTAAATACGAAAAACTCTACGGCAAGATAAAGGGCGTTGATGCCATCAAGGACGCGATTATTGCTGCCGAGGATGAAGCGGAGCAATGGCGGAAAAGGGCAAGAGAAGAAACGAAGAAAGATCCCGGATTAGTATCCGTAGATTACATAGAGCACTGCAAAGAGGAGATGAGGCTGGCAAGGGTAAAAGCTGAGGCGCTGAAATGGGTAATAGGCGCATTATAGTCATACATCTCCGGTTTTTCCTTAACATCGCCTGACAATCACCCCTGTCTTTATAAACGAAAAGGTTTATACTGAATAAAGCTAACTATTTTCAAAAGATATCCGTCTATGAACTATCTGCTTGATATGCTTGCACAATTCGGTGGCGGAAGAGGCGACCCGGGAAATAATTTTGTCCGCTTCCTGCTGCCGTCCATTTTTTGGGCAACCCTCGCGTACATAACCATAAAACAATGGCGGAAAGAGAGGGAAAGAAGAGACATCATTATCGCTGTTGCAGCGCTTATCGGACTCATGCGTGAACTGCTGATGTTTGGAATAGAACTCTGCTGCAACCGCCCTAAACTGTTCGACACCCTCCATCAATTTTATCCACCCATTGAGCATGCTATCTCATTAACGGCAAGCATTTTAATAGGTTATGCCTTTCTTCGATACTTCAGTCCTATGAAGAGATTTCCCCGCTTATACTTAAGAGCAGGCATAGTTGTGTCAATAATTATTTACTTATTAACTGCGCCCTTATGGATAGATTTCCTGAAGCAATATCCTGAAGCATTGTTCGGCATATTTTGGGGCGACATGGTCTTCAGAATCGCCGGCGCAATCCTGACCGGCACAGTCATTATTTCCTTAATCTCAGCGGAGCGCAGCGGAACACATATTCCCAACATGCTGTTGTTGGCCTTTTCTTTTCTGTTTCTCGATGAATTTCTGATGCTAATCAATATTGCTCACAATGACTCTTTAAGTGACCTATATGCACCAATAAGACATAACCTCCACATCTGGGCAATTCCCATGATCACATCTGTTTATTGGGGCGAATTAAAGACAAGGGTTATGAAGAACGAAAAGCGTCTTACAATGCTGAATGACGCCTTCCTTGGCTTTGGAGATGACGCTAATAAAAATATCAATGCCCTGACCGCGCTTGCCGGAGAACTGCTTGACAGCACATGCGCCATGTATAACAGGCGTGAAGATGATCTGCTGCGAACTATCGGACAATGGCATTTGCCTCCGGATTACAATCCTCTGGGCAAGATTGAGGGGCGAATCTGTAGTGATGTTATGAAAGGCGGAAGTGATGATCTCTTTGTTTTACGCAACATTCAGTATACTCCATACGCCGAGTCAGACCGGAAAGTGCTTCAATATAAACTTCAGACATATCTTGGGATGGCTGTTAAAAAAAATGCAGATGTAATCGGCGCGCTCTGTCTGGGATATCTAAGAGATTATTTTCCGTCCAATGCCGACAAGAAACTCATCGGTATTATAGCATCGGCAGTCGGTGTGGAGGAGGAGAGAAGAGAAGAGAAGGAAAAGTTGAAGAAAACAGGCGAAGAACTGCGCACCCTCTCGCTGCATCAGGAATCCGCAAGAGAGAAAGAAAGAACGCTTATAGCCCGCGAAATCCATGACGAGCTTGGGCAATCACTCACAGCATTGAACATGGATCTTGCCTGGCTGAGGAAACAAACGCCGGAAGCAGATGTTCGGGCGCATGAGAAGATCAAGTCAATGGCAGACCTTGTTAATTTCACCATACAATCGGTGAAGAAATTATGCACGGAATTAAGGCCGAGCATACTTGATGATTTCGGGCTGATTGCAGCTATTGAGTGGCAGGCGGAACAGTTTCAGAACCGCACAGGCATTCTCTGTAAAGTCACATGCGGCGATATTGGCGAGATTCAACACAAAGAGCTTTCAACAGCAATTTTCCGCGCATTCCAGGAGGCGCTTACGAATATTGCGCGCCATGCCAACGCCACGATAGTGAAGGTAAGCCTGGAAGAAGCAGATGACATATTAAGAATGGATATCGATGATAACGGCATCGGAATCAATAAAGAGCTCTCTAACAATCACCAATCGTTTGGAATTATAGGGATCCGGGAACGCATACTTTCAGTAGGCGGAGATTTCAAGATCATCGGCATTCCGAACAGGGGAACAATTTTAAAAATATCTGCGCCGCTGCGCAAAAGAGGTGATGATAATGATGATAAAAGTTCTCATAACAGATGATCACGCAGTTGTTCGCAAGGGATTGAAACAGATTATTGATGAAACCCCGGGTATGCTTGCGGCAGATGAAGCGGCCAGCGGAAATGAGGCGCTGGAGAAGATAAGAAAGAATGAGTATGATGTGGTTCTGCTTGATATCTCCATGCAGGGCAAAAGCGGTCTTGACACCTTAAAAGAACTAAAGCTGGGGCGTCCCGGCCTGCCTGTGCTGATACTTACCATATATCCTGAGGAGCAGTATGCCCTGAGGGTGCTTAAGGCCGGGGCTTCAGGATACCTCACCAAAGAGAGCGCGCCGGAAGAACTTGTTACCGCCATTAAAAAAGTATCGGAGGGAGGCAGATATATAAGCCCTTCGCTTGCGGAGAAATTAGCATTTAATATAGGCGTGGATAATACGGACATTGATCCTCATGAAAGGCTCTCTGACCGTGAATATCAGGTTATGTGCATGATCGCCTCGGGTAAGACCGTATCGGAGATAGCTGATGAGATGTCTCTCAGTGTGAAGACTATAAGCACATACAGAACCCGCATCCTTGAGAAGATGGGGATGAAGAACAATGCTGAGATGACCCATTATGCAATAAAGAAGGAACTCGTGCCTTAAAATCTTCTCCTGCATCTTCAGCCGGCAAGCTTGTAAGACAAAAGCCTACATTAAAATTAGTTAAAATCTGATAGATTAACTCCTGAATATAGTAAATAATTATTCTGTCACTGGCGGTCAATAAACCTGTTCATATAAGGAGCAAAGATGCGAAGATTAAATTGCTGGGAGTTTGAAAGGCGCGGGAAGGCATCATGCAGTTTGAAAAAAACGGGTTGTGAAGCCTGTCCGGCTGCAAATGAAAGCAGGGTAGACGGCGTTAACAACGGCATTAACGGAGGCAGGGCGTGCTGGGCCATAAACGAGACATTACACAGCGGGAAGGCGCAGGGGGCATTTGCTTTAAAGCTTGAAAACTGCCTGAGCTGCGGTTTTTATGCGCTTGTTCAGATGGAAGAGGGCCGGGATTTCATGCAGATAAAAGAGATATTAAAGAGGCTGTAAAGTCAGAAGGCTTTTTCGAGCTGTCACTGATTGTAATAATCAAATGCATTTAAGTCCTTAATGCCTGCCTCTTTTAAAATTGTTAATACTCCATTGTAATCGTTCACCGTAGTTTCAATAAATCCCTTCGCTCCAAATTCGCTCAAGTACTTCTGCCCCTCAGGATCTTTATTCATATTCAGCAGGGCATCTTTAATTTTCTTCCTTATAGCTCTGTCAAGATTCTTATTTAACCATAGCGCGTCAGACGGTAAGTCAATTGATTCAGCAATGATCATAAGCTCATTATTTATTCTCGGGTTCTTTTTGGCAAGGGCTTCATAAACAGTACTTTTTACTGCTCCGGCATCAGCATCTTTCTCCAAGACATCTCTTACCGCCGCATCATGACTGCCTGTAAAAGAATATCCTTTAAAATATGCAGGAACATTTTTTACTCCGTGTTCTTTGAAGTAAGCCAATGGAAAGACATATCCTGAAACAGAGGCCTTGTCTACATAAATCATGACCTTGCCTTTAAGGTCTTCTACTCCCTTTATTCCGCTATCTTTTCTGACGATGATGCAGCCACGGGCACCGCTCTTTCCATTTATATACACTGGCCTCGCAACAGGCTCCACTTCCAGTTTTGAATTTGCCAGGACAGCGGTGAGCGAACCAAAAAATGCGCCATCAAGTTTCATGCCGTAAAAATAATCAATAATATTCCCATACTGGCTGATGACTTTAAAATTTATCTTTGTTCCTGTCCTGCCGGTCAGGTATGATTCGAGGTCTTTATATTTCTTTGCCTGATTAAAGATATTTATCTCAGGGACGAGTCCTATATTTATCTCTTTCTGTCCGTCTTCACCATATGCAGCAAGAGATAACAACAATATTGCCGGAAGCAAGAGAAAAAAAATTAAAATAGAGCTGAAATTCATGGTCAATCTAAATTCAATAGAGGAGCGTTCATGTCCGTTAAACTCAGTTTATCAGAAAGGGTTAATTTTATCAAAGAGGTAAGGGCATCCATTGCTGAGTTTCAAGGCGTCCGGATGGGAAATATTCATGTTATAATGTCACCATGTCAATCACTCTCTCTTTTCATGGCGGGGCAGGCGGCGTTACAGGCTCGTGTCATCTTTTAAGTGCGGGAGGGCTCAATATATTAATTGATTGCGGGTTCTTCCAGGGCGGTTTTGAAACAGAGCAGAGAAACCGCGGTGATTTCGGATTTGATCCAGCCTCCATTGATTATCTTCTCCTGACTCACGGGCATCTCGACCACTGCGGCAGGATACCGCTTCTGGTAAAGAACGGGTTTCGCGGAAAGATAATCTGCACCTCCGCAACGTATGACATTGCAAAGATAATAATGTTAGACACCGCGAAGATACAGGAAGAGGACTCTGAACACTGGCAAAAGATAAGCAAACGAAAGGGCCTTGAGCCGCCCGAACCTCTCCACACTACCCTCGATGCGCTGGATGCGCTCAGATATTTTGGAGATTTCGCGGAATATGGGGAGACCGTGCGCCTTAATAATCAGATATCCGTCACCTTCAGGGACGCAGGCCACATAATCGGGGCTTCATTCCTTGAAATTGAGGCTGGCAAAGAGAAGAGGATCGTATTCTCCGGAGACCTTGGCAATAGAAACAAACCGATTATAAAGGACCCGCAATATCCTCAAAAGGCCGACATATGTGTTATCGAAGGCACATACTCGGACAGGAAGCATAAAGATGTTGAAACGTCTGTAACTGAACTGCGGGAAGCGATAATTGAAACGTTTGCAAGGGGCGGAAATGTGCTAATCCCCTCCTTTGCGATTGAGCGGGCACAGGATCTCCTTTTTTACCTCGGCCATATGTACTATGAAAATGAACTCCCCAACGGCAAGGTATTCCTTGATTCCCCTATGGCGATCGGTGTCAACGATATAATGCGCAGACACCCGGAATGTTTTGATGAAGAGACAAATACGCTCCTTCGGAATAACCATGATCCCTTAAGTTTCCCCGGACTTCACCTGACCAAAACACCGGATGACTCAAGAAAGATAAATTATACAGGAAGCCATGCGATCATAATCGCCGGCTCAGGCATGTGCACAGGGGGAAGGATCAAGCACCATCTGAAGCATAATATCTGGCGCAAAGAATCGTCAATTATCTTTGTCGGCTATCAGGCGGAAGGCTCGTTAGGCAGACAAATAGTAGACGGTGAAAAAACGGTCAAGATTTTTGACGAAAGTTTCAGGGTGCGGGCAAAGGTATACACGATCGGCGGCTTTTCAGCACATGCCGACAGGGACATCCTGCTTGACTGGCTGAAGCGCTGCGAAAACCCCGAACACTTATTCCTCGTTCATGGCGAGAAGCAGGCGCTCACATCATTTGAAAAAGATATAAGAAAAGATAATCTTGCGCGTGAAATCCATACACCGAATTTAAATCAGTCATATACGCTGTAGCCCTTCAGTGTTTAGCAGGCTGCTGAAAAAGTCTATTCGATTGTCATGCCCGCGAAAGCGGGTATCCAGAACATACTGAAAATACTGGATTCCGGCTTATCCCGAAGTGTCGGGACCGGAATGACAGCCTTAAATACTATTTTCGGGGCGATGACCAAAAAGACTACAAAAATGGTTTTTCAGCGACCTGTTAGGGCTTTCGTCAGTGATGAAAGCCGAAAGAGAATTACATTCTTCAAAAAAATAATTGACAAACATCTTTCATTCATGATAAGGTCTTCCCTAATGCAGTTTGCGAGTTAAACCGAAACAATTTTATCTGACTGCCTATGAGCAGGTTGGTGATTGCTGATGAAGATCAGACAAAAAACCGGAAAGAATAAATTGGCTTGGAAATTGCTCACTCACTTTAGGCTCCACGAATTTTTCCATTAACAACCAAAGGGCGTCTTCTGTTAATTCAGGAGACGCCCTTTTTTTATTTCAAACAGGAGGATGAATATGAAGAAAGCGATTGTTTTAATAATATGTATACTGCTGATGGGGATTAATCTTCCGGCAGAAGCAGGAGATTTTATCGTGGAGGGAAACGTCGGTATTGGCACGGATACACCGGGCGCAACTCTTGATGTAAGAGGTTCAGCTGTTTTTAATGAGGATGGAGGTGATTATGATTTCAGGATTGCAGGTGATACCGACCCCAATTTATTTGTTGTAGATGCCGGGTTAAATGCACTTGGATTTGGACAAGTTGCTGATTATAGTTATGGACTCACAAAATTCACTTTTGTATCGAGGGACAAATATAATGCAATGACTCTTGATGTCGGCCAGTCAAATCCTGCGGGTCAGGCCAACGGGATGCTATTTGATATAGCCAGAACAGGCAGCGCTGATGTAACTAACGATACATTGGGAATCAAGTTTCGTCTGAATTTAATGGGTTCCGGTAATATTTCCGGCCAATTAACTCCTTTTCTGGCAATGACTAACTTTAGCTCTGCCGTTGCTGGAACATCAACTGTTAACACAATAGAAACTTCAAATTTTGTGGCGAGGTGGCGGGCCTTAAATAATTCAAGGACCTGGAATATAAACTCTGTTGCTTCTGATTATTTAAGCATAGGACAAGATGCGAATACCGGCATAGGCGGGATAACTTTTTCAGATTTCAGGCATTTCTATGCTCAAGACAGTGCGCAAGGGACATTCACTCAACAAACCGGTTTATGGATAGACAAGCAAACAAAAGGTACAACCAAGTATGGAATAGTCCTAAATGGTGACGGGATAGGCGCTGATTTGGTTTTAGGAGCCAGCAAAGAGACGAGATTATATGGAAGCTCAGGGAATCTTATAGTTAATACTTCGGGTAAAGTGGGCATTGGGACGACAACCACGCCAACGGAAAAACTGGAAGTTAACGGAGGAGTTAAGCTGAATACAGCAGCGGTCAAGCCAAGCTGTAATTCAGTAAGTCGAGGAACTCTGTGGTTCACTCAAAGTTCCGCTGGTGTGAAAGATAGTCTTGAAATCTGCGCAAAAGATGCATCAGACGTTTATGAATGGAGAACATTATTTTAAAATAAGTTAATTAGGGAAAATATGAAAAAAATATTTATCCTATTAAGCTGTCTTATATCTTTAGTTATTTTGAATTACTCTGCCAGTGCCGCCACTGTTACATGGACTGGTGCAGGAGCGAATAATCTTGCATCAAATCCTGCCAACTGGTCAGGTAATATCCCTCAATATGGAGATGATGTTGTTTTTGACAGCACATCAGTAAATAACTGCACATGGGACATATCAAATGCAACCCTTAACACTTTTACAAAAAGGTCAGGCTATACAGGGCAAATCACCAAAATAATAAGCGCAACTCTTTCCATAAAGCACTTTGATGATTCAGACAGTGATGGAATAATAGATATTCAAGACAACTGTCCGGCCATTGCAAACCCCGGTCAGGAGGATGCTGATGACGATAGTTTAGGCGATGTGTGCGATGCGTGTCCGAACGATCCGGCAAATGACGCGGACTCAGATGGGGTCTGCGGCAATCTGGATAACTGTCCGGCCAATGCAAACCCCGGGCAGGAGGACTGCGACACTGACGGTATAGGAGACATCTGCGATGCAGCTTCGGCATGTTCGACGGATACGGATAGTGACGGGATAACTGATAATGTTGACAATTGTCCGACAACATCCCACCCTAACCAACTCGACACAGATGGAGATGGGGTAGGAGATATATGCGACAACTGTCCGACTGTGTTGAATGTTGATCAAATTGATGGCAATGAAGACGGGATTGGTGATGCATGTACAATTTCCCACTGTGTTACAACAAGCGAAGAATTAAAGCAGGCTCTTTCAAATGCCCAGTCAAATAACATGTATGACATCGTCATGATTCAACAAGGTAATTATCCCGCTGTAACCGTCACGAGCAACTCGTTTGGTTATGTGTCTGAAGAAATCTACGGAATTTCTTTGGCAGGCGGATATAGAGATGCATGCAGCGCCAGAGACTTAAATCCGGGAAATACGTTGATTTTTGGCGCTGGCAACGGCACAGAGTATGGCGTTTTAAGAATGTACAAATATCCGTGGGAGGGGGTGGGGTCGTCCATAGGTAGAATTTCTGTTGAGGGACTAACGTTTAAATTAGGGTATATAGGGGTGCAGATTACTTTTGGGCAAAGGGACCCTTATACGGGAGAAATTAATATTACTTCCGGAAATGAAGAAATAGTTTTTTCTCATAATATTGTTTCCGATAACAATGCGTATGTAAGTGGAAGCGGTGGTGTCTACTTAGGAACCTCGGGGAAAATCGTCATGAGTGACAATGTGATAACACGGAATAGGGCTTATTATAGTGGCGGCGGAATGATTCTCATTGGAAACAAAGGTTTGGAATTATATAGAAATATCATAACCGGAAACTCAATTTACAATAATTTAGCCCCCGGTTACACGGCGGGTGAAACTTTTGGCGGCGGGATGTCTATTTTCACTCTTCGTGATGCTATCCTCATAAACAATATAATAGCCGATAACACCAATAGCACACTCAACTCAGCGAGAGGCGGTGGAATATACGCGGAGTCTAACCACCTGACCTTGATAAACAATACGATAACCGGCAATCACGCAAGTAATTATGGCAGAGGCGGCGGTATATACTACAGAGCAAATGCAAATTTATATAATAACATTATCTGGGGAAACGTGGCATCCTCTTACGGGAGTGAAATATACGCCGATAATTATTATAATGGAAAAATAACCAACGCATTTAATAATGACTTCGATCCCATGAAAGCGGCGCTTGGGACGGTTGTCAATTCAGGGAACAACATAAACGCCAACCCGATGTTTGTAAATTCGTCAAACTCAGACTATCACCTCACCCAGGCTTCTCCAGCAAGGAACATGGGCAGCAATTCAGCCCCTTATACGCCCTCAGAAGACTTTGAAGGACATCCGAGAATATCGGAAAACATCGTTGATATTGGAGCAGACGAGTATCAATATCTTCTCACGGCTTATTTTATAGCAACCCCCACTAATGGCACGGCGACTCTGACTGTCAATTTTGAAGATATATCTTTCTCCACCGAGGGGACTGTTGTTTCATGGGCGTGGGATTTTAATAATGACGGCATTATTGATTCTACGCTGCAGAACCCCGAATTTACATACAGTGATATTGGCAAATATTCAGTGAGCCTCAACGTCACTGATTCAAATGGAAATAGTGATTCTTCTCTCAGAGCCGATTATATCGAGGTTGGGATAGATTCTGATGGTGATGATATTATTGACTCACTTGATAATTGTCCTCATATCGCAAACGTATCCCAGATTGACAGCGATTATGACGGGATTGGTGATATTTGTGACAACTGTCTTTCAATATCGAATTCAGACCAGAGTGACATTGATCATGATGAGATTGGTAATGTCTGCGACAACGATATTGATGGTGACGGACATCTGAATACTGCGGACAATTGCCCGTCAGCCTCCAATCCTGACCAGCTTGATAGTGATGGAGATGGAGTCGGTAATGTGTGTGATAACTGTCCTTCAATTTCAAATTCAGACCAGAGTGACATTGATCATGATGAGATTGGTAATGTCTGCGACAACGATATTGATGGTGACGGACATCTGAATACTGCGGACAATTGCCCGTCAGCCTCCAATCCTGACCAGCTTGATAGTGATGGAGACGGGGTGGGTGATGTGTGTGACAACTGTCCAACGAATTCAAATCCCGACCAGCTTGATACCGATGGAGACGGGGTGGGAAATGTGTGCGACAACTGTCCAGCGCATTCAAATTCCAACCAGCTTGATACCGATGGAGACGGGGTGGGAAATGTGTGCGACAACTGTCCAGCGAATTCAAATTCCAACCAGCTTGATGTTGATAGAGATGGGTTTGGGGATGTTTGTGACAACTGTCCGGTAAATTACAATGCTAATCAGTCCGACATTGACAATGATGAAATAGGTGATGCCTGTGATAGCAGCATAGATTTGCTTAACGAATCAAGATACGTAACAGAACTTCATGCAGAAACAGATAGTGAGATTTATTTTTCGGATGTGACAGGCTTAATGAATGATGGATTATTTAACCTGAGTAAACGCCTAGAAAAAAGCCAGGGGAAATTTAACGTTTTAAGCTTTAAATCAAATGTGAAAGCAACAGATATCTCTTCCGCTCTATTAAAAGTATATGTTAGCGCTCTTTATCACGGAGATCCTCAAATTGCCCGCATATATGCTTACAATTCAGACGGGGTCTCAGTACAGACATCTACATATCTTGACTTTACTCTTTCACTCGGATGGAACGATCTTGATGTTACGCCTCTTCTTGCACTTATGAAGGGAGCTTCGTTTGATTTTATAAAGTTCAGGATTGTTCATTTGTCAGGCTGGATTGACATTTCCGAAGCCGGGATAACCGGAATCTCTGCGCGTGGACTGGATGACTGGATTATATCAGTTAATTCTAATTTATTGGATTTCGACTCAGTTAAAGCCGGTGGCTACACATGGCAGAGTCTAACCGTTTCTAATAGTGGGACTGGTGAACTTATCATCGGGACAATTGCGGCGCCTCCTGCGCCGTTTAATGTCTTATCGGATGAATGCTCAAACAGGACGCTTTTAGCCAATGAGTCTTGCGTTATTATTTTGACATTTACTCCTGTGGAGCAAGGCTATTTTAACAATGTTCTGACAATACCGTCAAACGATGGAGACAATCCCAACTCAATTATTAATCTGGCAGGAATTGCTGCTCAGCAGGCTGTTTTAATGGGAAGAGTTACGGATGCATCTACAGGGCTGCCTATAGGGGGCGCGGAAGTTACTGTAACGCAGATAAAAGATATTAACTTTAGGCCTGAGGATGTTCTATATTCCTGGAGTTGTTCTGATGGGTCAGGACAAGCCCCTGCACCCCTTTTGGATAATTCGCGCATTCAATACAACGATGAAATAAAGGAAATAAAAGAGGGATATAGTTCTGGTGATTATAGTTCCTTCTTTTGTAAAGAAGCCTTTAAATTTAGGAATCCTTTTAATTTACATGATAACTTCAAGGTTACGTGGAATGGTTTTGGTGCGTTTAACGGGACACAGGCCCTTGGGCAAAGCTTTATGTCAGGAACAACAGGCCCTTTGACAAAAGTCAGCCTTTATATAGACGGAAACGTGGGAAGCCTTTCAACAGAGGGTGGGATAAAGGCTTTTTTGAAATCAAAGCTTGGGGCTGAAAAGGATGCAATATTAGCTGAAAGCGATTTAATTTTTTTATATGATGTGCCCGATCAATATGATTGGTTGGATTTTCAATTCTCTAATCCGGCTACGGTAACTGAGGGGCAGACTTACTATCTCGAACTGCACAATGATGGTTGTTACTGGGAGTGGAACCCTTATTTGGGGGGCAACTATTGTTTGATGCCCGACATCAGGTGGAAAGGGGATAATTCCAATCCATACGCAGGAGGGCAGTCATTTCTTCGTGATGATGGTATATGGACCCCTGCGTATATAAATTTCGACTATACATTTAGAACTTATGTAAATGGGCAGCTTGACCAGCAGACACCTATACCTATAGGATTCGACTATGTCAGGATGAGTGGAACTGAAGACCAATTTGTTTCCTTACGCGTTTCTAACTTTGTAAGCGGCTCGGATGCGTACTACAGCAGGATTAATGAAATGGGCTACGATGATCATACGATGGAAATAGTGATAAATGAAAACGCAAGTGCTTATTATTCAGACGGCTGGATCTATGTGGAGGCTGAAGCATATTCTATGAACAGTCCCATCATAGGCACTGACCTGTTAAAGGTTGAGTTTAAAAAATCAACTT
This sequence comes from Nitrospirota bacterium, assembly GCA_016222905.1. GTDB lineage: Bacteria > Nitrospirota > Thermodesulfovibrionia > UBA6902 > UBA6902 > JACRPZ01. The sequence goes on from JACRPZ010000073.1 coordinate 15,825, forward strand.
CAGCGATAACAGATGAAGATGGCAATTATGTCGTAACAGGCTTGAACCCCGGCAGTTTTACCGCAGCGTATGAAAAAACAGGCTATATAAAACAGGCGATAGGGGGTTCGCTCAATCCGGGAGAGAATCAAACACTTGATGTGCAGTTAACTCCATTACCGCCACTTATTGTAACGATTACTGCACCACAGGACGGTGAAGTATTAAATGCGTCACAGATTACTGTTTCCGGAAATGTGACTAACAATGCCAATATGTCAGTAAATGTGACTAACAGTTCCGGAGTGACAGTCAGCGACATCCCGGCGACTGTTAATAATAATGTGTTTTCAGCTTCAATCAATCTCAGTGACGGCCAATATATTATCACTGCTTCGGCAACTGACCAATATGGCCAGACTTCATCTGACAGTATAACTGTTAACCTCATTACTAAAGGAACGATAACCGGCACAGTTACCGAATCATCCACCGGACAACCTTTAATCGGTGTAGCAGTGACAGTTATTGATTCTTTGGGCAGTCATTCCACAACAACTGATCCTAACGGCCGATATGAATTGCCAAATGTAAGTCAGGGATATTTTTCCATCAGATATATAAAGACAGGCTACGCGACACAAACTAACGGTGGTCAATTGATAGCAGGTCAATCCCTGGCGTTTAACGTCGAATTATCTCCAAGAATAGACAATGAGGAGATATCAGTCCTCCCTTTTGAATTGAATTTTGGTTCTGTGATTGCGAGTACTTCTAAATCAATCGAGCTACGGGTAACTAATGTTGGCACTGGAAACTTAACCATACAGTCGCTAAGTGGACTTTCCGCACCTTATTATGTTGATGACTATGACCCTGTCAGTCACGTATTTTGTGAAGATATAACACTTGCCGAGTCATCATCCTGCAATATCATAGTAACGTTTGCGCCTATGACTGCAGGAACTTTTACAGATACCCTGATAATAAGTTCCGACGATGCAGACCATCCGGCAGTGACGGTAAATATAAGCGGAAGTTCAACCGTAGTAAGTGCTGCAGAAAGATTCATCCTGCCTGATACAGGGCAGACACAATGCTTTAATGCTTCAGGTAATATAATTAATTGCCTTGGAGCAGGACAGGATGGAAGCTTTACCATAAACCCTCCATCATTAACCGTCAATCCAAATGGCACTGTAACTGACAATAACACGAAACTCATTTGGCAGCAGGAAGATGATGGCAGTACAAGAACATGGGCTAATGCAGTAAGTTATTGTGAAAATCTTTCCCTGAATGGATATTCAGACTGGAGGCTTCCTTCAATGAAGGAGCTTATGAGCATTGTGGACTATGGAAAGTCCGGCCCCTCAATTGATTCTTTGGTTTTCCCAAATACAAAATCAGCAGATTACTGGGCAAATAAAACCTATGCATATGATAGCAGCGGATCTTTCGTAAGATTCATCTATGGAGAGAGCAATTATAGTAATAAATCTAATCTGAAATATGTAAGGTGTGTTAGAGGAAGGCAGTTACCTGACTCTTCTTATATATTTAACGACGAACATACATTCACTGATGTTACAACGGGACTGATGTGGACGCTATTGGAGTTCGGCGGTTTTGCGCAGCCTATGGATTGGTGGACAGCGCTTGATTTAACGTCCGGACTTCGAGCTGGCGGATATACTGATTGGAGATTTCCGAACATAAAGGAACTCTTATCTATTGATGATAATTGTAACAATTTGTCATCAACAACCAGCATGTACAGGACAGGCGCGACGTATGATTATGCTTTAAGAAGCGATTCCTGTTTTGGGGTTGCGGTTTCCGAAAATAAAGCAACGGAAGGGTTTTATATAAGAATGGTTCGCGGTGGGTATTCCGGTATGGATTATAAAACCATTACTATTGAACCCTCTGCTCTTAATTTTGGAACTGTAATAGTTTCAGGCAACGCTTCACGGAGCTTTACCGTAGTAAATACCGGATCAGGAGACCTTAATATCGGTCTTCTCTCATCTCCGGCTTCTCCTTATTCGATCACCTCTGATAACTGTTCATCACATACGCTTTCTCCGTCTTCTTCATGTACTGTTACAGTGGGATTTGCGCCGACAACAGAAGGAACTTTTCCAGATTCCTTAATAATAAACTCTAATGATGCGAACGATCCTGCAGTAACGGTAAATGTCAGCGGGATCTCAAGTGTAGGATATATTCTTCCTGATACCGGGCAGACACAATGCTTTGATTCTTCAGGAAATATAGCTGATTGCCTCGGAACAGGACAGGACGGGGCATATACCATCAACCCGATGAGTTTTACTGTTATCGGAGGCATCAATGACATGGTGCAGGACAACAATACCGGGCTCATCTGGCAGAGACAGGATGACGGCAATACTTATAACTGGTATCAGGCAGCGGGGATATATGACGCAACATATAATCCGGCAACACAAAATGTCTGCGGCGCGTTGACTGCCGGCGGTTTTTCGGACTGGCGGCTCCCGAATGGTATAGAACTTCTGAGTATCGTTGACTATGGAAGAAGCCAGCCTTCAATTGACTCTTCTGTCTTTCCAAACACGCAATCGGCAGGTTATTGGTCAAGAAAAAACAATTATGCGATTTCTGTGAATTTCATCTATGGTGAAAGAAACTACGAATATGAATCCAATAACTTTGTACGGTGCGTAAGAGGACGGGAATTGCCCGGACAAGTCCCTGTTGATAATCACGATGGCACATTTACGGATTTAACGACCGGGCTGATGTGGCTTCAGGAAGAATTTGATGATGTAGACTGGTGGACTGCTGTTGAAAATGCGAATCTTGCGGAGGCTGCCGGGTACTCAGACTGGAGGCTTCCCAACATAAAAGAGTTAGCATCCTTTGATCCAATTGATATCTGTTATCACTGGTCGTCAACTACCAGCATGCAAACCTTAGAAGGGGCATATACGAATGCTATGATTGAAGGAGAATGCATCGATCATATAGCACAATTTGACAAGTCATCATATTCCTTGCCTTTCAGGCTTGTCCGAGGCGGATATTCCAGTATTCTAATAAGCAATATAGCTGTCAGCGATATAACGACTAACTCAGCTACGATCACATGGACAACAGACCAGCTTTCAGACAGCCTTGTTGACTATGGCGAGACCACAGGATATGGAGGTTCAGCATACGATGCGACATTGACAACAAGCCACAGCATAACCTTAGACAATCTTACAGCATCATCAACATATCATTTCAAGGTTACATCAACGGACGATTCTGGTCTTTCTGCGTCATCCGGTGATGACACGTTTACAACCCTGAGCGCCCCTGCAGGATTTACTGCCACAACTATCGGAGATTATGGCAATGTTACGGTCATGGAGGTTACAGGCAACTATGACGCAAAAAATTTTGACGGCTCGATTAATTCCATACCAAGACAGGAGATAACAAAGGAGTTCTACAGGCAGCACAGCGACACGTATGACTTTTTTGTGATCTTCTCCAATTTCGACTTCCTCATGCCTGAGGCAGGTGCAAAGGGATTTTATCTTGAAGTTAAAAATAGTACAGAGGGCATAGGCAAGACATTGTTCGACAGCTCATCCTTTTTCGGCAGTAACGGCAAATTGCAGGGGACAATAGACATGGGCAATATATTAAGCCGGGCAACCCTGCTTGACGCGAATTTTGATGATAACGTTGACACCATCACTCATGAGCAACTGCACAGGTGGGGCGCAAATGTGAGGTTTAGAGACGGCGCTGCCGACAGCACAGCACTTATTGGAAGACACGGCAATCACTGGAGCTATCTCCTTGATTCGGATGCGTCAGTACATTACGGCAATGACTGGCAGGTCAATGGAGACGGGATATTCACATCCACAGGCGGGCTGAAATACTACAGCCCTCTTGATCTATATCTCATGGGGATGTATGACAGAACAGAGGTCCCTCCAATGCTTCTTATTGATAATCCAGCTATAGATGCTACAAAACTGCCTGAACCGGGAGCAACAATTACCGGCACATACAAATCTGTCACCATAGACGATATTATTGCATCGGAAGGCGATAGAATTCCAAGCGCATCAACATCACAGAAGGCATTCAAGGTAGGTTTTATACTTATAACGACACCGGGGACATTCGACAGCAATGTATTGCCCGGCATAGAGAATATCAGAAATGCCTATGCAGGAAGGTTTGTCAACCTTACGCACAATAGAGGTTCTATCACGGGGGTTGATCCTTCACTTACAGTAGGAGTATCATCGCCTTCAAATGGCGCAACAATCAACAAGCCTTCTATAACAGTGACCGGCGTGATAATCAATTCTACAGGCAATGAGACAGGAGTGGTTGTCAATGGAATTCCAGCAACAGTATATGGCACAAGGTTTACGGCAAACAATATGCCGCTAACAGAAGGCTCAAACACTATCACCGTAAATGCAATTGACACTGCGGGGAGTCCGGCTTCAACCTATATAACAGTAAATGCGGTAACAACCGGCAATCACATAAAATTATCTTCTAACATAGATTCAGGCATTGCGCCGCTCGAAGTAACGCTAAAGATAGATGCCTCATTCAGCATAAATAACTCAAGCATAAATATAACAGGGCCTTCACAGGCAGAATTCCTGCCGTCAAGTCCTGATGAAGACAAAGTAAGGTTAAAAGCAGAGGGGATATATACCTTAACAGCATCAGCCACGGACATAAATAACAATACTTATACAGACACAATTGCAATAACAGTCCTTAATAAAGATCAGCTTAATATTATGCTTAAAGGGAAATGGGAGGGGATGAAGGGGGCGTTAATGATTGGGGATACTGAGACAGCTTTAACCTACATAAATACGGAGAAAAGAGAAACTCACAGAAATAAGTTTGAAGCTCTTGCTGGTACAATGCCTGCAATTCTTGATACCTTTGTGGAATTCAACTTTGTCAAATTCTATAAGAATACAGTTGGATATGAGATTGTCGCTAATGAGAATGGGGTTAAATATTCTTATCCGATCACATTTATTATAGACACTGATGGCATATGGAGATTTAAGAAATTTTAAATAACTATAGGTGGAATAATGAAAACTATATTTTTGTCTTTAATGATAATTGTTCTATTTGCTGCCACTACATGTGCTGAATTTATCCGAGGGCCTTTTAGCGGGAAAGTTATAGATTTAGAGACTAAAGAACCGATAGAAGGGGCAGTGGTTGTTGTTATATGGTGGAAAAGAGTAATTACAGGAAGCCCAGGAGGGCCTACAACATATCTACAGGACATAAAAGAGACATTGACCGACAAAAATGGAAAATATTACATGGAGGAATATAAAGGCTTTACGATAAATCCTCTTGCAACGATAAAGAACCCTGAGTTTCTTATATATAAACCCGGATATTGTGTATTGCCAGAAAGCTTTGTTGACATACCAGCATGTGACAATATGAAGCCCAGAACAAATTATTATGATGCATTAGTCAAGGGGGGAACTCTAATCGAGTTGCCAAGGCTAAAGACAAGGGAAGAGAGGTTGAGGGCGAATATGATTTCACCGACAGATAATAATAAAGAGTGGCCACTTTTGCATAAGGCACTTGATGAAGAAAATAAATTGCTTTGGCCGACAGGAATCAGGAGAAAACAGTAATGAAAGTAGTACTCAAGATATTCTTTATTCTGATAATTATATTTTGTGTTAAACCTTTGCCAAATTATGCTTTAGAAGTTGGAACTCATAGAGCTATAAACGAAAACGTTTCTACGAATATGCTCAATGATTTTTCGCTCGATTCATATTTGAAAAACCAATTGGGCTTTACAAATGGGATAAATAAAGAATTGAAATATGACAAAACAAGGAAAGTTTGGGAATGGCTTAGTGATGGCGGAGAATACGAAGACAAGCCACCAAGGACGCTTCCATATGTCCGTTCAGTAAATCACTTTCATAATCCTCTTAAAGCTTGGAATGAGGCAGGGTTATATGATGTTTTTCAAGGTAAATCATCAGTTGTCTGGGCGCAAGATCAAAGCAGCGCTACTATTGCAAATGGAGGAGATTGGTCATGGGTAAAGGCAAGAGAGAATTTTCATATTGCTTTAACCGGCAAGGATTTCAATGGCAATGTTGTAGCGTCAACTCAAGCAGAAAAAGAAGCATATTTTGCCAAGACCTTCAGGGCGGTTGGTCAGGTGATGCATCTTGTGGAGGATGCCTCTGTACCGGCTCATGTAAGAAATGACAGTCATATAGCAGGAGATGGATATGAGGACTGGGTTGAATATACAAGAACGAACAATAAAACTCTTTTCAAAAGTTTTATGGCAGCGCCCGTATCTTTTGATCCTTCCATTCTCACTGAAACGCTCAATCCGCTTGCCCCGCTTCCGATCGCCAGAATTATTGATGCAAATGCATATAATACGAACCCCAATATAACAACAAACAAGAATTGTTCAGTCACTAAAAGTATTATATGCAGCAGCGACTCTAACTGTCCGACCAATGAAATATGCGTCAGCACAATAGGAATTTCAGAATACGCTAACGCTAATTTCGCCAGCGATGATACGATATTTACTGACGGCTTTGCTTCAAATGACATACACTATTTCCCTTATCCGAGATATAGCGCACAGAGTTATGAAATGTTTGATTTAGAAATTTCGCCTGACAAAAAAAGAGGTTACCTAAGAAAAACAGGAGACGGTGAAGCTGTTGAATTTTTTGCAACTTTCGGGCCTCTTTACAAATATCTAAGCTTTGATCCAGTTTTACAAAGAGACGAATTGGAGTTGGATGAGGAATGCTTCAATAACTATGCCTCCCTTCTCATCCCCCGCGCAGTCGGCTACTCCGCCGGGCTGTTGGATTACTTCTTCCGTGGCAACATTGAGATAACCCTCCCGAGCAGCGGCATCTATGCTCAGACCAACGACCCCGGTGCAGGATTTACCAGCATAAAACTACTTGCTAAAAATACCACCCCCAACGATGAACAAATGACAAACGGGAGCATAGAGCTTGTCGTCAAATACAAACGTGCCATTAGTGACCCTTTCAGGAATTATCTGCCAAGTGATCCTTTTTACGTAGAAAATAACTTCAGTTACATAGTAGCTCCTGAATTCTACGGAGTTAATTCTATCCCAAGAGACAACTCTGTGTGGCTTACATTTGATTTAACAAACAACCCCATTCCTTCATATGCCATAGATGTCTATCTTTTTGTAGTCTTCAAAGGCCGACTCGGAAATGAAGAAGGCGCTGTAGCTGTTGGACTCAAAGATATCAGCGAGCCAACCCCAATAGATTTTTGGAATGATACGGACAGGGTATGTCTGAACGGGAATTTAGTAGACAATCCTGAGGCAATAGCCTACGTAGATGACCCGGCGAACGGAGGCAATAACAACGGTTTTGCAGATGAGTGGGATGTATATGCCCATGACATTAGTAATATATACACCAGAATCTCACCTATAGGAGAGCCATACTATGCCTCTCCTTCTTCCCCTAATAACAGTTTCGTTGTTCCATCTCTTGCTGCAGGCACAGGCGTAAACGGGGCTTTCATCCTGACTGATTACGGCTTCAACGAGCACGACTACTCAACATGGGTTGGAAGGGCCGGTGACCCGTGGCAGCATTCGTCCGTGTCAGGAGAGCTCTGGGCTAACCCTGCTATAAAGAACCAGACAGACTATGTAGAAGACTCTGCAACCTGTGCTCCTCTCAGCGCGCCTTGTTCCATCTGGTGGTATCCCTCTTTCCTTGAATACAGGAATTATTATATATGGTGGGGAGGAGGACTCATGTACATCAATAATGCCTATCCTGCCGGTTCAGAGTGCGACTGCTATGAAGGGATTCTAAGATCATGTCCTGCCGCTCCGCTTTCTCCACTCTCTATTTCAGAAACCCGTTCCTCTCAGTCTGAATTGATGCAGCAAGACGGCGCCGTTCGAATACGAATTCCGGTCAACTCAGAAGGCGGAATCAGCGCCGCCGCGCCGCCGACAAGTCCGTAGTAATAAAAAGTAAGTGTCATTCCGACTTGCCTGTGCCCGATGTTTGGGTATTCGGAATCATTCTCACACAGCAACGACTGGCTGGGTAATAAGGACAGCAGATTATCATGATACTCCAGTACTCCACAGACTTATCACGTATGTAAAAGAGTAACTTTTTTGCTATTATTTAATATTACACCATAAGGAGGTTTTAAATGCCTATATGCATTGAACATCTATATGTCGAAAAAGACCTCGGCAAGTACGAAGGTAAGGCTGTTATTAAAGGCACAAGGATTCCTGTTGCCTCGATTGTAAATCATTATCGCTCAGGGATGAGTATTGAAGAAATACTTGACGGCTATCCGAATGTAACCCCTGCGCAGCTATTTGATACCCTCAGCTACTATTTTGACAACAAAGAAGAGATAGATAAAGAACTTGAGTAAATGATAAAGCTTTATCTTGATGAAGATGTTCACAAAAAAGTTGCCCTTGCTCTGAGACTGAAGGGCTATGATGTAATAAGCGCCCATGAAATAATGAAACAAAGCATTACCGATTATCAGCAATTGGATTATGCCGTATCTGAAGAGAGAACTATTTTCACCTTCAACATTGGTGATTTTCAAAAATTACATAGAAGATATGCAGACAGCGGGAAAAATCATTACGGAATACTTCTGTCAAAGCAAATCCCCCTTGGAGAGACGCTTAATCGCCTCACCAAGTTTTTGTTCACCCATACACGCGGCGAATTAAAGAATAATGTGTTCTGGATTTAAGATTAGAACACTTTCAACGCAGATTCAGTAATGGTCAAAGGCGCGGTAATCAATCTTACAGGCAATGAAACAGGTGTAACTGTAAACGGAATAGTCGCAGCAGTATACGGCACAAGGTTCATCGCCAACAATGTGCCGCTTACAGAAGGCTCAAACACAATAACCGTAACTGCCACTGACACTGTTAGCAGTCCGGCAACATCATCAATAACTGTAAATGCCGTAACAACCGGTAATTACATCAAACTCAGTTCCAATATAGATTCAGGCATTGCGCCTCTTGAACTGACACTGAAGATAGACGCCTCATTCAGCATAGATAACTCAAGCATAAATATAACAGGGCCTTCCGAAGCAGAATTCCTGCCGTCAAGTAATGATGAATACAAAGTAAAGATAAAAGCAGAGGGTATCTATTATGTTACAGCAAGTGTTACCGGCCCGGATAGCATTGTTTATCAGGACACCATTGCAATAACAGTCCTTAATAAAGACCAGCTTAATATTATGCTTAAAGGGAAATGGGATGGGATGAAAGGGGCGTTGGAGAATCAGGATGTTGAAGGAGCGGTAGCTCTTTTCCTAAGTTCATCTCAAGAGAGATATCGGGATATATTCTCAGCTATTACAGATCAGCTTCCAGGAATTGCAGCAAATATGAACGCAATAGAAATAATTTATGCTGAAGAAGGAATTGCACAATACAGAATAAAGAGAACCGAAGATGTGGGAGAAGTGACATATTACATTTACTTTGCTATTGATGAGAATGGATTATGGAAGATACAACAATTCTAAGAATAGTTAAAACGAAGCGGTTTTTCTTTGCCGTGGCATTCTTGATAGTTTATATATTAGGTATTGCTGCAGAAAAGAATTTTAGCTTTGCCGCTGCTGGGACTTGGAAAGGAAGGATAATAGATATAGAAACAAAAGAACCTCTTGAAGGGGCGGTGGTATTGGCAGTGTGGCAGCGAGCTTATAGGACTCTCGCAGGCGATAATACATATTTTTACAATGCAAAAGAGGTGTTAACAGATAAGGAAGGCAGATTTGAGATACCGGCCATATATGCCTATTAACCTATTGCCGATAATAAGCTATATCAGAGAACCAGTATTTACTATCTTTAAACCTGGATATTTTAGTATAGAAAGCTCTCTTGATGAAAACGTGACAGACAAGGTATCCGAATTCAAGATATATGAATTTGCAAATGAAATGATTTACAGACTTGCACCGGGGCTTATCGAACTTCCAAAACTTAAGACAAGGGAGGAGAGGTTGAGAAACATACCTGGGGGACCAACCGATGTCGGTGCTGATAAGTTACCGCTTTTTTATAAATCAATAAACGATGAAAGAAAAAAATTAGGGCTAAGAGACGAGGTGTGGAGGTAAGAATGAAAAAACATATTTTATTACCTATTCTTGTGGCGTCTGCTATTCTTAGCCTAAATTTTCTGGTTTCTGACCAATGTTTTTCCTTAGAAAAAGAAACGCATAAAGCTCTGAATGAACATATCTCAAAGACATCAATTAATAATTTTCAGTTAAATACTTTTCTTAGTAATCAATTAGGATTTGAAGGCGGCATCAATAAAAGTTTAAATGGGAAAGAAGTTTGGAAATGGGTTCGAGATGGCGGCAGCGAAGAGGATGAGCCGATGTATACTCGCTCTTTAAATCATTTTCACGATCCATTGAAGACATGGGATATAGCTGGATTTAAGGGAACATCTAAGTCAGCTATTTTATGGGCACATGATCAAGGCCTCGCCGGATTTCTAACTGGAGGAGACTTCTCGTGGAAGGATGTTAGAGAGTATTTCTACATAGCGCTTACTGGCAAGGATTTTAGCGGTGCATGGCTTGCATATAGCCAGGCTGAAAAGGAGATGTACTATAAGGCAACTTTTAGAGGCATGGGACATCTTATGCATCTTGTGGAAGATATGAGTGTTCCGGCGCATACAAGAGATGACTCTCATGTGGCTGGATATCATTACGAATCAGCAGTAGATAAATTCAGAGAAAGCGAAGATCCAAATGAGAAGGAAATCTTTGATTACGCAATTGCACACCCTATTACCTTTGATCCTTCCATTCTCAATCTTCCACCAAATCCTCTGGCATCAATACCGATTGCCAAGATATTTGATACAGATAAATACAACAACCCAAATCCAGATCCAAATGTGTGCCAGTGGCAGTGGGGTCAGGCTTGACTATTGACATTTGGAGGCCATGCTGATATTCTCTTTCATGGCAAGGAAACCGAGGATAGAGTTTGATGGGGCATTCTATCACATCATCACCAGAGGCAACCAGAGACAGAATATATTCAAAGACAACGAAGACTTTTTGAAATATTTGCAGATACTTTCGAAGTATAAATCCCAATATAAATATTTTTTGTATGCATACGTTTTAATGAACAACCACGTACATTTGTTGTTCGAAACACAGGAAACACCTCTTTCAAAGATACTTCAAGGTATCAGCCAGAGCTACACAGTATATTTCAACAGAAGATATAAGACATCAGGACATCTGTTTCAGGGAAGGTATAAGGCGATACTGTGCGATAAAGACGAGTATCTGCTGTCCCTTGTCAAATATATACATCTAAATCCTGTAAGGGCAAAAATGGTCAGGATCCCTGAAGAATACCAGTGGAGCAGCCATGCCAGTTATGCCGTCAAACCCGAGAAGAGGGGAATAACGGATGAAAATCAGGTATTAAGAATGTTTTCAGAGGATAAGACAAAAGCAAGAAAACAGTATAGAGCATACATAAGCGACGGCATAACAGTCAAAAAAGAAGACATATACCTTACAATAGACCAGAGGATCCTTGGGAATGAGAGATTTGCAGATAAGGTTATGGAGAAATATGATGGTGTGATCGGACAGACAAAGAGGAAAAACGAATATACTTTGCCTGATATAGCTTCAGGGATAGAGAAAATATATGGAATAACACTTAAACAGATGAGGGAAAAAGGTAAAAGCAGCGACATATCCCTGTGTAGGAAGGTGCTATGCCTTACAGCTAAAGAGTATGGATATCAAGGGAAAGAAATAGCCGCATATATTTGTAAAGACCCGGCTTTAATAACAAGACACTTAAGGGAGAGAAAAGACTTAAAGGGAGAAACAGAGGAAGTAATAAATAAATTGAAGGATTTGAGGTCAAATGTCAATAGTCAAGCCTGACCCCATAGTTGCTAAAAAATTGATTAAAGAAGCTTACTATTGGGAAGAGATAGCAGCTTCAAAAGAAAGAAATAAGATAAATGAGAAATATAAATAATCGAAACAATATTGTAGTACTCAGAAAAGATTTTCATATGAGAAAAAATTGGGGTCAGGCTTTCACCGTCGCTTAAAGCTGAAGGAAAATGATAAAAGGAGAACAAGATGCTTTATAAAATCAACCCACTTCAGACAAATGCATGGAAGAGACTCCACGAGCATTTTGCCCTTATGAAAGACAGGCATATGCGTGATATGTTTCAGGAAGAGCCTCAAAGGTTTTCCGCGTTTTCTCTTACGCTTGGAGATATCCTCATTGATTATTCCAAAAATATCATAAGCGCCGAGACCCTCGGACTGCTTGCAGAGCTTGCTGAAGAAGCCGGACTGAAGGATGCGATTGAGAAGATGTTTTCAGGGCATAAGATAAATGAGACCGAAGGAAGGGCTGTGCTCCATACTGCGCTCAGAAACAGGACGAACAAGCCTGTTTATCTTGACGGCAAAGATGTAATGCCTGAAATAAATGCGGTCTTAAAGAAGATGGAGTTTTTTTCAAACAAAGTCATCTCCGGAGAATGGAAGGGATACAACGGCAAAGTAGTCACGGATATCGTAAACATAGGCATCGGAGGCTCCTGTCTTGGGCCTTTAATGGTAACGGAGGCTCTGAGGCCTTATAAGAAACCGAATATCAACGTGCATTTTGTCTCAAATATTGACGGCACGGATATAGTTGAAACCCTGAAGAAGATATCCCCGGAAACAACGCTCTTCATGATAGCGTCAAAGACATTCACTACTCAGGAGACCATGGCCAATGCGCATACGGCTCGTAAATGGTTTCTTGATTCGGTTAAGGATGAATCCTACATAAAGAAACATTTTGTCGCCATATCAACTAATAAAGAAGAGGTGAAGAGGTTCGGCATAGACCCTGAGAATATGTTTATATTTTGGGACTGGGTCGGCGGCAGGTATTCTCTCTGGTCAGCTATAGGCCTTTCCATCGCCTGCTCAATCGGCTTTGATAATTTCAGTGAACTGCTTGAGGGCGGCCACGCAATGGATAACCACTTCAGAGATACGCCTTTTATTCGGAACGCCCCTGTAATTCTGGCATTGATAGGCATATGGTACAACAACTTCTTCGGGGCAGAAACAGAGGCTCTACTGCCGTACGACCAGTACATGCACAGGTTCCCGGCATATCTTCAGCAGTGCAGCATGGAGAGCAGCGGTAAGAGTGTGGACAGGAACGGAAATGAAGTGAAGTATCAGACAGGTACGGTTATCTGGGGCGAACCCGGCACAAACGGACAGCATTCCTTTTATCAGCTTATACATAAGGGGACCAGGCTTATCCCTTGTGATTTTATCGTTCCTGCGATTAGTCATAATCCTGTAGGAGAGCACCATAATATACTTCTCTCGAATTTTTTTACACAGACAGAGGCGCTGATGAAAGGGAAGACAGAAGCAGAGGCGCGCGCAGAGCTTGAGGCATCAGGAAAGAGCAAAGAGGAGATTAAAAGGCGTCTCCCATTTAAGGTTTACAAAGGCAATAAACCGACCAACTCAATACTATTAAACAAAATAACGCCAAGAACTCTCGGAAGTTTGATAGCCATGTACGAGCATAAGATCTTTGTGCAGGGGGTGATCTGGAATATATTCAGCTTTGACCAATGGGGTGTTGAACTTGGCAAAGAACTCGCAAAAAATATTTTGCCTGAATTGAGCGATGATAGAGAGACCGCCTCCCATGATTCATCCACCAACGGTCTCATCAATGCATTTAAGAATATGAGGAAGGACGAGGCATAAAGGGGGTAAATATGAAAGAGAGGTATCCACTGCTTCTTGGAGGCAAACATATTGAAACGCCGGATATGCTTGATGTAATAAACCCTTTTGACGAGAAAAAAGTCTCAAGCGTCTGCCGGGCTTCCGTCGGGGAGGCTTCAGAGGCGGTTGAGGCTGCGGATAAGTCAAAAGGCATTATGGCTGACATGCCTTCGCACATGAAGGCAAAGATCCTTGAGAATATCTCCAGCAAGATAACAGAACGGAGAGAAGAGCTGGCAAGATGCATAACGCTTGAAAGCGGCAAACCGATATCAGCCGCAAGAACAGAGGCTGAGAGAGGGGCGCTGACATTTAAGATAGCATCTGAAGAAGCCCTGAGAATTGGCGGAGAATTTATTCCTCTCGACAGAAATGCCGCCTCGGAAAAAAGATGGGGAGTCACAAGGAGGTTCCCGGCAGGCCCTGTATTGGCGATCACGCCATTTAATTTCCCGCTTAACCTTGTCGCCCATAAACTGGCTCCGGCAATTGCCGCTGGAAATCCTGTAATCCTGAAGCCCGCCTCAAAGACCCCTGTCACCGCCCTGATGCTTGGAGATATTATTATGGATTCGGGATTGCCGGAAGGCGGCCTGAGCGTGCTTCCATGCAGCGGAGATGTTGCTGAGAGAATGCTTGCAGACAAAAGGATAAAGATGCTCAGTTTCACAGGAAGCGCCTCCGTTGGATGGAGGCTTAAATCAATGGCAAATCAAAAAACAATAACACTTGAGCTTGGCGGCAATGCAGGCGTTATTATTGATGAAGAATGCGATCTTGATTATGCTGTTGCGCAATGCGTGACAGGAGCCTTTGTATACAGCGGACAGGTATGCATATCAGTGCAGAGGATATATGCGCACGAAAAAATCTATGACAGGTTCAAGAGCCTCTTCCTTGAGAAGATGAAGACGCTTAAGATAGGAGACCCTCTTGATGATGCAACATTTATAGGACCTATGATAGATAATGAGAACCTTAAACGTGTGGATATGTGGGTTAACGAAGCGGTTGAGAAAGGTGCAAAAATTTTAGCTGGCGGCAAGAGAACGGGTAATTTTTATGAACCTACTGTGCTATCCGATACAACCCCTGAAATGAAGGTGAACTGCATGGAGGTCTTTGCTCCCGTGGTAACGCTGGAAAAGATAAGGAATTTCGAAGAGGGTCTGCAGGCGGTAAATAATTCAGAATACGGGCTTCAGGCTGGAGTTTTTACAAAGGATCTGAGGAATGCCTATGCCGCATTTGAGAAGCTTGAGGTCGGCGGCGTGATTATTAATGACATCCCCAATTACCGCGTTGACCATATGCCCTACGGAGGAGTAAAGATGTCGGGTTTTGGAAGAGAAGGGTTGAGGTTCGCCATCGAGCAGATGACGGAGCTAAGATTGATGGTTTTGAATCTGAAGTAGCGCAGACTGGAGAAGTATAACCGTCTGCTTTCCCTGAAATTATTTTGTCTTATTTTGATACATGCGCAGGTCAGCTTCTTTTATCACATCCATTAAGTCTTTTCCCTCTTCAAACATGGCGCATCCGATGCTGATCGACAACTTGAGATTAGAGTCAGCCTGCGTTTCATTCCAATCCTTAATGAGTTCATTAACTCGTGAGATCAACGCATCGCAATCTTTAAAATCACTCTCCAGTGAAACTACCAGAAATTCATCCCCGCCAAACCGCACAAGGAGATCCGAAGCCCTGACTGACCTGCTTAATATCGAAGCACATTCTTTTAATACCCAATCGCCTATTAAATGTCCGTGATTATCGTTGATCTGTTTGAAATCATTAATGTCCATAATGACAATTGAAAATTTATCTCCGTAGCGCTTTGTCCTCTCGATCTCATTGGCTATTATTTCATTAAAAAAATTCCTGTTATACACTCCTGTCAGAGGGTCTCTGATCACCATGACTTTAAGCTTCTCCTGGGTTGCTTTTAAATTATGCACCAAAGTGATAATATGCTCGTATACCTCGGTCACGGGATCTTTAAAAACCGCTCCCTGATAAACCTCGCATTCCGTGCAGCTTTTATATTTCAACGCGAATTCCCCCTGCACCTTTCCCTCACAAAATGTGCCTGCTACCAGCCAGCACCGGATACCCGGATTATTATAGGCAGGACAATCCTTTTTTGAACAATTCTTAATCTCCCAGCATTTCACCTCTCCCTCTTTTAAAATTAAACGGAGCCATTCTTCCCATGAAGCATCACTCTCACGAAGTGATAATTCGATAAATAGCTTGAGGTCATGAGTCAAATTTTTTAATGCGATAACTATAGGATGATTTTTATCCATAACTACCTTCCTTGCATACTATCAAGTTGGCTTTGATGATTTAGAGCATTTATTATACACAAACGTAAGATATGCGAAGGATCGCGTACAATGATAATCGCGCGCTATGTGTAATGCTTTTTAATCCAGGCCTGATATTCCCCGCTTATTACATGATCTGTCCATTTTTTATTATCAATGTACCATCTGATTGTGCTTTTGATACCTGTTTCAAATGACTCTTCAGGCTGCCACCCCAGATCATCTCTCATCTTAGAGGCGTCAATCGCATATCTGCGGTCATGTCCTGGACGGTCCTTGACGAATGTTATCAGCCCCCTCCGGCTGCCTGCCGGAAGCATTCCGGCGGTTTCATCGAGTATATCGCATATTATCTCTACAACTTTGATATTCTCCATCTCATTATTTCCGCCGATGTTATATGTCTCCCCTATCTTCCCGCGCTTCATAATTTCCCATACAGCAGCGCAGTGGTCTCTGACATAAAGCCAGTCCCTTATATTTTTGCCATCGCCGTAAACAGGTAGGGGCTTCCCTTCAAGTGCATTAAGGATTATCAGCGGTATCAGCTTTTCAGGAAACTGGTAAGGGCCGTAATTATTTGAGCAGTTGGATATTGTTACAGGCATTCCGTAAGTCTCGTGATAAGCCCTGACAAGATGGTCAGAGCCTGCTTTTGATGCTGAATAGGGACTGTTGGGATGATATGGTGTCTTTTCGGTAAAGTACCCCTCTATCCCAAGGCTTCCGAAGACCTCATCTGTGCTTATGTGATGAAAGAGTTTGATATTCTTTATCCTCTCTCTTGTTGTCTCAAGCAAATTAAAAGTGCCAACAATATTGGTCTGGATGAAGTCATCAGGACTGACTATGGACCTGTCAACATGAGACTCGGCGGCAAAGTGACATACCGCATCAATCTCATTTTCATCAAAGATATCCGCCATCCTATTCTTGTCGCATATGTCATCCTTGAAAAATATATAGCGTTCCGGGAACCTCTCTTCGACCCCTGCAAGGTTTTCAGGATTGCCCGCGTATGTGAGTTTATCCACATTTATTATGCGGCCTGAATAATCGGACTCTTCCAGCAGATAATGAATGAAGTTAGCTCCAATAAAGCCGCAGCCGCCTGTAACGAGCATGTTTTTCATAATTCTTCCGTTGTTATTGCCCCTTTGCCTCTTTGATCAATCTTTCTTTAAAGTTTATCACAAATGTATCAACCTCTTTCCGCCAGTCCCGCATAAGGTTGATACTCTCCTCTTTAAGCCTGCTGTTCTCTAAAATTGAATTTTTCGGCCTTGCAGCAGGCGTCGGATATTCATCAGTGCTGCACGGGAATATTTTGTGCTTTACATCCATCTTTTCCAGAAAATACTTTGCAAGCTCATACCATGTGCAATATCCTTCAGATGATGCATGATATGTGCCTATAGCATTGACTTCAATAAGTTTGCCTATCTGTTCAGCCAGCCTGAATGACCATGTTGGAGAGCCGTACTGGTCATTAACAACCTTTAATGCTTTTTCCGGATTGTTGGTTGACAGCCTGAGCATGGTCTTTAGAAAGTTTCGGCCGTTGATACCGTAAACCCATGCGGTGCGTATGATGATGTGCTTATCGGTCATCTTGCGCACAGCCAGTTCGCCCTCAAGTTTTGTTACGCCGTAATATGAAAGGGGGCCGGTCTCATCATCTTCCTTATAAGACTCCGGCGGTCTCTTTTTGCCGTCAAATACATAATCCGATGAAATATGAATTATTCTGGCTCCGCATTTACTTGCAGCAAGGGCAAGGTTCTCAGGGCCTTTCACGTTAACATTCCAGGCAAGTTCACGCTCTGTTTCGCAGGCATCAACCATGGTATAAGCAGCGCAATTGAGAATGACATCGGGCGAGAGACTGAGCGCTATGCTCTCTACCGCCTCTTTGTTTGTTATATCAAACTCTTTCTCGTCCGGGGCAATGACTTCAAATTTTTGCCCGAGCACCTGCTCGCAGTCGCTGCCGAGCTGCCCGCTTTTGCCGCATATAAGCACCTTCATGATTTCTTAGAAACCGCCCTGCCGAAATCATCATCATAACGGACTATATCATCCTCTTCAAGATAACTTCCCATCTGCACCTCAATTATATGAAGAGGTATCTTCCCGGGATTTTCAAGGCGGTGACGCGTGGCTTTCGGAATATAAGTTGACTGGTTCTCCTTGAGGAAGAGCGTCTTATCGCCTATTGTGATTTTGGCAGTGCCCTGCGCAACTATCCAGTGCTCGCTTCTGTGGTAATGCATCTGCAGGGAGAGCTTTGCTTTTGGATATATGACAATCCGCTTCATTTTGGAATTGCCCTTCTCTTCAAGCAAGGTATATGTTCCCCACGGACGATATACCGTAGTATGACTCTTGTATTCTTTGCGCCCCTCTTTCTTCAGCCCTTCGACTATTGTCTTTACATCCTGAGTTTTATCCAAGCTTGATACAAAGACTGTGTCCGGTGTCTCCACTACAACGATATTATCAAGGCCGTTTGCAACTATAAGCCTTCCCTCGCCCCTGATAAATGAGTTCTTGGTCTCCCGTGCGATTATATCGCCCTCCAGCACGTTCCGATCCTTATCTTTCGGGAGAATATTATAGAGTGATTTCCATGAGCCTATGTCGCTCCATCCGAAATCCGAGGGCAGGACAACGCCTTTTGCCGTCTTTTCCATGATTGCATAGTCAATTGAAATGTCAGGCAGTTTTTTGTACTGCGCCATTGATATGGAGCCTCTGCTTCTTATTATCTTTTGCATGGTCTCTAAAAGAGCCGGCTCAAATTTCCTGAATTCACTCATCATGACAGACGCCTTAAAGGCGAACATGCCGCTGTTCCAGAAGAAGTTGCCTGCTTTTATATAGCTTGCAGCCCTCTTCTCATCAGGCTTTTCAACAAACCTCTTTATCTCAAGTGCATCTCCCTTTTTCTTCTTTACTCCTTCTATGTATCCATAGCCTGTCTCGGGATAGTTTGGCCTGATACCGAAGGTGACAATCTTATTCATCTCTGCAAGCTTGAGAGCAGTCTCCAATCTTTCATGAAAACCTGGCAAGTCGCTGATCACATGGTCAGCAGGCAGCACCACCAAGATGGCGTCTTTTTCTTTCTTTAATATGTTCAGCATTGCAAGGAGAATGGCAGGCGCGGTATTTCTGCCGCACGGCTCGGCTATTAACTTGCCTTCAGCAGGCATGCCTATGGCTTCAAGATGTCTTGCGATTTCATAATAATGCTCTTCCCCGCATACAACCCGTACATTTTCCTCTGCAAGGACAGGAGAAAGTCTTTTGATCGTGCTCTGTATCAGCGAATCTCCGCCTACCAGATTAATTAACTGTTTGGGGTAGAGCTCCCTTGAGATAGGCCACAATCTCGATCCCATTCCGCCTGCCAACAACACAGGGTATGCCTTAAGACCTTTATTAGTCATGTTAAAGGCTCCTTTATTTTACAAATCCTATATCACAATAAAATTTCTGTTTAAAGTTGTGAATGTGCCAGTTCCCCATTCATTCTTATGGCCCTAATTGTCTTTAATTCTTTTGCCTCATTAAGTTTCGCTTTATATATATCCCATCTGAGTTGCAGATTCATCCAGAAATCTTCTGAAACCCCAAAAAATTTTGCGAGCCGTAAAGCTGTACTGGGTGTCACACCACGACGCTTGTTGATAATTTCATTAATCCTCTGGTAGGGGACATGAATTTCCTTTGCCAATTCCCGCTGGGTAATACCCATAGGCAATAAAAATTCTTCAAGGAGCATCTCACCGGGGTGTGTCGGCTCTCTATGTGTTGGTATGCGAATCATATTTACCTCCATAAAACATCTTGTTTTTTATTAATGATAATCTGTAATCTCAACTTTTCCTGGTCCGGCTTCCTGCCATGTGAAACATATACGATATTGATCATTTATCCTTATGCTGTATTGTCCTTTTCTATCTCTTGTCAGGGCTTCCAATTTATTGTTTGGGGGAACACGCAGTTCGTTGAGATGCCCTACAGAATCAAGTTGATCCAATTTCCTTGATGCAACCTTCCATAACGATTGCGGTAATGTTTTTCTTGCATCTTTAGAATTTTTGCCGTTGAAAATATCTTCCGTTCCCTTCTCTTTAAATGACTGAATCATAACTTGATAATAGCATGGAACCCATGCTATTATCAATTGTAACTTATATGAACAACTGCAGAATTGAGTGACGAGTACCTCTGGATGGCGAAAAAGACGATTTGCAAATCTCAAGGCAGTACAAGCTAAAAAAACATCGTGTAGTACTCGGTCAATCTCCCAACGATTTGATATAAACTTTGGACTTCTTTATCCCTTTGTCTTTCCCGGCGCTTTATATATAAACCAGTCGTCTTTGGTTATCTCATGAAAATAGTCTGCTTCATCAATTAATATCCTGGCGGCTGTCTGTCTTACTGCGGCAATTTCTACCCTTACCCCTTCGCCTTTCAGGTGTACAACCAGATCCACAAAATCCGAATCCCCTGACATGATGATAATGGTGTCAACCTTTGAAGAGAGCTGCGTTGCCTTGATGGAAAGCGGAATATCGGCAGATTTATGACACGGGATAACAGAGCCATAATAGTTTTCATGCAACCTTTCAGCGAATTTCGAAGATATGGATATCCCTTCCCTGAAATACAGCAGCCTGTTTAATCCCCTGTCATTCAGCAATTTCGGGATCAACTTATCAAAATTGATCATCGCGTTTTTTGTTTTAGACATCTCATGGATACTACGCTCAATGTTGTTCCCATCGCATAGTATCGCTACCGATTGATTAATTAATATATTTCCCATAGTTGTTTATGATGCGACTGGTGAGCCGTCTTTTTAAGTATGACGGTCATCCACAATGCCTTTCATTTCTGTTTCTTCTTGATCGCTTCTCGAATCGCCTTCAGAGTCTTCTCGTTATCTTCTAAAGGAAAAAGATCATATGCCTTCGCATAATTCTGCTCTGCTTTCTCCAGATCACCCATCTCATGATAGACGGTACCTATCAAAGCATACCCATAGTAGTAGCTGGGATTCTTGTCGATCATGCGTTTAATCATCTGCAATGCAGAAGGCAAATTTCCATTGTCCATCAGGTTGCGAGCTTCATGCCAAGTATCAATTTTCTGTGAAGTCAATTTGTGTGATGTTCCAAGACGATGAATATAAGCCGGTGCCGTGAGGGCTATCATCACGAAAATCACAAGAATAAAAATAGCGACGATATTGAGCCTGTTAGATTGTTTAGAGAAAGAGGTATGCTTCTTCAATTCCGCAAGAATATCATCTTCTTTGCTGTCAGTCATTAGCTTTCCTCCTGTAGCGAACAGTTGTCTTTATGCTTCTTCTATCTTTCGTAAAAGTATACCCGTAATTAACCAAAGAATCAACGTAAATTATAAAAAAGGAGCATGAAAATAACTCCCAGTCCGTCATACCCGCGAAGGCGGGTATCCATGTTTAATAGAATGGATTCCCGATTACTACCTCGGGAATGATAACATGAAAAAGAGTGCACCTCCTGAGGGCGATAGCAAAAAGCTAACCCCTAATGTTTAAAACAGGGTGATAGTGTTAATATTCCCTAAAATTTAAGAGGAGGTGCACATATGAAGTATATCGGAATTGATTATCACAAGCAATACTTTGTAGCAACAGCAATGGATGAAAGAGGCAGGATAATCAGTAAAGACAAGGTTTCAACGGACAGAGACTCGATAAG
>JACRPZ010000078.1 GCA_016222905.1 Nitrospirota bacterium
GGTAACAGCTCCGGCCCCATCGCAAAGAAACAGAGAAAATATAAACCAGATTATAGCAAGCGTTATTTTTTCTCTATTATAGGTCATTGTCTCGCCGAGCCAATACTTTTAGTGGTTATCATACTAATCTTCATTAGCAATTCCCCAGCAAATTTCTTTGTTCTGCTTAAACCTATAACTGAAGTGTAGCTTATACATTAAGTTGCTATTTGTCAATAGTTTTTTTGCGATAGGACGCCATTCAAAGCAAGGCGCAACTCATTAGAATTTCACACCTGAAAGCCGTAATCAGGTATAATACTTTCGTATGAAATACGGCGAAAAGAATATATCCAGGGCAAAACTGCAGCGGTGGGCCAATCCTACCCCTGACAGGGATTATACAATCGAGATTAGTTTTCCAGAATTCACCTGCCTCTGCCCGCGTTCGGGTTATCCCGACTTTGCAACGATCAAGATCAACTACATCCCCGATAAATATATTGTTGAGCTCAAGTCATTGAAACTCTATCTGAATAACTTCAGAGACCAGCACATATCTCATGAGTCTGTAACAAATTGTGTATTTGACGATCTGAAGAAATTCCTCAAGCCGAGGAGTCTTGAAGTGATCGGAGACTTTAACCCACGGGGGAATGTTAAGACGGTTATAAGGGTTTCAACGTAATCCTGGAAGCAGTCTACAAAATAATTGCCCTGAAGCCTTTAATCTGCTAATCCTTTTTCTTCCTGACAGGCTTTTTCTGTTTACCTGCGGTTTTTTTCTCTTTAGCGATCTTGTCCAGTATGCCGTTTAGAAAAGATGCAGATTCTTCTGTGGAGTATTTCTTGGCGATCTCGAGGGCTTCGTTTATTACTACTGACGTTGGAATATCCGCTCTATATACGAGTTCGTAAGCGGCTGCCCTTAAAATATTCTTATCAATAACCGCCATTCTGTCAAGCGACCAGTGCTCTGCAGCATTTTTGATAATCTCATCCAATGAAGCAATATTCTCTAATGTACCTATGACAATTGACTGGGTAAACTCTTTAACTTCCTGGGCTTCGTCCTTTCCCTTCCAGAACTCTTTTAACTCGTCATCACTTAGTTTATTGCCTGTGATCTCAAGCTGGAAGAGTATCTGCAGGACATATTCTCTTGCCCGTCTGCGTTTCATCAAAGCTTTTTCATAAGCTGCGCCATCTCTATAGCTGCCATTGCAGCGTCCCATCCTTTGTTGCCGCTCTTTGAGCCTGCCCTTTCAACAGCCTGTTCAATGGTGTCGGTTGTCAAAATGCCGAATGATATAGGGACGCCGGTTTCAAGGGATGCGGAAGAGATTCCCTTTGTCGCTTCTGCCGCAACATATTCAAAGTGGGCCGTTGCTCCCCTTATTATTGTTCCGAGGCATATGACCGCGCTGCATGACTTCTTTGAAGCAACCTTTTTGGCTGCAAGCGGGATCTCAAAGGCGCCGGGGACCTTTATCACCTCTATATTTTTCTCCTCAGCGCCGTGCCTCAAAAGCGCGTCAACAGCTCCGTCGAGAAGTTTCTTTGTGATGAAGTCGTTAAAACGGCTGACAACTATACTGAACTTTAGTCCTGCTGCCTGAAGATCGCCTTCATATGTTTTCATAACATCCTCCAATGGTTTTTATAGCTTGTCTATATATTATCCAGCAGATGCCCCAGTTTCTTCTTCTTTACATTAAGATATCCGATATTTTTCTTATGAGGTTTTGTCTCAATGGGAATCCTCTCGCTGATATGCAGTCCATACCCCTCAAGCCCGATGATCTTCTTCGGGTTGTTTGTTATGAGACGCATATTGCGTATCCCGAGATTTACCAGTATCTGAGCCCCGATCCCGTAATCCCTCAGGTCAGGCTTAAACCCGAGTTTTTCATTAGCTTCAACAGTATCAAGTCCCTTATCCTGAAGCTCGTATGCCTTTATCTTGTTGGCAAGCCCTATGCCTCTGCCTTCCTGCCTCATATAGAGAAGCACGCCCTTGCCCTCCTTATTTATCATCGCCATAGACTTATGAAGCTGTCCGCCGCAGTCGCATCTCCTTGAACTGAATACGTCTCCGGTAAGACATTCTGAATGCACCCGCACAAGCACCTTATCATCAGGAGAGATATCACCCTTTATAAGCGCTACGTGTTCAGCATGGTCAACCATATTGCCGAAAACGATTGCCGTCATATCTCCGCCGTACCTTGTTGGTACCTTTGCTGTTGCAAGCCTTGTAACAAGGCTTTCGTTATGCATCCTGTACCGGATCAGGTCTTTTATCGTCACCATCTTTAATTTATGTTTTTGAGCAAACTTTGCAAGCTGCGGGACCCTTGCCATGGTGCCGTTGTCATTCATTATCTCGCAAATAACTCCGGCAGGATAAAGTCCGGCTATCCTTGCAAGATCAACAGAGCCCTCGGTCTGTCCTGCACGCTGAAGAACTCCGCCGGGCTGCGCCCTTAAAGGGAATGTATGGCCGGGTCTTGCGAGGTCTTCGGGTTTCGACTTCGGATCAATGGCTGTTTTGATAGTCTTTGCCCTGTCAGCAGCAGATATGCCGGTTGTTACGCCTTTTTTTGCTTCGATGGATATGGTAAAGGCTGTGCCGAAGCGTGAAGTATTCAGATCCGCCATCATTGGAAGTCTCAGTTCCTCAACCCTCTCATGAGTTAAAGAGAGGCATATAAGGCCGCGGCCGAATTTAGCCATGAAATTTACAGCCTGCGGCGTTGCCTTGCTTGCTGCTATTGTGAGGTCGCCTTCATTCTCCCTGTCCTCATCATCAACAAGGATGATCATCCTGCCTCTCTTTATATCCTTAATAGCTTCTTCGATAGTGTCGAATTTAAATTTGCTTCGCATAAAGAACTCCGGTTTTTACTGACGCGTTTTTGTTAATCCGTAAACCCTTTTTCCCTTAACAGTTCTCCGAGATTTAAGGAACTCTTATTTCCAACAAGGAGCTTTTCAACATACTTGCCGATAATATCAACTTCTATATTTACTTTATCTCCCCTTTTTTTCTCACCGATGTTTGTTGCGGTCAGAGTATGCGGAATAATAGATACGCTGAATGACTGATTATCAATACCCGTTACTGTAAGGCTTATGCCGTCAATCGCAACAGAACCTTTCTGCACTATATATTTCAGCGTTTCAGGAGAAGCGCTGAATGTGTAAAGCGTGTATTCTCCGGCCTGTCTTCTATCTTTGATCGTTCCGACAGTGTCTACATGTCCGGTCACCATATGTCCGCCGAGCCTGTCGGAGAGCCTGAGCGCCCGCTCAAGATTTACCCTTTCATTTGCCTTAAGCTCTCCAAGGTTTGAGCTCTTCACAGTCTCAGGAGAGAGGTCAAAAAGAAGCGTCCTGCCGTCTGTTGTGGCTGTAAGGCAGACACCATTAACAGAGACGCTGTCGCCTATCTGCACCTCCATCTCTGATAATGGTTTTACGTATAGCTTCATGCCGTTCGCGCTCCTTTTAGCAGAAGCAATAATGCCAAGGGTTTCGATAAGCCCGGTAAACATCGGTTCAGTCTTTTTGAGAAGTATCAACCGCAAACTGAAAGGTTTTTTGATAAATACTGAGCCAATTGACGGTCTCTTCCCATAAGACTTCTATTTTATAAGTGCTGTCTCGGGTCAATTTGATATTTTTATCCTTGAGCGGAATATTCATATCACGCGCCATCTCCTGAACCTTCAACATCATCTCCCCTTGCCTGAATTGATTGCTGTTCATTCTCGAGAGCTCTTTTAAATCGCTCTTAAATGCCAGGTAATGATAAAACGGGACCCCGAACTGATATGCTGAAAAAAGCGCCAAACCGACCACAAGCAGATTTAAAAACTTTTTCATGATTTTTACCTCCCTAATGAATTAGGCTGCCTATTCTGCCCCATCTGACTTTGTTATACCATAAATCACTGCCGTCCCATGACCAATAAATTACAAATGCCTTGCCCTTAATATCGTTCATATCCACAAAGCCCCAGAACCTGCTGTCATAGCTCTGATCCCTGTTGTCTCCCATAACAAAAAATTTTCCGTGAGGAACAGTAACCGGGCCGAAGTTGTCTCTATTGGTGATATCTTCATTTTCAACATGGGTGTCTTTATGTATCTTGTACGGTTCATTCAGGGGAATATCGTTAACATATACTTGTTTGTTTTTTATCTCAACCTTGTCCCCGCCTACGCCTACTACCCTCTTTATAAAATCTTTGCAGTCATCTTTAAAAAGGTAAGAAGGGTCGACGTTGCTTAATGTATTGCTTAGCCTTGTTTTAATATTCTTTGTGATGCTCCCGCATTCCTCCACATCCCTGTTCTTTGGAAAGGAGAATACTATAACATCTTCTCTTTTAGGCTGCTTTAAGATAAGAGACCTGCCGTCTGAAAAAGGGAGATTCAGACCGTAGATAAACTTATTTACAAGTATATGATCGCCTATTACCAGCGTGGGAATCATGGAGCCCGAAGGTATTTTAAAGGCCTGCACAACATAAGCCCTTATCAGGAGAGCCAGCATCACGGCTATGACTATAGCCTCTGCATATTCCCTGAGCTTTGATTTCTTTCTATTGGCTGCCAAATTATTTCTCCTTTGTCTTATACGGCTGTCAGAACTCCGCAAACTAATGTCTATTTTACCTTAAGAACAGCAAGAAAAGCTTCCTGCGGGATCTCGACCCTCCCGAACTGCTTCATTCTTCGCTTGCCTTCCTTCTGTTTCTCAAGGAGTTTCCTTTTTCTGGTAATATCGCCGCCATAGCATTTTGCAAGCACATTCTTCTTCATCGCCTTTATGCTTTCTCTTGCTATTATTTTGCTCCCTATGGCCGCCTGGATAATGACCTCAAACATCTGTCTGGGGATAACCTCCTTAAGCTTTTCAGTAATCTGCCTTCCCTTAAGGTAAGCGCTGTCAGCATGGACTATCATCGAAAGAGCATCAACAGGTTCGCCGTTTAGAAGCACATCAAGCTTTGTCAGCTTTGATACCCTGTGTCCGATAAACTCATAATCCATCGAGGCATAACCGCTGGACGAAGATTTCAACTTATCATAAAAATCCCATAAGATCTCGCTTAAGGGAAGCTCATACGTCACCCTTATCCTCTCTTTTCCGATATAATCAAACTCTTTCTGCACGCCGTGTTTTTCCTCACAGAGCGCAAGGATAGGGCCGATATATTTTGACGGGACAAAGATCAGGGTCTTAACAAAAGGCTCTTCAATCTTTTCATAGTTCTGCGGCAATTTCGCCGGGCTGTCAATATAAATAATACTTTTGTCTGTTTGCGTAACTCTGTAAACGACTGTAGGAGCAGTGTTCAGAAGGGAGAGATTAAACTCTCTTTCAAGCCTCTCTTTCACTATCTCCATATGGAGAAGTCCCAGAAAACCGCACCTGTAACCAAAGCCGAGCGCGGTTGAACTCTCAGGCTCGTAACTAAAGGAAGAGTCATTAAGCTTAAGTTTTTCGAGGGCATCTTTCAATTCAGCATACTGGTTAGGCTCTGTTGGATAAAGACCGGAAAATACCATGGGCTTGACATCCTTGTAACCGGGGCACGGCTCCTGCGTCGGGTTTTCCGCATCTGTTATAGTGTCGCCGACCTTTGTATCCGCAACATTCCTTATGCCCGCAATTATATAACCCACCTCGCCTGATTTTAGTTCTTCAACAGCCTTTTTATGCGGCGTCAGCACGCCTATCTCAAGAACCTCATATGATTTTTGAACAGCCATGAGAAGGATCTTGTCGCCCTTTTTTATTGTGCCGTCAAAGAGTCTCACAAGCACAATAACCCCCTGATAATTATCAAACCATAGATCAAATATCAATGCCTTTAAGGGAAGGCTGCTGCTTCCTTTCGGCGGCGGCAGCCTTTTTACCACCGCCTCCAGGGCATCCCTGATGCCGATGCCCTCTTTTGCGGAAGTGATAATAACGTCACTGCAGTCTATGCCTATTGATTCTTCGATCTGTTCTTTTACCCTTTCAGGTTCCGCGCCAGGGAGGTCTATCTTGTTTATCACGGGTATTATTTCGAGATGATTCTCGGAAGCTAAATAGGCGTTGGCAAGGGTTTGGGCCTCAACACCCTGAGTGGCGTCAACTACAAGCAGGGCGCCCTCGCATGAGGCAAGACTGCGCGAGACTTCATAGGAAAAATCTACATGACCCGGCGTGTCTATGAGGTTGAGTATATAATCTTTCCCGTCCAAGGCCTTATAATTAAGCCTGACGGCATGGGCTTTTATGGTTATCCCGCGCTCTTTTTCAAGGTCCATGGAGTCCAGAACCTGCTTTGACATCTCCCTCAGCGACAGCGCTCCGGTAAGTTCGAGTATACGGTCGGCTATGGTAGATTTACCGTGGTCTATATGAGCGATAATGGAGAAATTTCTTATATTATTGCTGGACATCTCTTTATACAGCGGATTATTTTGCAGCTTCGGAATGAAGCGCAAGGCCTGCAGCGCCTAACGAACCGCAATCTGTGCTTAATATGGTTTTCAGTATCTTTACATTTGTAGCAAGGGGTTTCAGCGCTCTTCTCGAAACCTCTTTTTTCACTTCATCAATAAAAAGGTCCCATGCGCCCACAAGTCCTCCCCCAATAATTACAGCTTCCGGGCTTAAGATATTTATAAGGTTTGCAATGCCTATGCCCAGATAGTGTCCAAACGGCCTGAAGAGTTCTCTGCTGAAGCTGTCGCCTTCCAGCGCGGCCTTAAATATATCTTCAGGTGTTATCTTGTAATAATTGCCGTCGCAGAATTGCGTTAATATGCTCTCCGTTCCCTTCTCCAATGATGACGTTGCAATATCAACAATGGCCCTGCCTGAAGCGTATGATTCAAGACATCCGGAACTGCCGCAGGTGCAGGGGCGTCCGTTCGGTTCAATGACCATATGTCCGGCCTCTATAGCGCCCTCATAAGGTTTGCCCTTATAGATCAGCCCGCTGCCCAAACCTGTTCCGAGCGTAAGCACGATAAAATTATCAAAATCTTTCCCGGTTCCGACCCATTTTTCTCCATAGGCGCAGGCATTCGCGTCATTCTCCACTACAACATGGAGGGAGAACTCCTTCTCAAAGATATCTTTTATCTGGAGTTTATTTATAGCCGGAATATTAGGCGAATAAATAACAGTTCCGCCTTTTCTGTCTATGATGCCTGCAATGCCAAACCCGATGCCTGCAATACCATTCACTCCTGCACGGCCCGACGAAAAAGTCCTGAGAGCATCTTCATTAATAATACCTTTTAAGACCCTGAATAGCAGGTCTTTTATATTAACGTTATGTCCTTCAGAAGGCGTTGGATATGACTGGCTTGTCAGCACTTTGCCGTCTTCTGAGACAAGAACAACCTTTATATTTGTCCCGCCAATATCAATGCCGATCGCCATTTTCATAGAGGTTCTTCTCCTGTTGGAAAAAATGCAGTAATTACTTGGAATGATTATAATATCACAACCAAAAAAAATATGCGTAAGTCATGTAAAGACAAGACTTATAGAGAACAATCCGTGTGAGACAAACGGATGGTGGCCTCAGTGGGCATAGCCCATTTCGTCGATCTGCTTTTCGAGAGCGGAGATAACACCGTGCTGCTTGAAAAAATTAATTATAATAAGG
The DNA here is from genome assembly GCA_016222905.1 of Nitrospirota bacterium. Classification (GTDB taxonomy): domain Bacteria; phylum Nitrospirota; class Thermodesulfovibrionia; order UBA6902; family UBA6902; genus JACRPZ01. Next base: position 7,665 of record JACRPZ010000078.1, read on the forward strand.
ATAATATTGAAGGGTTTGATTATGAAATTACAAAGTATCGCAACAATAGTCGTCCTTTTGCTCTTCCCGCTTTTCACGCAGGCCGAGGACCCCATGAATGCAGTTCAGGTGCATGTCAATAAAGTACTTGACGTCCTTCGTGACAAGAGTCTAAAAGAAGAGGCAGCTACATCAAGTAAGAAAAGAAATAGATTACAAAGTCGTTCTGAAAGACAATGGATGGAAAGTTTATGACATCAGCATTGAGGGGTCAGCCTGGTAAGCAACTATCGGACCCGGTTCAAAGAAATCCTTATGAATAAATCTTCCGCAGAATTTCTTGAAATTCTGCGGAAAAAAGTAAGCACTATATAATAGATGTGCCTGATGGTGTTAAAAAAATGAAACCTGTCACAAACACGATCTTTTCTGCTTTTTTCATTGCTCTTTTTTTTGCGTGCTTGTTTGCGGGCTGTGCGCATCAAAAACATGCCAATATCGCTTCTGCTGAAACAGTCTCATCATCCACCCAGAAGCAAGACTTGCAATCTACCTCAACCGAGCACGCCGCAGATGGTGGAGAGGGTGTGAATCAGGAGACCTATGATACAGATAATGAGGCTGCTGACGAAACAGAGGATGTTCAGATTGCAGACCCTTTGTCTTTCTTTAATAGAGGCATGTATAACTTTAATGATAAGCTGTATTTCTGGATACTGAAGCCTGTGGCAAAAGGCTATGCATCTATCGTTCCGGAAAAAGGAAGGATTTCAGTAAGGAATTTTTTTAATAATCTTGCGTTCCCGGTACGGTTTGTCAGCAATGTCATGCAGGCGAAGGGGAAATCCGCAGTAATTGAATTTGCACGCTTTGGCGTAAATTCAACAATTGGAATTGTCGGGCTCAATGACATTGCAAAAAAAGGGCTGAATCTTGAAGTCCCGGATGAAGACATTGGACAAGCCCTTGGTTACTATAAGATCGGGCACGGCTTTTATATCGTATGGCCTCTGTTAGGCCCCTCTTCTTTGCGCGACACGATTGGATTTATTGGCGACATATTCTTATATCCGGTGAGTTATATTAATCCGGCAGAAACCTCCGCAGGCATATCCGCGTACGAAAATGTTAACAACGTCTCATTGCACATCGGAGATTATGAGTCTCTTAAGGAAGCGGCTATAGACCCTTATACTTCAATCCGAAATGCTTACATACAGAATAGAAAAAAGAAGGTCGAAGAATAAAAAATCAGAATATCTCAGCGAACCTCTCCACAGCCTTTCGAAGCCGTATAGATAAAACCCTGTTCAAACCCTGTAACACTTTTATTCCTACATAAGGATATTTCTGAACAAAATCATCAAATGCGCCTCTCCTCAGGATAAGCAGGTCAGAATCTTCCGTTACAAAGACAGTTGCCGACCTGGGCCGTTCATCAAAAAAATTGAGTTCTCCTACGAAAGAACCCTTTGTCAGCAGGGCAAGCACTACTTGCCGTCCTTTAAACTCGGTTTGTTTTCTTACCTCCAGCTTGCCACAGACAATAAAACCCAAAAAGTTTCCGGAGTCACCTTCTTTAAATACTATTGAGCCGGCAGGAAAGTGAAGCAATTCAAAGGAAGGGGCTAACTGATTCAGTTCCTCATCAGAAAGTGAATAAAGTATATTTAAGGCTTCCCTTTGTTCGTAAATTATTTTTTTTATGTCATTTTCCATAAAAAGCTCCTGATAGCAGCGATTATCAGGCTATATTTCAGGTAATAACTCTTCTTTTATTCTTTATTGAAAATGTACTTGCTTACTAACTCTTCCAGTTCCACTGATGATTCTGTTTCAGATATTTCACCGCCGGATACGATATATTGTTCGGAGCCGCCCGGCTGAATCTTAACATATTTGTCACCGACTATCCCCTTTGTCCTGATAGAAGCCATCGCATCATCCTGGAGTTTTACGTCAGGGTTGATCATCATTTCCACAAATGCCTCATAATTATTCAAATGAATTCTGCTTACCTCGCCCACTTCCACCCCCGCTATTTCTACGAGTGCCCCTTCCTTGAGTCCTGAGATGTTTGCAAAGCGCGCCGTTACCGGATACTGTTTTGAGCTGAAAAGTTTTACATCACCTAATTTAACAGAGAGATAGGCTAAACAGAGAAGACCGAAAATGAGCAATATCCCCACACCCGTTTCAATATTAATTTTTTTCATAGCTATTCACCCTCCATTTTTTCACTGATAAATAATGATCCCATAGTTGTTTTCACATAATCTTTGATTACCGGATTTTCCGACATCTGGAATTCTTCCGGGGTCACACAATCCTGAATAGTTCCTTTATGAAGGAGCGCAACATAATCAGCCAACTTGAATATCTTAGGAGCATCATGGCTTACAATAACGGATGTGTAACCTATTTGTGATTGACTCCTGAAAAACACACGGTATATTTCATTGCTCTTGGCCGGATCAAGTCCGGTTGTCGGCTCGTCAAAAAAAACTATTTTAGGATCTAACACGAGTGCGCGCGCAAGGCCAACCCTTTTCTTCATTCCGCCGCTTAACTGAGCCGGGTACTTATCGTCACTGCCCTCAACATCCATCATGGCAAGTTTCTCATTCACTATCTCCCGGATCTTCTTTTCAGGAAGGCCTGTCCGCTCTCTAAGCGGAAAGGCAACATTATCGAATACCGTCATTGAATCAAAAAGCGCCACATTCTGAAATAGTACGCCAAAACTTGTCCTTACGTTTCTCAACTCTTTCCTGCTGATTTTGTTAATATCCGCCCCGTCTACTATAATTTCTCCGCTGTCGGGCTTTGCAAGCCCCAAAATAAGTTTGATGATCACGCTCTTCCCCTGCCCGCTCTCTCCGACAATGACTGTTGTCTTGCCCGTTTCTATGGAGAGATTGACCCCATTGAGAACCTGCTGTGGACCAAATGATTTTTTTACATCAATGAGCCGTATAGCGTATTCTTTGTTCATAAAAGTACCGATGTTAAAAAATAATCAAAAAGCAATATTGCTATTGAAGACATAACTACCGCATTCGTTGTTACCCTGCTGACTCCCTCGGCGCCAAATCCTCCGTTTCGTTCCAGGTGCATAAAATAACCTTTTGCTGCGCAAATCCATATAATAAGCACGCCAAAACATAAGGACTTTACAATCCCCATATAAATATCATCAAAAGCAACATCCTTGTACATGCTCGTAAAATATGCGCCCTTGTTTGCTCCCAGCAAACCCACACCTATGATGTAACCGCCGCCTATCCCGACAACATCAAAAATTGCGGTCAGCAGCGGAAGGGAAATTATTCCGGCAATGAATTTTGGAGAGACGATATATTTGATTGGGTCAATGGCCATACAGTCAAGGGCATCAATCTGTTCTGAATTGCGCATAATGCCTATTTCCGCGCAAACCGCAGAGCCTGCGCGCCCTGTTACCATAAGCGCCGTTAAAACAGGGCCTAATTCTCTGATGAGACCGAGGGCAACAGCAGACCCGAGAAGTCCCACAGCGCCAAATTTCCGCAGTGTATTGTAACCCTGAAGTCCAAGCACCATACCTGTAAAAGTGCCAGTGAAAATAATAACGAAGATTGAGAGCGTCCCGATTACATATATCTGCTTAATAATCTGTGAAATTTTGTGGGGAGGTTTGAATATAGCGATAAGAGAGGAGAAAAGAAATATTCCCATTCTTCCGGCCTGATTCAAATAATATAAAAAATCTTCTCCGATTTTTTCGAAAAACCTGAGCATTTTATTTATCTAAAAGTTCCTAATTTTTCTCCGGACTAAAGTTCGGAGTTTCATGATTTCGGCGAGAATTATAAAGTTTATTTTTTGATCTCTGGAATACGTTAATTTTAGAACAAGTTTGAATAATTCAGCAATAGAAAAATAATTCAGTAGAAGGTTAAAAAAGGGGGTGGAATCCTAAAATAACTTGCACATCGGTTATTTACTGCAATACAAAATCACTGATCGTTACAGTGCCGCTGATAATGTTAAGATTCCCGTTCAGTATTGTCTTTCCGGTAACCGCCGTGTAAGCATTGTTATAACCACCCTGAAGAGTAACAGACTTGTCTAAATTAATAATTAAATTTTCAGTAAAGTTCGTCGTCTGGCTCTCGATAGTGTCGCCATTATCTGAAGCAATGTAAGCAGACTGTAGGGTAGAATAATATGTCGTACCTGTTCCTGTAGCTCTTATTTTAGGGTAAATATTCGGGTCATCGTCGTTTATATCGCCTGATGTGGCTGTCAGCTCTGATGATACTTTGTATCCCGCAGGTCTTGTGCATGAGATTGCGATGGTTATGCCGTCTGAGAAGCCGTCTCCATCTGCATCTTTATACCATGTCTGGCCAGGATGCTCATTTATATCATTGTCATTGCAGTCGCCTGATGTGGCTATTAATTCTGATGCAACTTTATCACCGGTAGGTCTTAAGCATTGCACAATAAAATCGCCGCTTGAATACAGATCATTGTCTGTGTCTTTATACCAAGTCTGATTTGGATGTTCTAAAGGATCATTGTCATCACAATCGCCCTGTTGTATTGAATAGCCATCACCGTCAGCGTCATCGTCAAGAGACGCGTTTGTTGCATATTTAAGGTCTTTTTTTGAAGAATCGTAATAACTGATATGGACGTTGTTGTTTAGATCTACGGCTAAGGACATTGAACCAGCATAACCAGCGTATCCAGTCGAATCAATTATAGACGTAGCCCATAATCCTGAAACATTAGTGGCATATTTAATGTCGTTATTCGTAAAGTCATAATAATTGATATGAACCTTGTTGTTTGAATCGATGGCTATATAGGGATATCGTCCGACTGACCCTGCAGAATCAATCGTAGACGACACCCATGAGCCAGATGTGTTGGTAGCATATTTGAGATCGGCTGTACTGTTATTATAGTAACTGATATGCGCCTTGTTGTTTGAATCAATTGCTATGGAATCATACATTTCTCCCAACGAATCTATAGAGGTAGCGACCCATAAGCCTGAAACATTCGTTGCATATTTTATGATGCTGCTATAATCATAACTAATATATATCTTGTCATTTGAGTCAACTGCTATAGATGTATAACCGGAATTTTGATCCGCATATATTGAATAATCTATTAAAGAAGCAACCCATGAGCTTGAGGCGTTTGTTGCATATTTAAGGCCATACTCATTATAGCCAATGTAACTAATATGAACCTTGTTATTTGAATCTACTGCTATAGCAGGATATGACCCTGTATCTATTGATGTTATCACCCATGTACCTGAGGCATTAGTGGCGTATTTTATGTAATATGGAAAGATATAATAAGCAATATGTATCTTATTATTTGAATCTATAGCAATAGATGGATTTCGTACAGTTCCTGTTGAATCTATTGAGCTTGTTACCCATGAACCTGAGGCATTATTGATATATTTCAGGCCGTTCCCGACATAACCAATGTGCACTTTATTATTTGAATCGATGCCTACAGATGAGTAGGTTCCCGCATTTTCTGATGAATCAACAGTTGATTTAATCCATGAGCCAGATGTGTTGGTAGCATATTTGAGATCGGCTGTACTGTAGTAACTTATATGTACTTTGTCGTTTGAGTCAAGGGCTATTGAGGTATAATATCCCGAATCAATTACAGAAGTAACCCATGAGCCTGAGGCATTTGTGGCGTATCTAAGATGAAATATGGGCTTGCCACCGGAGGTGGCATAAGATGAATAACTAACATGCACCTTATTGTTTGAATCTATGGCGATAGAAGTATATTCCCCTGTAGTTCCTGATGAATCCACTGTACAAACGTCCCAAGAGCCTGAGACATTTGTAGCATATGTCAAATAAGCGCTTGTGCCATAATAACTGATATGGGCTTTGTTGCTGGAGTCTATTGCTATGGAAGTGTATTTCCCAAAAGCACTCCCCCTTGGATCCACTGCGGATATAACCCATGAACCTGAAGTATTAGTTGCATAGTAAAGACCGCTACCAGTATGATAGCTGATATGCACCTTATCGTTTGAATCGAGGGCTATTGACGTATAATCTCCTGCTGAATCTACTGTGGACGTCATCCAAGAGCCCGAAGCATTAGTTGCATACTTAAGACCGATGCCGCTGTAACTAATATGTATTTTATTGTTTGAATCTATTGCAATAGAAGTAAAAGTCCCTACATCCCCTGCTGAATCAATTGTAGAAGTAACCCAGGAACCTGAGGCATTGGTTGCATATTTCAAGTCAGCATTGTTGTTATCACGATAACTTATGTGCACCTTGCTGTTTGAGTCTATGGCAATAGAAGGAAAATAACCTACATCTGCGGAATCATCTACTGTTTCATACTGCCACTGTACTCCGTCAAAATATGTGTGATATAAATTATCGCCGCCGTATGCAATATGGGGCTGGTTTGTGACCTTTTCAATAGCTATAGACCTCTGGTAGAAGTTGATAAAATATACGGGTGCGTCAATGTCTTCTATAATCCAATCGGCAGAAGCAGTTTCGGGCATGCATATTAGTAAAAACAGTGGTAATAAAAGCAGGTAAAATCTTTTGGATCCGGTCTTCCTAAAGATTCCCTCTTTCATAAATGCCCCCTTAATATAAATGTAGGTCAGTTCTTTGTCTAAGGCTGCGTTTTAATATTTTATTATGAAATAAAGAACCCTTCAGCTTGGGTGTTCTTTATTAGTTCATATTACCACGCGCTCAATTGCGGCGTCCTTTTCCATCCCACTGTTGTCTTTACGTATTGTCTTTACGTATAAATAATCATCATCCCACGCAAAATCACCAACATTGCCGTTTGTGTCGCTTGTGCCGGTCGGTGTATATTGCGTCCTAAGTCTCAACTGATTGTACCCGGTTGAGCTGTTAACATCGAGCTTGGCTGAAGGAGTATTTGTTCCAATGCCAAGCTTTTTATCAAAATAAAAAGCATCTTCATCTTCCATGTAACCCATAATGCCGTTGTTGCTTTGACCATCAAATAATATTTTTAAATCCTTTTTGGTTTCCGGTATGGCATTATGTCCATTCTTAAATACCCAGAAATAATCATTAGAAGTCATTGTGCCTGTGTAATCTGCACAATTTATCCATGTGGCCGCGTCCGTTATTCCTTCACAATACGCCCACGCGCCATCTCCATTGGTATCCCATCTAATTTCAGAAATGTTGCCGTCTCTTCCTACAATTAAACTGTCAGAGTTAAGCGCCACGCTTCCGTAAGCGCTTCTCCATATGAGTCCTCTTGTGCCACTTCCGAGAAATAGCAGGCCTTCCCAGTCTGAGCGGGGCACGCCTACACTGCCGTTAACATCTACTTTCTGTTGTGGGGTCTCTGTCCCAACGCCTATATTGCCATTCACAATCAGATCTCCGGCTTCCAACTGAAGGTTAATGCCAAACAATAACAATACTATCATTGCCGATATTGCGAATATTTTTTTCATCTTTGCCCTCCCGTTTGATAAATTTAAAAGGGCGTCTTTTGAATTAAGAGAAGACGCCCTTCGATTGTAATGTAAAAGTTCTTGTAAATTTTAAAAAGTGAGTGAGTAGTTTTTGAGCAAATGCCTTTGTTGGCTGTCATGATAATCTTTAGAAGCAACTTGACAATAATATCAGCATTAATCTGCACCATTGAAATCTATCATAAAGGTCATTTTGTATTATAGAATATCAGATAATCGGCCAATTTCAAGTTCAAAACATTGGAATCATATATGATTCCAAATTATGGTTCAGGAATTCTTCCCTGGGGTTACTGTTGTTATCTTTCAAAATTGTTTAACCCTCAAGAATAAATCTTTTACACTTGGCATATTTTTTGCCGTCAGCCTTTACAAGGCTAATATACTGTGATAAAATATTGCCAGATGAAAGCTAAATTCTTCTTCTTTTTTTCTCTGGTTCTGGCTCTTGGTGTGCTTGCCGTTCTGGGTCATAATGATGCTGAGGTTACTGTAAATCCCCTTTATAAAACCTCCTCAATGGACGGGCTGCATATAACCCATAAGGAAGGCAGCATAATTAAGTGGGAGCTTACTGCTGATGACGCAGTTTTACCAAGCGGGAATGAGCAGGTTATTGTTAAGTCGTTAAATCTGAAAATTTACAATGATCCGGTTATACATCTTACAGGAGGCAGCGGTATTTACAATATTGAGGAAGGAGATCTGGCAATCAACGGCATGGTAAAGGTAAATATTAAAGATCTGCAATTCACAACGGATTCTCTTGTATGGAGCGGTAAAGATGAAATTCTCTCTACAAGAGACAGCGTTAGATTCACGGGGAATAAATTTCTTATTGAGGGGAAAGGCCTCTCTGCTAAAATAAAGGACCAGAAGATGAAGATTCTTGATAATGTCAAAGGCACTTTTTACCTTTAAGGCCGCTGCGGCGGTTTTGATAATTTGCCTCATTGCATCTGCTGCTGCTTTCTCTGAGGAGCCCGGGGTTAGAGAGATAGTTATAACCTCGAAATCATTAATTACGGACAACAAGAACAGTACGGCCCTCTTTGAGGGATCTGTTGTTGCCATAGCCGATTCCGTAACAATTTATTCAGACAGCATGAAAGTATCTTACAGCAGCGCTGAGAGCAGAGTTGTAGAAATTCATGCCTCTGGAAATGTAAGGGCGCATAACAATGGAAAAGCTATATTCTCGAAGGAAGCAACGTACAGCGCCAATGAGGGGAAGATTACTTTTACCGGCTCTCCAAAGGTTGTTGACGGAGAAAACATAATAACAGGGGAAAAGATCGTTTATTTCATAAAGGACGACCGGGCTGTAGTGGAAGATAGCAGGGTGATCCTGAAGAACAGGAAAAAAGAGGAATAATGCACTCCCTGGAAGTTACTGAACTGAAAAAGAGCTATAACGGGAAAACTATCGTCTCTGATATAAGCATGAATATCAGTTCGGGTGAGGTGGTTGGACTGCTCGGCCCGAATGGGGCAGGGAAGACCACTACTTTTCATATGATACTCGGACTCGTCACATCTGATGCCGGGACAATCTATCTTGACGGCGAGGATCTGAAAAACTTTCCTATGTATAAGAGGGCCCGAAAGGGGATCGGATACCTGCCCCAGGAGACTTCAATCTTCAGAAGGCTGAGCGTTAAAGACAATCTCAGGGCAGTGCTTGAAATGACGGAAATCAGCAAAGATGAGAAAGAGCATAAACTTAAAGGCATTCTTGAAGAATTTAACCTTATGCCTTTTGCCGAAAGATACGGGCACCAATTATCCGGCGGAGAATGCAGAAGAGCGGAGATAGCCAGGGCATTGGCGCTGGATCCGCTCTTTATACTGTTAGATGAGCCGTTTGCCGGCATAGATCCTATTGCTGTTATTGAGTTGAAAAAGACATTTAGACAGCTTAAGGACAAGGGGATCGGACTTATAATAACAGATCATAATGTCCGCGAGACTCTCTCAATAACAGACAGGGCGTATATAATAAGTGACGGGCGGATACTGGCCCACGGGGTGCCCGATGAGCTTGTTTCAGATGAACTGGTAAAGAAGAGCTATCTTGGAGAGGAGTTCAGATTGTAATGGCACAGGGACAGAGACTCGAACTTAAGATGTATCAGAAGCTCATACTGACTCCTCAACTCCAGCAGTCAATAAAGCTTTTGCAGCTGCCTCTGCTTGAGCTCTCTCAGAATATAACTCAGGAGCTTATGGAGAATCCCATGCTTGAAGAGGCTCTTGAGAGGGAGACTGGCGACAAGGATGAAGTGACAGGTTCTGCAGTTGAGGAGGAGGCGTATCATGAACAATCCGATGATACTGAGGCCCCTCTGGAGAAGATATTCGGTTTTACTACTGATAATTACTTTGAGGAAAGGGGGAGTGATGGAAGAGACCTCGGTTATTTTAGTGACGGAGCAGAAGTCTTCTCTCCTTTTGAACGGAATACGAAAAGACCTGACCTGTATGAACATCTCCTATGGCAGTTAAGGCTTTCACGCATACCTGGCCCCTCCGCTTCTGTAATTGAACTCCTTATTAACAATCTGGATGAAGACGGTTATCTTCAGGCATCACTGGATGAGATCGCAGCAACTGCCAAGACTGATGCAGGAGTGGTTGAGGAAGCCCTGTCGTTTATGCAGGAATTTGATCCCTCAGGGGTCGGGGCCAGGAATCTGCAGGAATGCCTGCTGTTACAGATGAAGGCTTTAAAGCTTGAAGGGTCGCTTGTGGAGAAGATACTCAGAGATGGTTTTGATCTGCTTGAAAAGAACAAATACAAGCAGCTCGCTTCCAGATTTAAAGCATCAATTGAGGATATTTTAAGAGCCGTAAATGTGATCAAAGGGCTTGAACCTAAGCCGGGCAGCAGCTATTCAAGCGAAGAGGCTGTTCATGTAATTCCCGATGTATACATTGAGGAGTCGGACGGAAAATTTATCGTACTCTTAAATGACGAAGGAATTCCGAGGGTGAAGCTGTCAAACTACTACAGAAAACTTCTGGCAAATAAAAAAACACTCGGTGCTGAAGAGAAGCACTTTTTAGAAGAAAAACTGCGGTCGGCGGTCTGGCTGCTTAAGAGCCTTGATCAGAGAAACAAGACTATATACAGGGTGGCAGAGAGCATCCTGAAATTTCAGGAGGACTTTTTCAGGCGGGGACTGGAATATCTCAAACCTCTTAATCTGAAAAATGTTGCTGAAGACCTGGATCTGCATGAAAGCACAATAAGCAGGGTGACATCCAATAAATATCTTCAGTGCCCTCAAGGCCTTCTGAGCTTCAGATTCTTCTTCAGCAATATGGTTCCTTCGGCAACAGGAAGCATGTCCTCAACCATTGTGAAGAATGTCATGAAAGAGATTATTTCCAAGGAAAATCACCAGGACCCTTTCAGCGACCAGAAGATAGTCGAACTTCTTAACAGCAAATCTATAAATATTACACGCAGGACAGTGGCAAAATACAGGGAGGTGCTGAAAATCCCATCACACTTTAAACGCAAAGAATGGGATTAAGTGACATTAAACTAATACGCATAGTTTTATAAATTATAATCAAGAGGAGGAGCATAATGAACGTAATCATCAACTGCCGGCATATGGATTTGACAGAGAACCTGAAGACTTACGCAGAGGAAAAGATAGGTAAATTCAGCAAGTATCTTGGGAACATCACGGAAGCAACAGTAACGCTGAGTGTCGAAAAATACAGGCACAAGACAGAGGTTCTTATGAAGGTCAACGGGTTAATGATACAAGCAGAGAGTATTACCGCTGATATGTATTCATCCATAGACGAGGTGGTGGAGAAGCTGGAGCGGCAGGTTAAAAAGTACAAAGAAAAGACAGTCTCTCACAGGAAAAACAAGAAGACTCCTGAATCCGCCGGCTCAACCGAGAAAGCAGCTCCCATGATTATAAAGAGGAAATTCTATGACACTAAACCTATGACTGTTGATGAAGCGGCAATGAACATGGACCTGCTGGATAGACCATTTTTTGTATTCACGAACGCGTCTTCAGGCGATATTAATGTTCTTTATAAAAGGAAAGATGGTCATCTTGGTCTTATAGAGCCTGTAAAATGAAGGGTGTCAGTAAAGACCGGCTTTTCACAATTATCCTGACCGGACTTTCAGGGTCAGGCAAGTCAGTTGCGCTTAATGCCCTGGAAGACAGCGGTTTTTTTTGCGTGGATAACCTGCCGGTCAAACTTATTAAGGCATTTGTCAGCTTATCTCAAAAAACACCCGCTATATCCAAAACGGCTGTTGTAGTAGATATCAGAGAAAGAAAGTTTTTAGCTGATTTTTCAGATACGGTCTCTGACTTGAGAGAGACCAGCATGATAGAGGTTGTTTTTCTTGAATCAAAAGATGACATCTTGGTAAGAAGATTCAAGGAGACAAGGCGACCCCATCCGCTTGGTTATCGGGATCTCAAAAAGGCTATTCAAAGAGAGGCGAAACTTCTCCAGTCAATCAGGCTGGAGGCGGACAGAATTATAAATACATCTTCATTAAGCCCGCATCAGCTGCGTAATCTCATAACGAACTCTTATTCGGCCAGAAAGAAAAAAGGAATGGCTATAACCCTCATCTCTTTTGGCTATAAATACGGAATACCTTCAGAGGCAGACCTACTCTTTGATGTGAGGTTTCTTCCGAATCCTAATTTCATAAAGAGACTCAAAGACTTTCCCGGGACATCAAAGATTGTAAAGAACTTTGTTCTATCTCAGCAGGCCACAGGAGAATTTCTCGGCAAGCTATACCCGCTTCTTATGCACACCATTCCTCTCTACAAACAGGAAGGGAGGAATTATCTTACAATAGGAATCGGATGCACTGGCGGCAGGCACAGGTCGCCGGCTATTGTCGAAGAGATAAGGAAGAGACTTGCAAAAGAGAAGATGGATGTCTCTGTAGTGCACAGGGATTTAACTGACTTATCGTGATGCAGTAAATGGTTTTGTAAGCAGCAAACAGAGGGCGGGAATATTATTGCTGCAATGTGTTCAGATAGTTTATATCCTCTTCTCTTACATTCCCATAGATTGTCATCGCAAAGGGATTATCTCCGGCAAGCCTTTTGGAAAGGCTCCTCAAGTCTGCAAGCGTAACAGCTTCCACAGCTTTTATGATCTCTTCAGGAGAAAAATATCTGCCGTAATATATCTCCTGCTTTGCCAGATTGGACATCTTGGTACTTGTTGATTCAAGCGCAAGGATGAGGCTGCCTTTAAGCTGATTCTTGGCCCTCCGGAGTTCATCATCTGAAATTGAATCTGAGAGACCTCTGATTTCCGAGGCGATAATACCAATAACCTCCCTGACGTGTCTTTTCTCTGTGCCTGCGTATACACCCCAGAGAGCGGTGTCAAAGTAGGGCTGGTTAAAAGAGTATATAGAGTACGCGAGCCCTCTCTTTTCCCTCACTTCCTGAAACAGTCTTGAGCTGAAGCCTGCGCCAAGTATTGTATTAAGCAGGTACATTGAGTACCGGTCATCGCTTCCATATGGTATGCCCTTAAGTCCAAGACATATGTGCGTTTCTGAAAGTTCTTTGGGCACGATATTCAGTCTGCTTCTGAATTCCGGCAAGGAAAGAGATGTCATCTGAGAACTTCTTTTCAGACTGCCGAGACCGGAATTGAGGCGGTCAATCATAGCGTCCACTTTAAGGTTTCCGCTGCAGGAAATGATGATGTTCTCAGTGCCATAATATTTTTGTATATGATTAAGCATGTCATCTCTTTTGAATGACTCAACAACCTCTTTCCTGCCGAGAACAGAGAGCCCAGGCCCTGCATCTCCCCATATGCTTTTGCTGAAAAGCTCGTGAATATAGTCGGAGGGGGTATCCTCAACCATATTTATCTCTTCTGTTATAACCCCTTTCTCTTTCTCAATCTCAGCTTCCTGAAAAGTGGAGTTCAGAAATATATCTGTCAAAAGCTCCAGTGCCTTATCCAGATATTCATCGAGGACTTTAATGTAAAATGTTGTATTTTCGCATGATGTAAAAGCGTTAAGCTCCCCGCCTATGGAATCTATCTCCATGGCGATATCTTTTGATGTCAGACTGTTAGTTCCTTTAAAGAACATGTGCTCAAGGAAATGGGAGATGCCGTTCTTCTCAATTGCCTCATTTCTTGCCCCTGCTTTTACCCATATGCCGATGCATGCAGAGCGTACATCATTAGTAGTTTCTATGACCACGGGGATATTGTTTTTAAGAGTTATTTTTCTGTACATTGGATAAGAAAAAATAAGATTTTTAAGGGTTATTTTTTTATGTCTGCATTAAGCGGGAGAATACTCTGGAATTTACAGCAGAAATCTAAGGCGACCTGGAAAACTACGCTTTACTCATCTCTTTATCAGCATCTTTTTTACTGAGGCGTATCTTCCCTGTCTTGTCTATCTCTATCACCTTGACTGATACCTCTTGGCCTTCCGTCAGCTCATCTTTCACATTTGCAACCCTCTGGTCGGATATTTGCGATATGTGAAGCAACCCGTCTTTGCCAGGCAAAATCTCAACAAAAGCTCCGAAATCAACTATCCTCATAACCTTGCCGGTATAGATCCTGCCGATCTCAGGTTCTGCTATTATTCCTTTTATAATATCAATAGCCTTCTGCGCCGACTCTTCATCTGCTGATGCAATGCTGATAATGCCGGTATCCTCAACATTTATCTTTGCTCCTGTCGCTTCAATTATGCCCCGTATGACTTTGCCGCCGGTTCCTATTACGTCTCTGATCTTATCGATCGGCACCTGTATTGTGAATATTCTTGGAGCATATTTTGCAAGACTACCTCTCGGCTCTTTTAGTATACCCTTCATTTTATCAAGAATATACAGTCTTCCCTCTTTTGCCTGTTCGAGCGCCTTCTGCATTATCTCCTGGCTTACGCCGCTTATCTTTACATCCATCTGAAATGCGGTTATGCCATTTTCAGTCCCTGTCACCTTGAAGTCCATGTCCCCAAGATGATCCTCAAGGCCGAGTATATCCGTAAGCACAACAGTCTTTTCGCCTTCTTTTACAAGCCCCATCGCAATACCGGCAACAGGTGCCTTTATAGGCACACCTGCATCCATCAGGGCGAGAGTTCCGCCGCATACAGTTGCCATTGATGATGAGCCGTTAGACTCAAGTATATCGGAGACTATTCTTATAGTGTAAGGGAATTCCGTCTTCTCAGGAAGCATCGCCTTAAGCGCTCTCTCAGCAAGCATGCCGTGCCCTATCTCTCTGCGGCCTGCGGAGCGGAGGAATTTCACCTCTCCCACACTGAAAGGCGGGAAGTTATAATGAAGCATAAAAGTCTTTTTGGATTCCCCTTCAAGCGCATCAATCCTCTGTTCGTCATCTGCCGTGCCAAGCGTAACTACGGCAAGCGCCTGGGTCTCTCCTCTTAAAAAAAGCGCTGAACCGTGAGCCCTTGGAAGTATCCCAACATCCGCGCTTATCTTTCTTATCTCATTTGGTCTGCGGCCGTCTGCTCTAATTCCTTTTTCCAGGATCATGTTCCTTACAAGGTCTTTTTCTATCTTATTGAAAGCAGCGGCGATATTTTTTGATATATCATTCTCTTCCGTACTCAATTTATCAATAATGCTCTTGAGAATCTCATCAAGCGCATCCTGCCTTCTCAATTTATCAGGTATTATAATGGCCTCTTTTATCTTCTCAAGTGAAAATTCGGCAACAGAGTTTGCCAGATCTTTATCCGGCTGAGGAGGCGTTACGGGCCTCTTCTTTTTCCCGGCTAAGGAGACAAGCTCTTTTTGGAGGTCTACAAAGCGGCGTATCTCTTTATGCGCAATATCAAGCGCTTCAAGCAGTTTTGACTCGGATATCTCAATCCCTCCGCCCTCAACCATTAAAACAGCTTCTTCAGTGCCTGCAACAACGATATTAAAGTCACATTCTTCAATCTCGCGCAGGTCAGGATTGATGATAAGGGATTCTCCCTTTACGCCGATTCTTACAGCTCCTACAGGACCTTCAAAGGGGATATCGGAAATGCTCATGGCAGCGGACATACCTATTATCCCGATGATATCCGCGACATTCTCCTCTCCAAATGAAAGCACCGAGACTATGCCTTGGGTTTCTGAATAAAAGCCGTCAGGAAATAGAGGTCTTATAGGCCTGTCAATAAGCCTGGAGACAAGTGTCTCTTTCTCTCCGGGTCTGCCCTCTCTTTTGAAGAAGCCTCCCGGGATTTTACCGGCTGCGTAGGCCTTTTCCTGATAGTCTATGGTAAGGGGGAAAAAATCGATGTCTTCTCTTGCTTCTTTTTTGGCGACTGCTGTTGCAAGAACAATGGTATCGCCGTATTTGACGATTACCGAACCGTCGGCCTGTTTTGCAAAACGTCCTGTTTCAAGTATAAGAGACTTTTCTCTAACTTCAAGTTGAACACTTGTCATTCAGATGTCACTTCCTGATCCCGATCTCTTTGATGAGTTTTTCGTATCTGCCCTGGTCGCTCTTTTTGAGATATGACAGGAGCCTGCGTCTCTGCCCGACGAGTATCAAAAGACCTCTTCTTGAATTGAAATCCTTTTTGTGGGTCTGAAAGTGTGCGTTCAGGGAGGCCAGCCTTTCACTTATGAGTGCTATCTGAACTTCAGGAGAACCTGTATCGCCTTCATGCAGCTCGAATTGTTTGATAATTGTCTCTTTCTTTTCCTTAGCTAATGCCATGACAATTCCTTCCTTTGCCTAAAAAATATAATGAAGTGTAGCATAAGAGAAAAGAATATGTAAAGGTTTTTTTGTGATTCCAATGAGCCTCATAAAATGTTACCGAAGGTATGAAATTCACTTATTAACATGAAACTATGGGAATTAAATTGAGATTCCTGCGACCAGTTGAATTTATTCACTTAATGTTGGGACAGCCGTGCACGGAATTATAAAACGAATCCCGCTCAACAGGAACTTTTCCGGCTTTTTCAATCAGATTCACTAATTGCGCGCGTGTCATCGCGTTTTCAGAGAGAGCGCCAGCTGAGTGCGTGATCTTTTCTTCAATGATCGTGCCGTCAAGGTCGTCCGCGCCAAACATTAGGGCAAGCTGGGCTATCTTCTCGCCAAGCATTATCCAGTAGGCTTTTATGTGCTGGAAATTATCAAGAAAGAGCCTTGAAATCGCAATTGTCTTAAGATCGTCAATGCCCGATGTATAACTTGCGCCTTCAATCTTTGTATTCAGCGGATGAAAGGCGAGCGGGATAAATGCCTGAAATCCGCCTGTCCTGTCCTGAAGCTCCCGCAGCTTCCTCATGTGCTCAACCCTGTGCTTAAATGTTTCAAGATGCCCGTAGAGCATAGTGGCGTTAGTTTTGATCCCCACATTGTGCGCCGCTTCCATTATCTTAAGCCATCTCTTGCCGGGGATCTTTTCAGGACAAATTTTATTTCTCACTCGTGCATCAAATATTTCCGCGCCGCCGCCGGGCATCGAGTCAAGCCCGGCATCTCTTAATTCGCTCAAGGTATCAGCAAGAGATAGTCCGCTTATCTTTGAGAAATAATCAATCTCAACAGCGGTGAATGCCTTTATATGAATATGCGGGAGCGCTTTCTTGATCTGCCATAACATCTCCAGATAGAAATCAAACGGCCAATCAGGATGCAGCCCTCCGACAATATGGACCTCTGAAAAAGACGGGGACAAGTGGGTTGATTTTATTCCTGACCGCTGACCCCTGACCCCTGGCCTTTTAAGTTTCTTAATTATCTCTTTGATGCTCAACTCATACGCGCCCTTTTCGCCTTTTGAACGGCTGAAGGCGCAGAACTTGCATCGGTTAACACAGATATTTGTCGGGTTTATATGGCGGTTTTGAATAAAATACGCGTTCTTGCCGTTCTTCTTTTCAGCAATGATATTGGCAAGCCGGCCCATGGTGAAGATATCATCGCTCTGGAAAAGGAAAAGGGCATCGTCTGTGCTTAAACAATGCCCTGATAGTACCTTTCGCTCGATTTTGTTAATACCCACGTCTCATAGCTTCCAGTCTTGCCACCCTCTCTTCCATCGGAGGATGGGTGCTGAAGAGGTTCGCAAACCCCTTGCCTGAGAGAGGGCTCACGATGAACATATGGGCAGTGGCAGGCTCCGCCTGCATTGGTATCTGCTTTGATGCGGCATCTAATTTCTTGAGCGCGCTTGCGAGATAAAGCGGATTTCCGGCTATCTTTGCGCCTCCTTCATCAGCAACGTATTCTCTTGAACGCGATATCGCCATCTGAACAAGCATCGCGGCTATAGGCGCAACGATCATCATCACGATGCCGACAATGGGATTCCCGCCCTCATCATCATCCCTGCCGCCGAATATCATAGCCCATTGCGCCATGTGCGCAAGGTAACTTATGGCTCCTGCGATGGTTGCCGCTACTGTTCCTATCAGGATATCCCTGTGCTTTACATGCGCAAGTTCATGCCCTATAACACCTTCAAGCTCTTCAAAGTTGAGGATCCTCATTATTCCTGTGGTCACTGCAACCGCCGCATGGTCCGGATTTCTGCCTGTTGCAAATGCATTAGGCTGGGGCTGGTTGATGATATAGACCTTCGGCATGGGGAGCTGCGCTCTCTGCGCAAGCCTCCTCACCATCGAGAAGAGTTCCGGTGATTCAGCCTCGGTTGTCTCCTTAGCCTTGTACATCTTAAGCACTATCTTGTCGCTGAACCAATAGGTAAAGGCATTCATCCCAAAGGCAAATATGAGCGCCATTGTCATGCCGCTCCTGCCGCCAAGGTACGCGCCTCCGTAAACAAGTATCAGTGTAAGCCCTGTCATCAGGACTGCTGTTTTAAGCATATTCATCTAATTTGTTGCCTCCGTTTTGTTAAGTCTTATGTATATTTTACTTAAGATTCTTTGATAAAAGCAATAAACCTGCGTGATCCCGCGTTGACTTACTGCTGAGTTATCTTTAAACTTATTAATCATGAAAAACGAAGTTATCAAGGCGGTCAGAGAAGCCCTTAAAAGCCTTAATCTGGAGAACATTCCCGATATAGAAGTCGAGATCCCAAAGGATGAATCACACGGAGATGTCGCGACTACAATCGCCTTGAATCTGGCAAGGCCGCTTAAAAAAGCGCCGAGGAAGATCGCTGAAGATATCCTCATTAATATAAAAGAAGCTCCGGGCCCATTTGAGAAGATAGAGATAGCAGGACCGGGGTTCATCAATTTCACTTATAAAAAAGAGTATTACATCAAGAGGCTTGAAGAGCTCCTTCAAAAAGGGCATGAATTCTTCAGGATAGACATCGGCAAGGGTAAAAGGGTGCAGATAGAATACGTGAGCGCCAACCCTACCGGGCCTCTTCATATCGGCCACGGAAGGGGCGCGGCAGTGGGTAACGCGCTATGCAATCTTCTCTCATCCGCGGGGTATGACGTTGAAAGAGAATTTTATGTCAATGACGCTGGAATGCAGGTGAAGCTTCTCGGCCTTTCAGTCTACACAATCTACCAACAGATGTCAGGGAATGACATTCCATTCCCTGAAAACGGTTACAAAGGCGATTATGTCAAAGATATCTCAAAAGAGATAAATGATAAGGCAGGCAATAAATATCTTAGTAAACCATTTGAGGAATGCGAAAAGGTCTTTACCGGATTCGCCTATAAAAAGATGCTTGCAAACATATCACACGACCTCAGGGAATTCGGGATCGGGTTTGATAGATGGCAGAGCGAGAAGGAACTCTTTGATAAAGGCACTGTAAAGGATGCGATGGAGCGCCTGAAGGAGAAAGGCTTTTCGTATGAAAAGGACGGCGCTCTCTGGTTCAGATCAACTGATTTCGGCGATGACAAGGACAGGGTCGTTGTTAAGAAGGACGGTGAGTTCACATACTTCGCCTCAGATATCGCCTACCACAAAGAAAAGCTCGACAGGGGGTTTGGAACTATAATAGATATCTGGGGAGCTGACCATCACGGGTATATACCAAGGATAAGGTCTGTCTTAAGGGCGTTCGGCCTGCCCGAAGAGAATTTTAAGGTCATACTTGTTCAGATCGTCTCTCTCTTAAGAGAAGGCCAGCCGGTGCAGATGTCAAAGAGGTCTGGTGAATTCATAACGCTCCGCGAAGTTATGGATGAGGTTGGCGCGGATATCGCTAAATTCATCTTCCTTACAAGACGCTCTGACAGCCATCTTGATTTCGACATTGAGACAGCAAAGAGGGAGTCCTCTGACAATCCTGTCTTCTATGTCCAGTATGCCTTTGCAAGGATATCGAGCATATTCAAACAGGCGGAAGAAAGAAGAATTCAAGGATTCAGGAGTTCAGGAGTTCAGGATATTGACCTGACACATTTAAAAGAGGATGACGAGATATCATTGATAAAGAAACTGCTTCACTACCCGATGATATTTGAAGGGGCGGTATTGTCATATGAACCGCACAGGATAACCTTCTATCTTCAGGAGCTTGCGCGGCTCTTTCACTCATATTACAATAAACACAGGGTACTTTCAGAGGACAATAAGCTGACTTCAGCAAGACTTTATCTATGTAAAGCAGTCCAAATTGTTCTTGAAGAGGGACTTAATATTCTTGGGGTAAGAGCTCCGGAAAGGATGTGAATATGGAATATATCACAGCACTGATAATTCACGTTATTTCAATTGTAATATGGATAGGCGGCGTCGCATTTGTAACGATGATAATCTTCCCCATGATACAGAGGACACAGAGCTCCCTTGAGCAGGTGATGATGTTCCAGGGTGTCGAGCACAGGTTCTCAAAGATTGCGAAGGTAATGGTTATCGTAGCGGGCATTTCAGGACTTTACCTAATAACACTGAAAGGCATGAGCGTAGGCGCATGGATAATGATAACAGTCTGGACGGTTTATGCCTCCCTCCTTTTCTTCCTCGAGAAGATAATCTTCAAAAGATTATTTTCTAAACCCTCAGGTGAATCGCTTGATACAAAAGAGGTATTCTACAGACTTCAGGTATTTCACTGGGTGGTGCTCGCTCTCAGCTTCACAGCAGTAGCCGCAGGCATCGTGGCCGGGCATTATTAGAAATAAGCAGAGGAGAAGAAATAATCTTCCTCAAAAAAGTACTCAATTTGACATATAATTGCCCAAACAATCGGCTGGTGCTGAGTTCGCTTCGCTCTCAGCACAGCCTTTTACCGTTGACCCGTTGGAGTTTACATCCTCACAGCTTTACCCGGCGCAACCTTAATGCATTACTCACCACAGAGACCGAACTGAAGCTCATAGCTGCCGCGGCAATCATTGGACTCAGCAGGATTCCGAAGAAAGGGTAAAGAACGCCCGCGGCAATCGGAACGCCGAGGGAATTATAAGCAAAAGCAAAAAACAGGTTCTGTTTTATGTTGCGCATCGTTGCCCTGCTAAGAAGCCTCGCCCTGAGTATGCCTCTGAGGTCTCCTTTTATCAGGGTAACACCAGCGCTCTCCATCGCAACATCAGTGCCCGTTCCCATGGCTATTCCGACATGCGCCTGTGCAAGTGCAGGAGCGTCGTTGATGCCGTCTCCCGCCATGGCAACAAACCTTCCTTTGCTCTGCAGGTCTTTGACAACATTCGCCTTCTGGTCAGGGAGCACCTCTGCGATTACATCGTCAAGGCCGAGCTTCTTTGATACGGCCTCCGCTGTGGTGCGGTTGTCTCCTGTAAGCATTACGATCCTGATGCCTTCTTTATGGATGGACTCAATCGCCTCCGGTGTTGTTTCCTTTATAGGATCAGCTACGCCTAACAATCCGATGGCCTTTTCATCTAATGAAACAAACATTGCCGTCTGCCCTTCTCTCCGCATTGACTCGGCATTCGGGAAGAGTCCGGTTGTATCAATCTTAAGATCATCAAAGAGTTTGAGGTTCCCAAGCGCAACTTTATGCCCTTCGATCATACCTGTAACCCCTTTGCCAGTCACAGATTCAAATGTCTCAACATTTGCAAGGCTTATATTCCGCTTCTCAGCTCCTTTAACAATTGCCGCTGCGAGCGGATGTTCGCTGCCGCGTTCAAGGCTTGCCGCAAAACGGAGCAATGTTTTTTCATCTGTCCCGGCGGCTGGAATTATGCTAACAAGTTCAGGTTTGCCTACAGTGAGCGTTCCGGTCTTGTCCACTACCAGTGTATCTATCTTTTTCATTATCTCGATCGCCTCTGCATTTTTGAAGAGCACGCCTGCTGACGCGCCTTTCCCCATTGCAACCATTATGGACATAGGCGTTGCAAGGCCGAGGGCGCATGGGCAGGCGATTATCAAGACAGCCACTGCATTTATGATCGCATGCGCCATTCTCGGTTCAGGCCCTATCCATGCCCATACAGCAAAGGTGAGGATTGCCGCTGTCATAACTATCTGGACAAAATATGCAGCAACAATATCCGCAAGCTTCTGAATGGGAGCTCGGCTCCTCTGCGCTTCTGCAACCATAAGGATGATCTGTGAGAGCAGGGTATCCGCTCCAACCCTCTCAGCCTTCATTATGACCATGCCTGTTCCGTTAACAGTCGCGCCGATAACACGGTCTCCTTTCTGTTTCTGAACGGGGATCGGTTCTCCTGAAACCATTGATTCGTCAACGGAACTCGTCCCTTCAATGACCACGCCGTCAACAGGAATCTTCTCGCCTGGCCGCACCCGGATAATATCATCTATCTTTACATGTTCGAGAGGAACATCTTCTTCTTTTCCGTCAGATATTTTCCGTGCAGTTTTGGGAGCAAGGCCCAAAAGCGCCTTTATTGCAGCCCCTGTCCTGCTTCGCGCCCTTAGTTCAAGAACCTGACCAAACAGTACGAGGGTTACAATAACGGCGGCGGCTTCAAAATATACACTCACTTCACCACTTTCACCACGAAAAGATTCCGGGAATATGTCCGGGAAAAGCGCGGCGATGACGCTGTAAATAAAAGCAACGCCTGTGCCGAGCCCGATCAACGTAAACATATTGAGGTTGCGGGTCACGAGAGACTGCCAGCCGCGAACAAAAAAAGGCCAGCCGCCCCAGAGGACAACAGGTGTGGCAAGGATTAACTCAAGCCATTTAAGAATATCCGGCGCGACTATGTGCTCAACGGCGGTCATGCCGGGGATGAGGTGTCTCATTGCGATCAGAACTAAGGGAAGAGATAAAACAAGACTGACCCAAAAACGCCTGTTCATATCGATAAGTTCAGGGTTTTCTTCATCAGCCGTTACGGTACGGGGTTCAAGCGCCATTCCGCATTTCGGACAGTCCCCGGGTTTATCGCTGACCACTTCAGGGTGCATCGGACATGTCCATTCTGTTCTGTAAGCGGGTAATAAAGGAACGAGCGGCTCAAGCGCCATGCCGCAAATAGGACAAGAGCCCGGTTTATCCTGAAGAATCTCCGGGTCCATTGGACATGTATATTTTGTCCCTTTCGGAGCCGGAGCCTCTGCCCGTAATTTTTTTTCTCCTAAATAAGCTTCAGGCTCAGCGTCAAATTTCTTTTTGCAATTAAGAGCGCAAAAATAGTAAGTCACGTCTTTGTATACGGATGAACCCGCGGCATTCTTTGGGTCTATGGTCATCTTGCAGACAGGGTCAACAACCTGCTCTGTTTTAGGCAGTCCGCCGATGCTCAGCTTTATTGGTTGCTGCATTACTTCTTCATCTCCATGTCAGACATCTTTTCCTGCATGTTGTTCATCTTTTCCTGCATGGTCTTCATCTCCATTTCCGTCGCCATGTTCTTTTCCATCATCCGCGACATCTCCATCATCTGAATTGACATATCTTTCATCATCTCGGACATGGAGTTCATCCTGTCAGCAGGCATATCCTTCATCATATCCTGCATATTGCCCATCATGTCCCGCATCTGATTTGTCATTCCCATCATGTTATTCATCATCTGCTCATGTTCCATCATGCCCTGATGCTGCATCATTTGTCCCTGTTGTCCGCTTCCCATCTGACCGCCTGTCATGCCTCCGCTTGGCTGTCCACCGGTCATACCTCCGCTCCCACTCATGCTACCGCCAGACATGCCTCCGCCCATCTGCCCGCCTGACATTCCGCTTCCCCCGTGTCCGCCGGCAAAGCTGTATGAAACGGCAAATACCAAAACCAGAACGCAACATATTGAAAATATCTTTTTCATCTTGACCTCCGTAATGATGCTTTTTTGTTGAAATAATTCTTGCTTTTCCAAAGAACGGTTATATTATCATGAATCACCTCCTCTCAGACTTGATCCATTTCATCCTTACTTTTATCTTTTTTTAACTATAGTCTTTAATGTTGAAATAATTGTGAATCTTCCCCATGAATTTTAATGGATTGAAAATGAACCTGCCATGAATCTATGCTCATATGATGCTTATCGTTTATCTATCTTCTCTTTATTCTCCATCAGAGCCTGAACCGGCTTTAACCCGTAGGGGCTTCCCTCTTCTATTGCGGTAAGCACTGTGCCGCCGCCTGTAAAAAAGTAGTACTTTGCATTATCGAGAACAGACAGATATAGACCGGGGCAGAGGTTCTTGAATTCCTGAAGCGTATCACCTCCACCGTACATTTTCAGCGCGGTGGTATTTTCATCAATCGCCTCATCCAAAGCTTTTGAGCCGAGGGGGAAATGAGGGGTAAATCCCATAACAGCATTTACAAAGATGGTCTTTGCGTTGAGTATAGCCTCTGAAATCCTCTTGTCTTTGAAAGACGCTGGATCAATATCAAGGAAGTATTCATACTTATCTCCTTCCCTGAAATCCTTCACTGAAACAGTCCTGTATTTGCCTTCTATCTTCCCTTCAATACTCTCCGATTCAACAACAAAGGGAAGCTCCGCTATCTTTCCGGCCTCTTTGTCCATACTGACAAGTTCTTTCGCGGCATCAACATCCTCTTTTGACACGCCCTTTACAGTGATGCCGTACTTTGCGCAGAGATAGGCATTATAAATAATGCCGCCCAGTATCAGGCTGTCGGCTTTTCTGTAAATTGCATAAAGAGGGCCTATCTTGGTGTCGTACTTGGCCCCGGCGACAACAGCAAGAAAAGGCCTCTCAGGATCTAGGACACGGTTCAGGTTCTCTATCTCCTGCTGCATCAGAAAGCCTGCATATGAAGGGATAAATTTCGTTACATCATAAGTTGAAACATGCGGCTGCCACGAACCGAAGGCATCGTTAATATAGACATCCGCAATATCCGCAAGCTGGACAGCAAAGCTGTTCCTGTAGAAACCATCGTCCTCTTCGCCGTGAAACCATCTGGTATTGGGCAGATATATCCCGCCGATCTTTCTATTCCTTAAATCCTCGACAACAGCATGCAGAGAATCGTCTATGCCTGCTATGCCGTCATCGCCCCGGATATTAAACTCAGGAACATATAGATCAGTGTGAAGCTTCTGCTCCAGATATTCAACGACAGGTTTTACGGAATTGCCGGGATCACAAGAAATCTTGCCGGTCTTTTTATCCCTCGGCCTCCCAATATGTGTCATAAGGATTGGCCTTCCACCGCGCTCCACAATGTTGTATAGGGTGCCGAGTGTCCGGTCTATTCTGTAAGGGTCTCTTATAACTCCTTTCTTTGCAACATTATGATCAAACCTGACAAGAACGATCTTTCCGTCAAGGTCTGCTTCCTGCATAAGAGGGAGTCTTTTGCTGAGAGTGCCCGGCTTCATAAAACAATTTTAGCAGAATAATGGGTATAGATAAAGGCAATATTATTATCGACTTGGATTAAATTTCAGTATAATAAAAATATGGCGTGGGTTATATGGATAACGGGACTGCCGGGAAGCGGTAAAAGCACCATCGCTCTTGCCCTGGAAAAGAGAGTCACGGACGCCGTAATACTGCAATCCGATGAGATCAGAAAATATATGACACCCGAACCTGACTACTCTGATAGTGAAAGAGACCATGTCTACAGGGCCGTGGTCTTTACGGCGATGACCCTTTATAAATTGGGACATAATGTAATAATTGATGCCACAGGAAACAGGAGCTCATGGAGGGAGCTTGCAAGAAAGTCTATCCCGCATTTTTATGAAATATATCTCAAATGCTCTCTTGAAATATGCGCTGGACGGGAAAGAGACAGGATAGAGACGCATGGAGCACCAAAGAATATTTATGAAAAAGGGGGAGAGGGCGCGCCTGTTCCGGGAATCAATGTTCCGTTTGAGCTGCCTGAAAGCCCTGAAATTATAATCAACACAGAAGAAGAATCACCTGCCGATGCAGCAGAGAGGATACTAAAATTTTTGAGCGGGAAGGGGAGCAGTTAATAAACAATTGGTGACAGAGAGTCATTGAAAAATCTTTTGTACATTATCGAGGGGTTTATAATTTTTGCGCCGATATGTTTTTTTTGAGAAAGAGATGAAAGTTCCGAGAGCCATCTTATCTCACAGTTCAGGCTGAGAGTGTTTTTTGAAGGAGTCAGCAAAATAAGGCTGACTAATCTTCCGGCAGCAAAATCTTTTGTCTCGTGAATAAAATCCGATATGATGCATCCGATGCCTTCCTCGGAGATATTGCTTATATATCCTGTATATTTCTTGCTGCCGGAAATAATTACCGCGTTCAGGCTGGTTTCAAATCTTTTAAAACGTCTTTCTGTCATATAGTTCAACATGGTATTTTTACTTGGCTGACTGTCCTACACTAAAACATAATTTGTTAGAACTATGTGATTTGAATCACAAGGTGAGGATTGCAAAAATGGCGACGCTGCTTAAGATGGGCTCAGCCTTTATTCTTGATTTCGGCTTAATTGTTAGAGCAGGAAGACCTTAGCTGATCAGAAGAGAAGCGGATTATCCTTATCTTTTTCCTTCGTCTTCGCAGGTGATTTTTCACAGCGGTCCAAATTCAGGTCTTCATATGAAGCAGGATCATGCAGTGACTCTAAATGCGTAAATACGCTGACATTCGGCAAGGCGCTGCGTATGTCGGCCTCTATACATTCCAAAAGCTTATGTCCCCGCTCGACGGTCCACAAGCCTGGAACGAGCACATGGAGCGATACAAATTTGCGCGACCCTGCCTGACGGGTCCGTAAGGCATGACATTCCACACCGTCATGTATATACGGCTTCAGAGCCTTATTCACTATTTTCAGTTCCTCAGCAGGCAGCGCTGTATCCATCAGCCCAAGCATGGACTCCCTTACAATGCGTACACCTGCCCAGATGATATTTCCGGCGACCATTAAGGCCGCAACAGGGTCTAATCGTTCCCATCCGGTCAGCGCTACTGCGCCGACTCCGGCTAACACCCCGGCAGACGTCCACACATCTGTCAGCAGGTGATGCGCGTTTGCTTTGAGAGTGATCGAGTGATGCCGTTTACCCGCTTTTAGCAGGATAATCGCGACGAATAAGTTGACGAGAGAAGCCGCAATCGAAACAATCAGTCCCAATCCGATCTGCTCAAGAGGCCTTGGTGTAATAAGTCTTTGTACAGCCGCGATAGCGATGCTTACAGCCGCGATAAGGATCAGGGTGCCTTCGACACCGCTTGAAAAGTACTCGGCCTTGCCGTGTCCGTATGCATGGTCCTCATCAGCAGGCCGGGCGGCTATCGTCAGCATAGCTAAAGCCATGAGCGCTCCGGCAAGGTTTACAAGCGACTCCATCGCATCTGAAAGCAGGCCTACCGAATCTGTCAGAAGGTACGCTATAGTCTTGAGCGTCATGGTGACAATCGCGGCGGCAATCGAAAGCCATGCAAAGCGCTTAAGAGATGAACGGTCCGTAGTTGTATTAACCTGTGTCATGGTTCAGGCTGACATTTTAACATACAAATTGCCGGAGGCGGGAAAACGATTGTCCCATATAATATAGAGACAAATAAAACATTGTATTGACAATAGGCACACATAAAGTATTATTATACTATCGTGATCTTTGACTGGGACAATGACAAAAATGAACAGCTCAAAATGGGGAGAGGTATTTCCTTTGAGCAGATAGTCTTTTTCATTTTAAATGACTGTGTCCTTGATATACTGGAACATCCCGGCAAGACAAAATACAAAAATCAAAGACTGTATGTTATTAATGTTAACGACTACGCATTTATCGTCCCCTTTGAAGACATAAAAGGAGTGCGATTTTTAAAGACAATATTCCCCAGCGTAAATATACAAGGCAATATCTGCAGGGAAGGAGAGCATAAATGAAACTAACAAAGGAAGAAAAAGAATTACTGGAATCAGTTGAAAAGGGTGAATGGAAGTCCATACCTAACCTTAAAGGGGAGATAAAAAAGTCAAAAATGTACGCAAAGGCTACTATTGCAAAAGACCAGCGTATGAACATACGGATAGCGAAAAAAGACCTTAATGCCCTGAAGATAAAGGCTGTTGAGGAGGGGCTGCCCTACCAGACACTGGTGTCGAGCATTTTACACAAATATTTATCAGGAAGACTTGTGGAGAAGCACTCGTGAATGACGCATTTAACTGATAGCATTATGCTGGAAGGACTGTTTCAATAGCGTTAAGTTTTTTCATTGACCACAATTTAAATTTATACTACCGCTCCCAGAATAACTGGTTGATATCAAAACGGAGCCACCATGTTTGACGATGATAGATTTGATAAATATGAATATGAGAACATACCGATAGATAGAGATTCTTATCTTGTTGATGAAAAATACGCTGCAGAATATGAAGCGATGTACTTAAAGGTCTTCCAAGGCCAAGAATTCGAGCCGGTAGGATATATAAGTCGGATTGCTGTAAGGGCAGTGCATGAAAAATCGATTGAACTGTCTTGGTACGCAAATATATTTGATCGGTTCCATGAAATGTGTATTTCTTTACCACGGAGTGAGATAAAGCAGTGTGTAGGATGTTGGCAATGGGATTGGGATCCTACGATTTTTGTTACCTCAAATTGGATAGAAAACCTCTATGCGAAATCATTTTCAGTATTTGGAATAGTAGATGCGGTTGGAGTAAAACAAGCGATACAAGACCAACTCTTAACTCGAGAAAACCTGCTGAAACTTAGATCAAAAATTGACCATTTATCAACTAAATATCCTGATATCACATTTATTTCATTTGGCGATAGTATCTTGATCAAGAGTAACTGGACAGTTGGGTCTGTGCACAACCACCTATCTTACACTTATCGACCAGAGTCTTTTATTGAAATTGCTCAGCTACTCTTGACAATTTGAGACTGCTGAAAAAGACTGGCATTAAGTTTGCATAAATAAAGCAAACATAAAGTCAGGAGGGACGATGATAAAGAAGGATTACGGGCAGGTCAGTTTCTACAGCTATATATACGACGCGGTAATACCGAAA
>JACRPZ010000074.1 GCA_016222905.1 Nitrospirota bacterium
ACAATTCTACAAGTTTTGGAGGTGAATATTTTCGAGAAAAAAGATATATTTCAAACTGTTAGCGATGCGCTCAAGCTCGAAACTGAAAACCCAAACGCTAACCAGTTGATTTTATTTACTTAACAACCGGACAGAAGTGATGTCTGATTATAAACAAAAGCCGCATCTTCATGCTTTTATTCGAGGGCAGAGGTGTCGGCGTTTACTTACCCTCTATCAAGAGGGGAATGAGGGGTGGGTTGCTTTTTGGCGGCTAGTGCGGTCAAGGTCATCGAGAAATTGTGTTCCCAGAGCTTGGGATTGGGAATCATACCACGAAACAGCGTCATCAACTTCAAGTTGTGCGGGCTTTAAGAAGCGAATCTTCATCTATAGCTATGTTTCTTCATTACCTGCTCATAAGAAACAGTTTCTACTTTACCCGCCTTGTATGCTTTCCATCGGTTCCTTGCTTCTTCAGCCCAAATGCGGTCAATCTCAGGGTCTGGTTTGTCCAATTGCATCAGGATCGAATCAACCAGTGCAAGTTTGGCGTTATCCGGTAAAGACCGAATCTTCGCATCAAGCCCTTTAGTTATCGTTGCCATTTTTCTCTCCTTTCTACTGTTCTATTATATCAAGAATGCCTATGTAATTTTACCATTCCGCATTTATCCCTTCCCCTCCACAATGGCAATCTTTAACATGTTTCTAAATGTTTTTCCGCCTCCGCTGTTTCGGCTTCTCCGGCGATGGCAGCAGGCTTGTGTATTTATGGTATAACTCGAACAGGAACGCCACACGTTCGGCATCGGAGGTAAAAGTCTTCTTGCCATATGCAACATCAACGGCTTTGTCCAACGCCTGATGCGCTTTCCGCAAGTCTGGCGGCATGGCAACCGGATCGTACAGGTCGGCGAGTGATGATTCAGGATGCGCGGCACGCGCATCGAGAACTGCCTGTGATGCCTGTTCAATTGCCGCAACCTGTTTCTCAGATGGCTCATTCGGCCACGGGAAGTTGTTGTAGACAAGATTTATCGAGTATTGATAATCACTCTTCATTCGTCCGCCAACAGCACGTAGCCAAGCCATATGCAGGCTCGACTGTAGTATTCCGACCAAATACAAGTCAGCATTTTCGATGAATTGAACCGTATTATTTATTATTACATCACTTTGGAGATACGCTATTGGCACATAAGTCCTCTTTTCGGATGAGACCTTTGGAATTAAAAGGAAGCTGCCTTTCGCAGGCTGTCTTATTTCTCCAAAAAGCCACGGTGTTTCTGCTCGCACAACTGTCGCTGCTTTCGGACTTGCAAGTCTAAATTCTCTTACTTTTTTCACGCGCTTCATAACGTTGGGCATTTTTCTTAACTCACCAGGATCAATCTCTTTTAACCATAAACACCAACGGTTTTTCTTGTTTATGAATTCTTCAGAACCAACAAAGGCTCTTATCCATTTTGCTGCGCCAGGCTCAATAGTTAAGAGTTCCTCTTTTTCTTCTTGAAGAAGAGAAAGGTGCCCGTCATCCGTTGCTTCGTTCCCTTTACGCATTTCAGGAACATTACATATCGGCTTGGAGGAAGACTTTATAATAAGGTTTTCTCCATCCACAAGGTATGGATTAATATTTTTGACCTTTATTGCATGAGGTTCTGATCTAGGAGTGTCATAGTCATAAATCCTTTTTTGCGCTGCCTCATGTAAGGCTAAGCCGATAATCACGCAGTGAACAGCCGCCTTACCACGCGCCTCATTTGACCATTGGAATGTTCGGTGAGCAAAATGAATTTTGACTCCGAGTCTTAATAGTTCGCTCCATAGCACTCCAACCTGTTCACCTTGTGTAATGGAGTTTGTCGAGACAAAGGCGATCTTTATTTTCTCAATTGGAGGTTTCGGCATGTTGGGTAAGTTGTCCAGCAGGTTACCTGTTTTTTCATCACCCCTCAC
The DNA here is from genome assembly GCA_016222905.1 of Nitrospirota bacterium. GTDB lineage: Bacteria > Nitrospirota > Thermodesulfovibrionia > UBA6902 > UBA6902 > JACRPZ01. The sequence continues at coordinate 1,942 of JACRPZ010000074.1, forward strand.
ATAATTGACTGCCTTCAGATACCATGCCGTTACATAATCAAGCACTCCTGAGCCTTTAATATCGCCGAATATGAGTGCCATGTCCGCTTTCTGTTCGACTTTCTGTTCTTTCTTGCCCACAAACGGCGGATTGCCGAGGATATAGTCAACATCATAAACAGAGACAACATCATTCCAGTCCATTTGAAGTGCATTGCCGCAATGTATCTTTGCCGCGTGAGTAAGCGGAAGACGTCGGAAGTACTGGCCGAATTCCTCAGACACTAACATATTCATCTGATGGTCAGTGAGCCAGAGTGCAACCTGTGCGATCTGAGATGGAAATTCTTCTATCTCAATCCCGTAGAACTGATCAACGTCAACGTTCACGAGTTGAAAGATATTAAGATGCATCTGCCCTGAGGCACGGACAGCGCGAAGTATTTCAAGTTCAAGCAATCTCAATTCCCTGTATGCAATGACAAGGAAATTACCGCAGCCGCAGGCGGGGTCAAGGAATTTCAGCCGTGCGATTTTCTTATGAAATTCAAAGAGTTTATTTGTGCTCTTCTTTGCTGAATGAAACTCAGCCCATAGCTCATCAAGAAAGAGCGGCTTGATGAGCTTGAGTATGTTCTCTTCGCTGGTGTAGTGAGCGCCAAGATTGCGGCGGCGTGCTGTTCCTTCTTCATCCATGACGCACTGAAAGAGCGCGCCGAAGATCGCTGGAGATATGCGCCCCCAGTCAAGCGCACAGCAGTCAAGCAACATCTCTCGCATTGCACGGTCACAGGTCGGGATAGAGAGCGTCTCTTCAAAGAGCCTTCCGTTAACATAGGGAAAGGCCGCAAGCGTCTCATCGAGGTTTCTTTGCCGTTTCTCTTCAAGGGTATTAAGCACCTGAAAAAGATGCGCTAATTGAGAGCCGAGATCAGAGCCGTCTTCATGTGTGCTGTTTTCAAGGAAATCACGGAAAGATCCGCGAGGTTCAAAAAGAGTTGTGTCTTCAGCAAAGAGACAGAAGAGCAGGCGCACTAAAAGGACTTCAAGTGTATGCCCTTCATAACCTGACTCACGCAGGCGGTCATGTAACCTTCCCATGCGTTCGGCGGCTTTGATATTGACCGGGTCTTGTGCTGTAATCTGCTGCGTGGTGTAGCCAGCGATGAAGCCAAAGAGCTTTATGTGCTTGTAAAGGTCTTTGAGCAGAAAGTCATTCTGCGTACTGGAATCGAGATCGTAGAGCCGGATACGAGCGAAATCGGAAACAATGACATAGCGGGGCAGGTCACGTTCAGCAAGTCCTTCAAAATATTCCAGAGCCTGTTTGTACGCTGAATCAAGGTCCTTGCCGAGAGATTTATGTTCGGCTATGAGTGTGCCGCGCCAGAAGAGGTCTATGAAACCGCCCTTGCTGCCGCTCTGTTCAAACCGCGTCCGCGCACGTTTGACCGGCTCTTCAAAACTCGCCAGCCGCCTGCGGTTTACGCCGAAGACGTTGAAGAACTCGTTCCAGAATGTCTGCGCCTCTGCACGTTCCGCGTTCGCGCCTTCCCACTCGCGGGAGAAAGCAAGGGCACGATCTTTGATCTCATTAAGCGACAGCGGCATCTATTTCATTCCTCTATAATTTCAACGCTTAATATTAATCTAACATCAGTCTAAACGGCAAGAACAATTATGAGAATTATAAAAGAATACTACACTCAGGGGCTTACTTCCCAATACAGAAGTCGCTGAAGATCTTATTGAGTATCTCTTCAGGCGTAGTGATTCCTATTATCTCTCCGAGGGCATCGAGGCCGTCCCTCAAGTCTACCGCAAGAAATTCAGGTGAAATCCCTTTTTTGAGGTTTTTTGAAAATGAATTGATTGAGTGATACGCTCTTTCAATCGCTTTTATATGCCTTACATTTGTTGCGATTGCATCGCCTGTACCGGCGGCCTCTTTAAGCGATGTCCTGACGATCTCATCCTTCAGTTCATCCAAACCTCTTCCTTTAAGGGCTGATATCTTTACTGCCGTCCTGTCATTCGGCAGGGAGCCCTGCGGTATTTCTGAAGGCAGGTCTGATTTGTTTAAAACCAGGATTGAATTACCCGAACCTGATTTCTCTATCAGCTCCATATCCGTATCATGCAAGCTGTTGCTTCCATCAAGCACCAGAAGCACGAGGCCTGCATCTTTCATAGCCCTCAGGCTTCTCGCAACGCCTTCGCTTTCAGCTATATCTATCGCCTCTCTTATTCCGGCCGTATCCATGATCCTTATAGGGAAGCCGTTTATATCAAGGTATTCCTCGATAACATCCCTTGTTGTGCCGGGCATCTCAGTAACAATGACCCTGTCCTGCTCAAGGAGCGCATTCAACAGAGAGGATTTTCCGACATTCGGCCTGCCGATGATCGCTGTTTTAAGCCCTTCTCTCAGAACTCTCCCATGCCTCGCATTCTGAATAAGCTCTTTCAGTTGCCGCTTAATTTCAACAGCCCTGCCTTCAAGTTCTTTTTGGCTCGCAGTCTCTATATCTTCTTCAGGAAAATCAATAAATGTCTCAACAATTGCCGTAAGGTCAACCAGTTTATTCCTTGCAGACTCTATCTTTCCTGACAGCCCGCCTCTCAACTGTTCAAGGGCCGCCTTCCGGCTCTGCTCAGTCAATGAATTGATTATGTCAAGCACAGCCTCCGACTGGACAAGGTCAATCCTGCCGTTCAGAAACGCCCTCTTTGTAAATTCTCCCGGCTCAGCAAGCCTCGCGCCTCCTTTTATCAGAAGCTCCAGGATCCTTTTGAGAGGCACAACGCCGCCGTGACAGTTTATCTCGACGATATCTTCTCTGGTATAGGTGTTGGGGGCCTTCATTACAGATACAAGCGCCTCGTCAACAACTTCTCTGTTTGAAGGGTTTATGATATTACCGTAAAGTATTCTGTGGGATGGGATTTTGATGAGTTTTTTATTTTTCGGAGAGGAGAAGAGTCTGTCCGCTATCTTTACAGCGTCTTTGCCGCTGAGCCTGACTATTCCGATTCCGCCGCGGCCTGACGGGGTTGAGATTGAGGCGATTGTATCGTCAGTATGCATCTGAATATTTTACAGGAGCGGAATAAGAAAGAGTAAAGAAATAGCTGATTACGCTTCAGCTTTTTTATTTGCATAAAGCTGCTGCGCTATGCCGAGTATATTATTTACAAGCCAGTAAATAACCAGCCCGGAGGGGAAACTGAGGAACATGAATGTAAAGACAATCGGCATGATCATCATAATCTTTGCCTGCGCCGGGTCCATAGTGGATGGTGTAATCTTTTGCTGAAATACCATTGATGCACCCATTACAACAGGCAATATATAATACGGGTCTTTCATCGAAAGGTCATGTATCCAGAACATAAACGGCGCTCCTCTAAGCTCAATCGCCTTTGAAAGAACATTATAGAGCGCAATAAATACAGGGATCTGAAGGAGCATCGGCAGACATCCACCAACAGGATTTACCTTGTGCTTCTTATAGAGTTCGGTCATCTCCTTCTGCATCTTCTGAGGGTCTTTTTTGTATTGTTCCTTTATTGATGCAAGCGCGGGCTGTATGGCCTGCATCTTCTTCATTGACTGCTGGCTCTTGTGCATTAAGGGAATAAAAGGTATCCTTGTGATTATTGTGATCAGGATTATAGTCCACCCGTAATTGCCTAAGTATTTATAGAAAAACTTTAATACCCAGAAGAGCGGCATCGCAACGATTGAGAACCATCCGAAATCAATTATGTGCTCAAGCCCGACATTCAGCTTTTTAAGCCCGTCGTATTCTTTAGGGCCTGCATAAAAGAGGAAATCCTGCTTTTGTGAGGAGACCTTTAAGGCAATCTCAGCCGTTTCCCCTTCCTTCCAGACTTTTGCGCTCTCAACCTTCGTAAGAGGAGCTATAGCAGCAGTAAAGTATTTATCTTCTTGGGCTATCCAGCTTATATATCCGGTCAAAAGCTGTGTCTCTTTAAGCTTGCCATCAAACTCTTTTCTGTTAGAATCTGCCAGCAGCACCGGCCCTTTATGTTCGCTCTGCTCTTTGTCGAAGACTCCGAAGTTCGTACCGAGCACGATCATATAAGAAGGGGCATTCAACGTCTCTATTGAGAGATCAATCTTGTAGTCATCATTATAGAAGGCGAGTTTCTTCTTTATGGAGATACCCTGATAGGTATAATCGAATACTATCTCTCCAGTAGAGATTCCGTTTTTAGAGAGTATCAGCCCGTCTTTACTTGCAGTGTATATTATATTTTGGGGCAGATTGCGGTCACCGCTCTCAAATAATATCCCAAGAGAAGGCACGGAGCCCGGCTCTTTCAAGAGCACTACAGGCATACCGGCTTTGTCAAGGTACTTTTTAAGCTGCCATGATTTTACAATTGCGCCTTTGGTTGAGAAAACGGCCTTGTACAGGTCTGTCTCAACAGTGACATCGCTCCCACTGCTGTCTGCTGTAAGAGAGATTTGTTCAGGGTTTTGAGGGGCAGGAACTGACAATGCCTGATCGGTTTGGCTTTTTTCAGCCGGTTTCGTCTGCTCAACTGACGCAGGCTTCTGCGGCACGGGTTTTGGCTGAAAAAAATATGACCAGCCAACCAGGATCACGATTGACAGAGCAACAGCTATAAGTGTGCGCTTTTCCATTTTTCCTTTAATCCCTTACCGGATCATATCCGCCCGGGTGCAGCGGATGACATTTTGCGATTCTTCGCAGGGAAAGTCCTGACCCTTTAAAGATGCCGTGCCTTTTAATCGCTTCATGAGAGTAGCTGGAACATGAGGGATAAAATCTGCATGAATCAGGCAGAAACGGCGAGAGGTACTTCTTATAATTTCTTATGAGAAAGATTGCAAAAGTCTTCACTATACAGAAAGTTTCTTGCGGCCCTTGGCGCGTCTTCTCTTGATAACATTGCGGCCGCCTTTTGTGCTCATCCTCTCTAAAAAACCATGTGTTCCTTTCCGTTTTCTGACGGAAGGATTGTAAGTTGGTTGCATGTAATTCTCTGCTCCTTAATTTAGCGTGATTAAAAGAAAAAATTAAATCTAAGGAAGTTATTTTACTAAATAAGCCGGGAAAAAAGCAATCAGCCTTTGCCGTTATTGTATTTGGATATGAAAAGGGCCTTGCCTGAAAATCGCAAAAAGTTGTTTTTTATGTGATAAAATGTCTGCATGACCTGGAAAACGGAAAAACTTCCCCTGGATGCCCGCATGCTCAGCGACGCCATTATAGAGCTTAAATCGCGCGTCGTAATGTCTCAGTATATCCCAAAGGGCATCATCTGGTCGAAAAGTCGTTGGATCGGGCTTTTGCAGTCAGCTTATCTCTATTTCTGACGTCTTTGATGCATTGAGGAGTTTTAGCCCATACAGGGTAAGCTGGGATACGAATAAAATTCTTGCTGTTATGAAAAATGGCGCAGGGACAGAATTTAATGCACACCTTGGTGGATAATTTCACAAGAATGATACTTGCGGCTACAGCCGAGCAATAAGATTCCGTTAATATTTACCTTGCTTCTTTTAAGGAGAATGCCCGACAATAATAAAACTTTTCAGGAATAAAATTCTTCAATGAAGATAAAAAGATTTATACCAATGGTTGACAGAAAAACCCTTATTTTTTTATCCGGCTTTGTATGGAGCGTTGTCGGGGCACTGTTGTGCTGGCGCGCTGCCGGATGGCTGAAAGAGATTGAAGGCGACATGGGTCCCTTTCTTGTTTCTGGGGTCCTTCTTGCCATCCTGATACATCATTTCGGCTTTTTAAAGCTTGCCTATAAAAATACTGAACGCATCACTTCTCTTCAAGGCAAGAACTCTGTATTTGCCTTTCAGGAACGTAAGAGCTACATAATCATCCTGATAATGATATGCCTGGGAATAATATTAAGGCATTCCCCGATTCCCAAACAGTGGCTGGCGGTCATTTATCTCGGCTTTGGCGGGGCTATGATATTATCGAGCATAAAATACTATCATCTCTTTTTGAAGATGTTTTTTAAAAAATAATTTTCCCCGTTGATGCTTATGAATACCAAAATTCTTGTTGTTGAAGACGAAAAAGATATCTCCAGCCTGATATCTTACAATCTCAGCAAAGAAGGCTTTGAGGTCTCTGTTTCTTCTGACGGAGAGGATGCCCTCAGGATCATCCGTAAAGAAAAGTTCAGCCTGATTATCCTCGACCTGATGCTTCCAGGCATACAGGGGATGGAGCTCTGTAAAACCCTTAAGTCTTCCGAGGAGACATCACTCATTCCCATTATTATGCTTACAGCAAAAAGCGATGAGCTTGATAAGGTGTTAGGCCTTGAGATGGGCGCCGACGACTATATAACAAAGCCCTTCAGTCCGCGCGAGCTGATTGCTCGTGTCAGGGCGGTTCTGAGACGCACTCAGGAAAAACCTGCGGCAGAAAAGATACTTAAGATCGGAGACCTTGAGATCAACTCTGATACCTATCAGGTGTCTAAAAGAGGATTACCGGTTAAACTCAGCGCAACGGGATTTAAGCTCCTCCTTTATTTAGTTAGAAAAAAAGGGCGGGTGTTTGACAGGGAGATGCTCCTGAACGCCGTGTGGAAAAACGAGGCATACGTTGAGCCGAGAACCGTTGACGTGCATATCAGGCGTCTCAGGGAGCAGATAGAAGACGACCACTCGCACCCTCTTTACATCAAGACGAGAAGGGGCATCGGCTATTATGTTGATGGAGAACTATGAAGAGACATATCTTCAGAAGAATATTCCTCCTCTATTTTATAGTACTTCTGATTTCAGTAATCTTTATTGACCTATACGTCTCTAATGTTGTGCGCTCAGGCTATATAGGCAATCTGAGAGACAACCTCTCGATCCAGGCGGGCATTATATCTGAAAATATCTCTTTCAATCAGGCAGCCTCTCTTGATGAATTTTGCAGGCGGATTAAGGAAAAGACCGGAGCGCGTGTTACAGTCATTGACATCAGCGGAAAAGTGCTCGGTGATTCAGACAATGACTCCTCAAAGATGGATAACCATGCCGACAGGCTTGAGATACAGCAGGCTATCATTTCTGATACAGGATGGTCTGTGAGGCACAGCGATACGCTAAACTATGATTTCCTTTATTTGGCAAGGAAGGTCATGAATGAGGGACAGCCTGCCGGGTATATAAGACTTGCAGTTCCGCTGAAAGATGTTAATGATTCAGTTCATGCCCTCAGGCTGAAGATAATTTTCATGGTCATTGCGATATTCCTGTTGGCCGGGATCATCTTAAGCTGGCAGACAGAACGAATACGAAAGCTCGTGAATCAGACAGCCGACTTCGCGGATGCGATAGCTCATGGTTTTTTCAAAAAAAGGCTTCACCTGGAGGGAGCAGGAGAGTTTACAGTACTGGCGCATAGCTTGAATGACATGGCGTCTAAACTGGAAACAAACATTGCCCAAAGTGATGAAAAGACAAAACGTCTGAATGTCATCATTAAAAATATACCCGAAGCGCTCTTGCTCATTAATACACACGGTATCATTGAACTTTCAAACCATGCGGCTAAAGAACTCTTCGGCATCCCGGAGCTGGATGGCAAGCCGTTAATCGAAGTTGTAAGGAACCCGGAATTCATATCTCTCGTTGATCAGGTGAAACAAAACCGGATGACCGGATCAGCCGAGCTGATCATTGAATTTCCCGAAGAAAGATATTTATCGGTCATGGTATCGCCGATATCTTACAAAGTAGGCGAGATAGCGGGGGTAGCGGCTATTTTTCATGACCTGACCCGCCTGAAGAGGCTTGAGCAGATGAGAAAGGATTTTGTGGCGAATGTCTCGCATGAAATTAAGACACCGGTAACAGCCATCAGGGGTTTTGCAGAGACGCTTCTGGACGGCGCGCTGTATGACAAAGAACATGCCGAAAAATTTCTCCAGATTATCAAATCCCACAGCGAAAGGCTCAACAGGCTGGTGGATGATCTGCTGACGCTTTCAAAAGTTGAACTCGGTGTAATTAAAATGAACACAACCGAAGTGGATATCTCGGAATCTATTGATCACGTGCTTAAAACTATAATTGTGCAGGCTGCGGAGAAAGATATTTCGCTAAATAAAAAGCTTGAAATGGAAAATATTGTCATCAGAGCTGATAAGGACAGGCTGGAGCAAATCTTTCTTAATCTTGCCGACAATGCCGTCAAATTTACAGAGAAGGGCGAGATAGAGATCGGCGCTGCTCAGGAGGAGGGCAGAAGTTATCTATTTGTAAAAGACACGGGCATTGGTATTCCAAGGAAACATCTATCAAGAGTCGGCGAGAGATTCTTCCGTGTTGACTCTTCACGCTCACGCGAATTGGGAGGCACAGGGCTCGGCCTCGCCATCGTCAAACACCTTGTCAAGGCTCACGGCTGGGAGATGAAGATTGAGAGCGAAGAAGGAAGAGGCACGATCGTGAAGGTTTATTGTTCGTAAAATCGCATTCGCTCTCGTTTAATAATAACGAGGGAAACGTATTTCTCTGAAACTTAACACACCATTAATAACCCTGTAATATTCCTGTAACAATTGAGTTGTAAAATAATTGTCAAAAGGAGGAAATATGAAAACATTTTATAAACTATTATTTATGGCAGTAATGATCCTGTCATTCGCATATGCGGAGGCAGCTGAAACACTCAACGGCGCAGGAGCGACATTCCCTTACCCCGTGTATTCAGCATGGGCGTATGATTACAACAAGATAACCGGCGTGCAGATCAACTATCAATCCATAGGTTCAGGCGGGGGGCAAAGGCAGGTTACAGAAAGGACTGTTGACTTCGGAGCATCGGATGATCCGCTCAAGCCTGAGCAAACTCAGAAGGATAAACTTCTTCAATTCCCCGCTGTCATTGGAGGTGTTGTTCCGGTAGTAAATCTTGAAAACGTCAAGCCGGGAGAGCTTAAGCTCGATTCCGAGACCCTTTGCAAACTCTTCCTTGGTGAAATCAAATACTGGAATGATGAGAAGATAAAGAAGATAAACCCGCAGTCAAAACTGACGCACAGCGAGGTCACTGTTGTTTACCGCTCAGACGGGTCGGGAACAACTGCCATTTTTACAAATTACATGAGTGAAACCTGCCCTGCATGGAAGGAGAAGGTCGGTGCGGGAAAGGCTGTGAAATTTCCAGCGGGTATCGGAGGAAAAGGGAATGAAGGAGTGGCAAACTATGTAAAAAGAACAGCAAACTCCATCGGATATGTTGAGTTCGCCTACGCAAAACAGAACAAGCTCAACCATACACAACTTAAGAACGCTGCGGGAAATTTTGTTGAACCCGGATTTGCGAGCTTTGAAGATGCCGCGGAGTCAGGAGATTTTGATCCGAAAAAGGATTTTTACCTCTGGCTTACCAACGCTCCCGGTAAGGATTCATGGCCGATTGCAGGAGCAACCTTCATACTCCTTGCAAAGGAGAAGTCGGGTTCAAATAAAAGCGTCGTAAAATTCTTTGACTGGGCTTTTAAGAACGGTGATAATAAGGCTAAAGAGCTCGTCTATGTTCCCCTGCCCGCATCCTTAAAAGATAAGGTCAGGGCTTACTGGAAGACAAACGGTCTGCAATAACGGAATATTTTATTAGAAATGGAGTAACAGCATTGGCGTTACAATTTAAAAAAAATCCCGCTGACATTGTCTTCTCGACAACCACTGCCATTGCTTCATTCTCAGTCATCATTTTTATAATAGGAATACTTTACGTTCTTATTTCAGAATCCTCTCCGGCAATAGGGAGATTCGGCATAAAATTTCTTGCCTCAACGGACTGGAACCCTGTAAAAGAGTCCTTCGGCGCGCTGACTAATATTTACGGAACAATCATAACGACTTTTCTTTCTCTGCTCATAGCGATACCTGTTGCCATAGGGATTGCTATATTTGTTACCGAAATATCACCCAACTTTCTCAAAGGTCCCGTAGGCGCGGCCATTGAACTGCTGGCTGCAATACCAAGTATCATATACGGAATGTGGGGGCTCTTCACGCTTTCACCGATAATGAGCAAGCATGTTGAACCTTTTCTGAAAAAGATCAGTGCTGATATACCTTTTGTCAGCATTTTATTTCAGGGAACACCTATGGGGATTGATATCTTAACCGCGAGCGTAATTTTGAGCATCATGATAATACCGTTTACCGCCAGCATCTCCAGAGACTCCTTTAATCTCACCCCTCCCATAATAAAGGAATCCGCTTATGCTATTGGCGCTACAAAATGGGAGGTCGTTAAAAATATTGTTATCCCCTACTCAAAGATCGGCGTCTTCGGCGGGATTGTCCTTTCCTTAGGCAGGGCAATAGGCGAGACTATGGCCGTGGCCTTTGTGCTCGGGAACAACCACAGGATCGCGACATCGCTTCTTGATGCTGCGGCTACTATAACGGTCACACTTGCGAACGAGTTTGCAGAGGCGGATAATGACATTTACCTTTCCTCCCTTTTTTACCTTGCGCTCGTACTCTTTGTGATGAGCTTTATTACTCTTGCCATAGCAAAATATTTTCTTCTTAAGGCGGAAAGGAAGTATTCACGATGACAAGGGCGAGGAAGAGAAAAATAGAAGGCGTTATCGCCATGGCACTTTGCACCATTGCAGCTCTTATGGGGCTCTTCTGGCTCGTCTTTATTTTGGGCGATGTGCTTGTGCATGGGATAAAGGCGTTGAATATGGATTTGTTCATCAACGATCCTGCTCCCGCAGGTGTTGAGGGAGGAGGGTTGAGGAATGCTTTTGTAGGGCAGTTGATGATAACCCTTTGCGCAACGTTGATAGGCGTTCCCATAGGCGTGCTTGGCGGGACATTTCTTGCAGAGTACGCGCGCGGCAGAAAGATAGCAAGACTGATAAGTGTACTCTCAGACATCATGGTCAGCGTTCCGTCTATTGTGATCGGGACATTTATATATGCCGTGCTTGTGAAACCTCTCGGACATTTCAGCGGCTGGGCAGGCGCGATCGCATTATCAATAATCATGATCCCTGTTGTCCTGAGGACTACGGAAGACATGCTGAGACTTGTGCCATGGACTTTGAGAGAGGCGGCATTCGCCCTCGGAGCGCCGTATTACAAAGTAATAATACAGATTGTATATAGGGGAGCATCAACAGGAATACTGACCGGAATATTACTTTCGATAGCGCGTGTTTCAGGTGAGACCGCGCCGCTCCTCTTCACGTCATTCAATAATTCATTCTTCGCTACTGATATGAACAAACCTATCGCCTCACTCACTGTAACGATCTTTCAGTACGCGATGGGGCCTTATGAGAGCTGGCATACGCAGGCATGGGCCGCGTCTCTTGTTATAACGCTCTCTATCCTTATGCTTACGGTCATCGGCAGGCTCTTAATTAAAGGGAGGCTCGGAAGGCGATGAACGCTGTGACAGAATTTAATGTGAAAGACCTCAATTTCTACTACGCCGGCAATGTCCATGCGATAAAAAATGTCACTCTGCCGGTCTATAAAAATAACGTAACCGCCCTCATCGGACCCTCCGGCTGCGGAAAGACTACGCTTCTCCGGTGTTTTAACCGTATGCACGACCTTTATCCCGGAAATAAATATGAAGGAGAGATACTCTTTAAGGGGAAAAATATCTTTTCAGAAGAAATAGACCTTATTGATCTCAGGAGCCGCATCGGGATGGTCTTTCAGAAGCCCACTCCTTTCCCCATGAACATCTTCGACAATATAGCTTATGGATTGAGGCTGAAAGGCATCAAAAAAATATCAGACCTTTCTGAAAGGGTGGAGAGAGCGCTTAATCACGCTGCGTTATGGGATGAAGTTAAGGACAAACTTCATGCAAGCGCGTACGAACTCTCAGGCGGACAGCAGCAAAGGCTTGTCATTGCGCGCGCGCTTGCTGTTGAGCCGGAGGTGCTTCTTTTCGATGAGCCGACATCCGCGCTTGATCCCATCTCGACATCAAAGATAGAAGACCTTATTGTTAATTTAAAAAAATATGTAACAATCATTATAGTTACGCACAATATGCAGCAGGCCGCGAGGATATCAGACATGACAGGATTTATGATGTTAGGGGATTTGATAGAATATGACAATACAGATAGAATATTCACTAACCCGGCTGAAAAACTTACGGGTGATTACATTACAGGGAGGTTCGGATAATGACTGTTAAAAGCGATGAAATCGGGCATCTTAATGAGATGCTCCTGAAGATGGCCTCCCTTGTTGAGACGGCGATAAAGAATTCGGTCAAATCGCTCGTTGACAGGGATTCAGACCTTGCCCTTCAGGTTATTGAAAAGGACAAAGAGATAAACACTTATGACGTAAAGATAGATGAGGAATGCATAAGGCTCCTTGCGTTGAAACAGCCGATGGGCAAAGATCTCCGTTTTATAACAACTGCAATGAAGATAACTACGGATATGGAGAGGATAGCGGATAACGCAGTCAATATTGCCGAGCGCTCGGTTGAGCTTAACAGAGAGCCGATTCTTAAGCCCTACATTGATATCCCGCGCATGTCGAGGATAGCTCAGGGCATGGTCATTGACGCGATCAACGCCTTCGTGAACGGGAACACGACTCTTGCAAAGGATGTCATCATGCGTGATGATCAAGTGGATGATCTTAACAGCGCGGTATGCGAAGAGCTGATGGAGATGATGATACGCGACCCCTCCACAATAACGCGCGTGGTCAAGGTGACTTATGTATCAAAATATCTTGAGAGGCTCGCCGACCACGCGACAAACATCGCTGAGGATGTCATATATATGGTTGAAGGGAAGATAATCCGGCATATGGAGCCTGGTAAGCTGTGATTGTCAGCGGTTATATTCCCTGTCATTTTTCCGAATCTACAGCATAGTTAATAATAAGTTAACTTCGCAGTCGTATTCCCCGCCAAGCTTTGCGATAACCATAGCCTTGCCGTTATTTTGCCAGTCGGATGATGAAAGGCTGTTCACTTTTTGCACTTACTTCTTGAACAGGGGGCTCCTAAATAAAACTATTTAAAATTTTAATTGGACAATCACATAACAATTTGAGATATTGTTACGTACTTGCTCAATATGGCAAATAGAGAGCGGTTTTGCAACTGCCATTTATTAAACAAAAACAATTTATAAGGAGGAGTTAATGAGGATTTGGAAATTTTTTCTGGTTTTGCTTTTCCTGGCTGTGCCTGCCTTGACCTTTGCGGAACAGGCAAAGACTGTTGATGAACTTACAGCGATGTATGATGTCAACTCCTGCAAAGAATGCCATTCACAGATTTATGATGAATGGTCGAAGTCCATTCATGCCAGATCCCTTATCGGCACAGGCTCCACAATGGGAGCAATGAAAGGCATGATTGATCCTGCTCTTATGAAGACTTTTACAAAGTCCGGGGTAAAGGAGATAAAGGACATTAAGGTGGAGCATTTCGCCTACTGTTTCAAATGTCATTTACCCCAGATTAAAGACGCCACTGATGAGGTAGCGCAGCAACTGGCAAAGGCCATTTTAGACGGCGACAAGGCGACCCTCGAAAAAGTAAACATCAACTGTCTCGTCTGCCACAACCTGAAGGCTATCGTCCACAAATGGCAGGATGGAGAACCTGAAAAGGGAGTTGTTTACGGTTCAAAAGACGGCTCGCATGCCGACAAGGTTTACAAGGCAATGAAAAAGAGCGTCATACTGGAAGAAGTTGTCATGTGCGGGCAGTGTCACGGGCTCGGACCTAATTTTGAATTCCCCCAGCCCTCACAGTGCGCGACACTTTATGGAAGCTATCTCCATGCATATATCCCTGCAGACGGCGATGAGACCTGTCAGGACTGCCATATGGAAAAATCCGGCAAAGGACACACCATGCCGGCTTACCGCGATCCCGACATGGTCAAGATGGCGGTGAATGTCGATATCCATGCCAAGGGATACAAGGTTTTGCCGAGGCCCGGAGATCTCATTCCGATGGCTGCTGTCACGGTGAAAATAGCCAATAAGGCGGGACATAGAATCCCTGACGGTTGACCCTCCACAAACAGGCTGGTCCTGGATGTGACCGCTAAAACGCCGGATGGCAAAGAGATATTCAGAGATTCAAAGATTTACATGCCGCAAGCAACTAACTGCCGTGGCGACGCCGAGGTCTATGGCGCGCAGGTCAAGATGGGCCTGATAGCCGATACATCTCTGCAGCCCGGACAGAAAAGGGTAGAGAAGTATGAAATCAAATTCCCCTACGAAGACGTGGAGAAAGAACCCGGCAAGAAGACACGGGAAATTAAATCGAAAGAAATGGAATTGACAGTGGAATTAAGGTATCAACTCGACCCGGATCCCGGGGAAGAAGGAAAGCGTAGTTTCGTCTTCTTTAAGGAAACCAGAAAGATTACCGTTCAATAAGAGCGAATCTCTCATCGTAGTAGTATCAAGAGGGGAGGATGAAGCCTCCCCTCTTGATTATTATTCCCGTGCCACTACATAAAAGACAACCGCCATAATAAGGCCAGTAACCATTAGAAAAAGGCCCCCAAATATACATTTAGCATCACATTCAACACGAGCGAGTAAGGCCATGACGAAAATCGAGATGCCTAACAAAAAAAGCGAGACACCTAAGAAAATGCCGATCCACCCTATCCTGATAATGTAGCTCTTACTTTTTGCAGCTGGAATAATGAATTTTTCTGCATTGACCCTGTCTGATGACTGTTTTTTGGGTGGGAGTTCTTGAGGCTCTGCAGGCAGCTTTTCTTTTGTTTCTTGCAGCCTCTTAGGCTTCCATTCTTCAATATGTTTCCTGCAAAAGGGACATATTGTCAATTTATCGCTAAATTGCTTACTACAGAAGCTGCACTTAATAAATGCCACGCAGTATCGTCCTTTCTGTTGAACTGCTGCGTGAGAGTAGCATAGATTTTAACGTGTGGTCAATAAATAAAATGGCTATTGTTTTCACCTACAAAGCAATAATCTCAGGAGTTGAGAAAACTAATAATTACTGGTTGAAACATTCACAAAAAAAGGGGGGGAAATATTATCCCGCCCCAATAAACGTTTTCTAATATCTGATTTTAACCTTTTATCTTATTTCTTCTCAGATAATAAACTGAACTAAGACCTGCAAGCGCCATAAAGATTATCATTCCCCATTCATTGAGGTTTGGAACCTGTGCCGCTTCGGAGAACGTCAAATCATCGAGCACCACATACTGATTGGAAACCCTAAACTGGCAAATATCGGCAGAGGGGCGGGTAATGCCGCGAAACGCCCCTGCGTTCACCCCGCTTGGCGTCGAAATAGGCGCAGCCACGGTGATATCGTAGGATTCAAGCACGGCGCCTGTGCAGGCGTGCGCGCTGATCACGACATTTGAACCTTTTCCCGGCGCGTAATTGATAAACCCGCCTACCGAGTTGACCAACCCGCTGTTGAATGTGAAGATCATGTCGCCTGATCCGGTACTGAGTCCTGTATGCCCGGCCTTGCCGCAATTCCAATAGCCGTTACTACCCAAGAGATAGCCACCGCAACCGATAACAGAAGAAGAATAGGTAGTCGTCCAGACGATATCTTCACCTATAGGCGTGCCCACCTGTTGGGGCCCGGAACCAACGGTAAACCCCGGACCAAAATTATCAAAAGTCACTACGTCTGTCGGTGAAGGCATAGCTCCGGAATTAGTAACGAGCGCAGCGCAAACTCTGCTCACAGCCGCAAAGCCCAGTAAAAGCATTAAAGAAATACAAAGAACAAAAAGATGAAACCTGTTTTTAATACGCATAATACTCTCTACTTCTAAAAAGATAACTCATTATTAAATATAAAAACATACCATACAATGCTCAGATAAGCAAGTTTTTCTACAGAAGAAATCAGGCAAGATACTTCTTTATGTTTGGCATTGATTATCGTTTATAATCTGCAAACTTTGTTAAGAAGTTTCAATTATTGATTTCAGGAAGGAAGCAAGCTTTTTTCAAAAGACTATAGCAGAAAGCGTACTAATTTAACATACAGATAAGGAAAGAGAAGCAGGCTTGCGAAATATCCCCAACCTCTATCGCGTGTTCTCACCTTTAAATATCCCTGCCTTCCTTGGAGGCATATCTCCTCTGTCTCTCCACCGCCACCATCAGCAACGATACAGCCACGGGGGTGACGCCGGGTATCCTGCCTGCCTGTCCAAGGTTAAGAGGCCTTATCTCTTCCAGCTTGCCGACTATCTCGTTTGATAGGCCGGGTATTCCTTTATATACAAAACCTTCGGGTATCTTTACCATCTCTATCTTCTTCAGTTTTTCAGCATGCTCAGCCTGGCGTCTGATGTAACCCTTATATTTCGTCTGTATCTCCACCTGATTAATAATGTCAGGAAGAAGTTCTTTTTCCGGCGGCGATATTTGGATAATGTCGGAGTAGCTTACCTCAGGCCTCTTAAGAAGCTTATAAAGCGAGGCGTCTTCTTTTATCTCCGTACTGCCGACTTTTCTGAGGAGAGGATTTACGGAATCCGGCTTGCACCTTTCTGACTTGAGCCTTTTTATCTCTGCGGCTACAGCATCTTTTTTGTAGAGGAGCATATCAAAGGCGTCTTTATTTATCAGTCCGAGGTTGTAGCCTTTCTCCATAAGACGGAGGTCCGCATTATCCTGCCTCAGCAAGAGCCTGTATTCAGCCCGTGATGTGAACATCCTGTATGGCTCCTCAGTCCCTTTAGTCACAAGGTCATCTATCAGCACGCCTATGTACGCCTCATCCCTTCCGAGTATCGTCGGTGCTTCTCCCTTTATCTTCAGCCCCGCGTTTATCCCTGCCATAAGCCCCTGAGCCGCGGCCTCTTCATAGCCTGATGTGCCGTTGATCTGCCCTGCAAGGAAGAGACCTTCAACAAGCTTTGTCTCAAGAGAGGGTTTCAACTGCGTTGGGTATACGAAATCATACTCTATCGCGTAACCGAACTTATTTATCTTTGCGTGTTCAAGTCCGGCAATGCTCTTTACGAGGCTTATCTGCGCCTCTTCGGGCAGGCTTGTTGATATGCCGTTTGCGTAATATTCATCAACGCCTATGCCTTCGGGCTCAAGAAAGACCTGATGCCTCTCTTTGTCCTTAAACCGCACCACCTTGTCTTCAATGGAAGGGCAGTATCTCGGCCCGACCCCTTTTATAACGCCGCTGTAAAGGGGAGAGTTCTTCAGATTTTCGCGTATTATTCTATGGGTATCTTCATTTGTAAAGGTCATGTAACAAGGAAGCTGCGGATTGGTTATCTCTTTTGTGAATATTGAAATTGGCGGAGGAGGGACCTCTCCGTCCTGTATCGCCATTACCGAAAGATCAATATCTTTTGCGTTAAGCCTTGGAGGCGTTCCTGTCTTGAGCCTCCCTATTTTCAATCCCATATTCAAGAGGCTCTGGGAGACCCCTGTGGAGGGCGGCTCGCCGACCCTTCCTGCGGGATAATTCTTAAGCCCGATATGTATTAAGCCGTTAAGGAATGTGCCTGTTGTAATGATCACGGCTTGTGAAAAGTATTCACCTTTGGGTGTCCTGATGCCGAGAATACGCCCGTTGTTGAAGAGGATTTCATCAACCGTATCCTCTATTATCTCAAGCCCTTCCTGAGACGAGACAGCTTCGAGGGCATATCTCCTGTAAAGCGCGCGGTCGCACTGAACCCTTGTAGCCCAGACAGCAGGGCCTTTGCTCTTGTTAAGTATCTTGAATTGTATCCCTGCCTTGTCGGTTATCTTTGCCATCTCACCGCCGAGCGCGTCAATCTCCTTCACAAGGTGGCTCTTTGCCAATCCTCCAATCGCGGGATTGCATGACATCTGCCCGATCGTCTGAGCGCTCATCGTGATGAGCGCGGCCTTCAGCCCCATCCTCGCCGAAGCGAGCGAAGCCTCGATGCCTGCATGGCCTCCGCCGATGACGATTATGTCGAAGTTTAATGATTTTTTCATGTGTTAATTATTTTTCTCTATCATTGACCCGAAACATACCCCTCTCCCTAACCCTCTCCCCCAAGGGGCGCGGTAACTACTTAAATTCCCCTCCCTTGAGGGGAGGGGACTAAGGGGAGGGGGATATTTTCATGCTCTTTTGTGATCACGGCTTAAAAGACTGCCGGAATGACAGAGAAATTAATACCCCTCATACTCGTAAGGCTGAACCCCTTTGAAACCATAACATCTGAAGATCGTGTAAACCCTCAAGACCTTGCCGTTCTCATAAACCGGAAAGCTTTCTCTCTCGTACTTATCAAAGGCGCTCTTAAGTTTCTCCGGGAAATATATATCGTTCATGCTGACAAAGATAGCGTCATATCCAATAAGGCCGTTCATGCCTCCCCAGATATCGTACTGGTTCATCCGCCTGCCCAGATTAACGCAGTACGTAACCGGCTTCTTTGACATATAAAAAGCGAGTTCGCTTGAGACCTGATATTTATCCGAAAATATAAATACATCTTTTCTTCCTGAGGCGTTCATATCGCCGTATACCTTATCCATCTTTAAGCCGAGTTCTTCCCAGCCTCTCAGTCTTGCAGAAGGGTCCATTTTAAACGGGAGGTTGATGACCGAAGGATAATGGGCAATCGCTGTAACTATTATCGCGATAGCGAATGCAGCAATTAAGACAGGTCTGCTTATCTTCTTAATATATCCTTTGCCAAGCATATGATCCGCCGAGGCGATAAATGCAGTAATATACGCGCTCATCGCCCAGTTTGCCTGCACCTTCCCTTGCAGGCTCTTGAGTAGAAAGAAACCGAGAACAGGCGCCCAGAACCAGAAGAGAAGACGCCTCACCTGAGGGATACGGCCTATTAAGTAATTCCTGATACCGCCGTCAATTACAATAAAGAAGAGTATAGGCGTTATAACGCCGAACTGGGAGCCTAAAAAATTGAAGAACTCCTTTGCAGAGATTACAAATCCCTTTGAGAGCGCGGCATGTCCTCCTTCATGCTTAAGAGTAACCCAGCCGTGATTCATGTTCCAGATTATCACAGGACTGAATACCGCAAGGCTCAGCAGAAGGGCTATATACGGCCCCTTCTTTCCGAACCATCTCCGTTCTTCTTTGTGAAACAGAAAAAATAGGAACCCGCAGATATAGAAGAAGGCCATTGTGTATTTGGTGAGCAATCCAAGACCAATGCTGATGCCTAACAGTATCCAGACCCAAACACGGCTTTCCTCACCCCCCTCTGTGCCTTTGTGCCTCTGTGCCTTTGTGCCTTCTTTCTTGCTTACAGCTTTCCAAAAGAGATAGAGTGAAAGCGTCCAGAAGAATATAAATGGCGGATCAATGGTCATTATCAATCCTGATGAACTAAAGAGCGGGGTTGCCTGAAGCATAAGCGCGGCTAATAAAGCCTTCTTTTCAGCGTCGTCATCTTTATCGAAAAGGTCAATAGAAAATTTGTAAATGATAAGCGAAATAAGGGCAAGAAATACCGGAGCAAGGAACCGCACGGCAAAGACAGAGTCCCCCATTATCCAGGTCGAGGCCGCGATAAGGTAGGCGATAACCGGCCCTTTTGCGTAATAGCTCAGATCCAGCCTTTTTGACCATGTCCAGTAATGTGCCTCGTCCGGGCTCAGATCAAGAGGTCCTGTCAGTATATAATAATATCGGAAAAGAGTCAGAGCGACAAGTGAAAGAAAAAGGATAGTGGAATAAGGGCTCTTCTTGAATCTCTCTGCAGACCATCTATATATAAAGATAACAATACCCGCGGTCAAAAATCCCCATAGCGCGCCGGCAAATACATCAGATGGATAATGAACTCCTATATATACTCTTGAGAATGCAACAAGTATTGCAATGATAAACATAGGCAGAGCAGCTTTTCTGAAGAAGTAAGAGAAGGCGGCGGCGGCTGAAAAGGCATTTACCGCATGATTCGACGGCATGGAAAAAGAGTCTCCGCAGCCCGCTTGAAGCCTCACTCCTTCAAGGATATGACACGGTCTCGGAATTTCCAGCAGATGCTTCAGCAAGTTGCCGCTTGCGTCTCCCATGCCTACCGCAATAAAACACAAGGGAATAACAATAAGGCTTTTTTTAGGCTCTTTCAGAAAAAAAGGGATAATAACCAGAAAAAAGATGCCATACGATCTGCTGGTTACATAAGGCATTATCAGGTCAAAGAATGAATTCTGCAAGCCCTGATTTATAAAAAAGAAGAGGTATGTATCCACTTTATCTCTTTGAGATACTCTTCTTTCGCCTCTTTATTGCCATGAAGACGGCTGCCGCAGGTATAAGCGCCATTAAGATATCAACAGCCTTTGCATCCGCTCCGGCAGTAATTGAGCAGCCACCGCCCCCCCCGTTTCCTCCGGAACTCTCCCCATTGGTTGTTGCGCCGGCTTCATTTGAGTAGCTTGAAGAGCCCGCAGGATTATATGCCTTTATACGGTAGTAGTAAAGCGTTGACGAATTGAGACCTGCATCATTATATCCGGTTACATTCGCCCCAACTGCCGCTATTTCCGAGTATATTCCTTCGTCCCCTGCCTTCCGCTCTATCCTGAAGCCTGTTTCATTATTTGAATTATCCGCCCATGTCAGATTTATCGTGGAGCTTGACGCTGCTGCCGCATTCAGTCCGGAAGGAGCATTCAGCTGGACTGAGTGCAGAGCCGCATTATATGCATTAAGCCGTCCGCCTGTTAAGGTCCGGCCTGACATCGAGGGTTTTAAATCTGCAGTATTTAAAATGATCTCTTTTGCCTGCAGACTGCTTAAAGATGGATTTAGCGAAAAGATCAACCCCGCGACTCCTGATACATGCGGGGCTGCCATGGAAGCTCCGCTTTCATATTCATAAGAATACCCACCTATGTTTAGCGGCTCCCTTATAAGACTGACATTGTCAATATAGACCCCGTCATCTATTGCTGAATTATTGGACGACAGGCCAAAGCCAAAATAGAAACTGTCGAAGCTCTCGGCAATAGAGGTGAAATCCGTAGAATACGAAAGAAAACTTCCATTTGTGCTTCCTGTCCTGTAGTCTGTCCAATCCCAGTTGATACTGTCAGGCGAATAATTAATATCAAGATAATCAGCGCCGCGTTCAAGGACGCCTTTCCATTGAAAAGAGAGGGTATAACGGTTATCCTTTTCAGAAAATACCCGCGAATTAAACCATGCGCGTGAGCTCGTGTTGTCAAGATAGTTTGATGCGGGGCTATCCTCAAGGCTGTTGCTGCCGCCAACGCCTGTGCCACCTGTCACAGCCCATGTGCTGTTTGTGCCTCCCCTGTTCCACCCCAACAAAGGGAGGTTCCCTGATGCCCCGTCAAAATCCTCGCTGTAAATTGTTACTGGAACTCCATAGGTTAATACTTGGAAAGTGCTGTAGATATTTACCCCGGGAGCTGCGATGTCCACTGAGTTTATCCCGTAATTGGAGAAAAAGGCGAGCATATCATTATTATCCGAGGCGGCAACAGATATTATATTGGAGCTTGTATAGCTTGCCGGATAAAAAGGGAGCGCGTCATTGTCTGTTCCGTTGTTTCCCGCAGCGCAGACTACCAACGCATTTGAGGCGTCTACTGCATCCTTAAGCACCTGGCTGTACCCGCTTCCTCCCCAGCTGTTGTTTATTATCCTGGCGCCTTTGGCGTTTGCATAGAGAATGGCGGAGGCGGCGTCAGCAATTGTGCCGCTTCCGCTTACACCTAAAATTCTCAGCGGCATTATCTGCGCATCCCACATTATGCCCGCAATGCCGATGCTGTTATTGCCCTGCGCCGCGATAGTGCCGGATACATGTGTGCCGTGGCCGTCATAGTCCGAAGGATCGTTGTCATTGCCGATGAAATCCCAGCCGTTGCAGTCATCTATATAACCGTTGCCGTCATTATCAATGTCGTCTGCACAATTTGACTCTCCGGCGTTTCTCCAGATATTACCGGAAAGGTCGGGATGGCCGCTTGCAATGCCTGTATCAATCACCGCAATAATCACATCATGCGAGCCTGTTGTTATATCCCATGCCTCAGGCGCATCAATATCTGCATCGGACACGCCTCCGTTCTGTCCGGTATTGTTAAGCCCCCAGAGGTTATTAAAATACTGGTCAGAAGGCACTGCTGCTTTATGGATGATATAATTCGGTTCGGCATACTCGACATTAGGGTCATGCTGATAATGCTCAACGGCCTCTGTAACAGTAACGCTTTCAGGAAGCTTTATTTGATGAACCCTGATCTCTTTGAGCACTTTCTTCCTGACCGCATTGATGGAAGAGTGAAGTCCCTCTGCTGTAATCGCAGATGTTCCGTCACGGAACTTTACAAGAAGCTCTCCCGGCATATACTCCGCCGTATTCTTTTTATCAGCGCTTATCCCGCTCTTCTCAATACCGGATATGCTGCTGGAAGAGCCGCATCCGAGCAGCGAAAAAGAGAGGGGAATTATTAATGCCGCGACTTTTGAAAATATTCTAATACTTTTCATGGTCTTCCTTTCTTAATGAATTATTAACACGGGACCCTCTCTGATACTATATGAAGTACGGGATACCGGCGTCAAGATTTTTCTCTGCCGCTTATAGAAAAGCTTAGGGCATCTGCAAGTTTTGTAAAATCTTTTATGCTTAACTTCTCCGGCCTGATACCGGGGTCAATGTCCGCATTCTGCAAAGCGTCTTTGATGCCTTCAAATGTCTTTAAACTGTTTGTTATGGTCTTTCTTCGCTGAGAAAATGCTGTCTTCACAACGCTGAAAAAAAGCTCCTCATCTTTGGCCAGATAAAGAGGCGATTGAGAGACTTCAAAGCTCACAACTGCGGAATCCACTTTGGGCGGCGGCAGAAACGCCTTGCGGGATACGGTAAATTCCACCTTTGGCTTTGTGTAAAACTGAGCAGAGATTGAGAGCACACCATACTCCTTACTTCCGTGAGAGGCAGCCATCCTCCTTGCCACTTCCTTCTGCATCAGCAATGTCATGCTCTGGACTTTTTCTCTGAATTCAAGCAGCCTGAAAAAAAGCGGAGTCGTTATGTAGTACGGAATATTGGCAACAACCTTGAATTTGCCTTCAATTGTGTCATACGGAAACTTCAGGGCATCAGCCTGTATGATCTGAACATTGCTGCTTTCTGATAGAATCCCCTCCAACTTCTCAATCAGTCTCTTATCAAGCTCAATCGCAATAACCTTTTTAGCATAGAGCGAGAGAAACCTTGTCAGCGTCCCTAATCCCGGGCCGATCTCAACAACCGTGTCCTCAGGCGTTACCCCGCTGCATTTGATGATCTTTTTGAGTATGTTGGGGTCAAAAAGAAAATGCTGTCCAAAAGGGCGTTTCATAAAATTGAACTATGTTCAAATCTGCTGAGGATTTTGCAGGAGAGTTTCAACGATATTTATATCAAATACTCTTTTGGTGTTATTATTCGTAAATTAAATGGCAGATTTATTACTTCAAGAAGGTCTCTGTCACCTGTTATCAGAAATCGGGCTTTCGCTTCAAAGCAGCACTCAAGCAGCATATTGTCTTTTGCGTCCCGGCAAAGCGCTAAACGTTTAAGAGGGTAAACAACCTTTGCATTGGCTACAAAGGCAGCAATGCCTGCAATCAATGCCTCTAATTGGAGATGAGTAATCTTTCCTTTCGTCTCAAGCTCCAGGGGAACATCACGATATTCCTGCAGAAGGGCTGGAGATACATATATCTCTGCTTCAGTGAACGCTTTTATTACGGCCCGTTCAGGAACGCCGTCAAAAGCAAAGGCAGAGACAAGCACGCCGGTATCAATAACTATTTTATTTCTTTTTTCCGTATGCTTTTCTCCGTACCGTTTTAACTGCGTTATCAATATCCCTCATCGTCAACTTAGTTTTCTTAAAAGCCTCCCCTGCAATTTTAAAGGCCGCATTAAGTCTGTCCTCCGGTGAGAGAGCAGAAAGAATAAAATCATCAGGGTTGATTTTCTTTGCAGTAGCAGTACCCATTCAACACACCTCCTTTTATGATTCTATTGTATATCAATATGTCTGTTTTTTTGTAATCGCTATTCTCACTCTTCCGTCCCATGGGTCAAAAATGAAAATGCTGTCCGAAGAGGCGCTTCATTTGTTAGTGTGGTATTTCTGCGATAAATATGTTCTCTATTGAAGCAGCAAGTCTATTTAAAATCTCTCTTAAATATCATGCCCTGCTGGCTATCGTTAAATTCTGCAATTATCACATTGGACAAATCAAAATCAAGGGTTCCGACTAAGTCGCGCTTTTCTTCAGGAATGTATATTTCATCTTCGTTGAATGTGACGATATACTGAAACTGTGGATACGCTAAATGTTGATGGTAAATATAATTAAGAGATTTAATTTTGGAATTCAAGGAGATGCCGTGATAAACTCCGTCATGTATCAAAAACTGTGGGACTTGCCTATTAGTTCTTATATTGTTCAAGAATACCATCATGTCATATGCAACAATTTTCAAACGGGATTGCCCAAGAGCATCCGCTTTTGGAATCTCCACTTCAATCTTAAACGGCAGTTGATTTCTCGGAGTATCCGGTTTTGGTGAAATATCAAAATAACCGCCAGAATCACCTTCTTCAAGGAAAATAGCATTTTGTAGTATCTCCAAGAATAATGCTCTTAAATCGTTAATCAGTTTTGCATACTGCTTTATATCATTTAGAATATCTCGCTTTACTTCAGAAATAGTTACATGGAGATTCCCCATCATTTCTTGTAATTCATCAATTTGTTTGAGTATTTGCGTTTTGCCAGAGAGTTGTGTTTTCTCAAGTGTTAGTTGTTCATATGTGTTTGTAATGCTATCTAATGCTCCTTTTTCTTTAAGCTTCCTATAAAGTTCGCTCCTGCTCTGCTCAAGATTTGATATTTCCATTAAAACGTCGTCTATTGATTTTTGTAACTGCGCTTCCTTGGTAATGAGGAATTTATTTCTATTTTCTAAAATCTCTTTTTTAAATAAAGTTATTTCTTCCAACGTTTTTGAAACCAAGTCACCAAAAGTTGAATGTACCTCATTGTATAACTTTCGTATCTGCTTAATATCCACATCTTGATTAAACTGAAATGCCTCTTTAATTTTTTTAAGCTTTCTACTTAAAGAGTGATACTCCTTTAATCTCTCATTAATTTGCTGGGTCATTTCGATTAATTGCTTTTCAATATTCTTATAGTTATCAAGAAACTTATAGTCCTTCAGGCTATTTTCAAGTAAGGATATACTTTGTTCAATTTTAATTCTCTCACTTTTAAACTCTTCAATGGATTTTCCGTAGTCAATTTTAATCTTATTTTCTAGACCGTTTACCGTTTTGCTAAAATCATCGTATTCTTTGGCAATATCGTCATATCTGATAATATCTTTAGTAGGCAAACCCAAAAGGAAAAAATTATAAACAGCGACTTCTCTTGCTTTGGAGCTTCCTGATAGAAAATTTAAAGGCTCGACGCGCTTTTGGTGTTCCAGATCATCTTTAATAAAGAAGTTCATCAATGTTCTAAAGCGGTTACCCTCAAAAAATACTTTATCGTCTTGGAAAGGAAAAAGCTTATTCGCCAATATCTTCCTTAACTCTGGTTTTGTGTATTCTTCCAAATCATCTAAGTTTGTCCCAAATAGCACTTTTTCATTCTTAAGAAAATAGCGCTTAATAAAGTAGCTTCGTCCATTTATATTAAGTTCAAGGATTAAATTGAGACTCCTGAAAAAGTCATTTAGAGATTTTCAGTTTTTCCATGCCGGATTTTTTAAAATCCGTCTTCTGTTTTTATAAGTCTATCGTTATTTCCTGTTTTTACTTAAACTTTCTTGCCTTGTTACGATTTTTTGG
>JACRPZ010000075.1 GCA_016222905.1 Nitrospirota bacterium
GCGAACCATGTAATGAGGCATACGCGGCCTGATACTCTGCAACTTGTCGAGGTGATTCTTACTTACCATCAGAGTCTCACGGTGCTGCTCCAGATAGAATCCTACTTTGGCCGCAGTTGTTGAATTATCCAAAAGCAACGCATATTCAACGACACGGTCAAGATCAAAAAACTCTATTGACTCCAGTGACCGCCATATTTCTTCCCATCCGCCCGCAAGGTCCGGCCTGTCAAGGACATCAACCAGTATGCGCTCATACCCTGTGACGAGTATATCAATCCCTGCACGATCAATCTTTGTGACACCAAAATTCTTAAGGTGTTTTTTTCTCAGCGCCTTTGGAAACGAAACTGCTTTGAAAATACATTCTTGAAAGTTTAGAGGGCGTGATCTCTGTCCGGTCAGATAAGTGATATTCTTCCGGACCGAATATGCCTTGCCGTGAAGCTCCAGTGCTGTATGGTAGGCGAGGACTGCATCACTGGTAAGTTTTGAAGCTATAAGGTCGAGGTCAACAGGACTCTTATCGGGAGACGTGCCGGATGACACCACGGCGTAGAGGCCGCGGCGCACATTGAGAAGTCGTCCTTTCTTAACGTAATAAGTTAGTAGCGCATCCCGGGTTCGATTGCTTTTTGATTCAACAGATGAAGCGAATTCTTCGTACGTAAAAACTGGATGGTTATCAAAAAAATCCTGAGGTTTCATAGTCTTCTGTACTTGATATGAATTACCATTATACGTAATAATATTACGTATAATGCTATATTAAGTCAAGTTTTAATTGAGATTTTCACACGTTATACATAATTAATTTAGGTGCTTTGCGACAATAATTCAAGTACGGATTGCCTTTATTTATCTGGAATAGAAAAGACCACGCGGGTTTGGCAGGGACCTGAACCACCAGAACCAGGGCGTGGATGGAGCTGGATAAGCCACCGATGGAAAGCACAGGCACTTGCTTGCGAGCAGAAGATGCTCCTTGACGGGCGTTACCTGTAGCAGGAGTATAGCGGCGAGATAATGGGTAGCACGTTCACCGGCATCAATATCATCGGGTACGACAATCATACCAGGAAGTATGCGTCTGTCTGGATCGATTCGATGAGCACAGGCATCTATTATTTTGAAGGGACCACCGGCGCGGACGGAAAGACCATTACGCAGGAAAGCAGCTATGACGACCCTCTCAGAGGCCCTATGGTTTGGCGTAGTGTGATGAGGATCGTGGATGACTGTACCCTGAAGTATGAATCGTACCTCATCCCCGAGGGGGAAAAGGAAGAGAAGGCGATGGAGATGACTGTGAGACGGAAATGATGATGCCGGTTCAATTAACCCGCTCTACAGACTGAATATTTCCTTCGGGATTATTTGTTCCACGATCTTTACTGATGCTGGATGCTCAGGCAGGCAGTTGAGTCTGACGAAAGATATGATAAAGCTGACGTAAATCTGACGAAAAGCTAATTACTCCGGTTATTATTAGATGCGCAACTCAGATACCCGATCCGACAATTCCATCGCTAAATTATTCTGGCGTTGGACGAGTATTTTTAAGAGATTTTTAAAAGCCTCAAAGTAATCTTTCCCTTGTCTCAACTCAACTCGGTGGAACTGCCAACACAAAATCCAGCAATTTTGCTAAACCGATTTTCATGCTCTTTTCTCTTATATCAGAAACCGTATTTATACGCAGACGGGGTAAGCAGTCATAACATATTATTTTCTTTGATTTTAGTGTTGTAAAATGTATAATTAAAATCACTTAGCCAGGTACCTTGAAAACCAGATAGATAAAAGAACTATTGTAAGGAAGAAGAATATATCTGAGACGGTTGAATATAATGGTTGACAGGATGAGCCGAAAATATTTTTACTGATGTGGCGAAGATACTTCTCTGGAGTAGAAGGAAGCAGTGGAAGGATAAGATATTAGAACCGGCGTAAGCATAAGGGATAACGTGATTGAATTAAGACTCAAATATTCTCAAATTTATCTTGAAGATACAAACTTTCTTTAAAAGGGAGGCATGGAACGTGAAAGCAGCAGCCAGTGATAAAACATTACTCGCCGATGCAGTCGCTGAGTTAATAGAGGCGCTTCACCAAAAATATCCCGGCATAAAGACAAAGCCGACCCACCCTGTTGAAGATGAGGACTTTACGATAGAAGTTGAAGTCCCTCCCCAGCTTTCGCTTGAGGAAGTCGAATCTGAATGTCATAAAGAATGTATCAGGCTTGAAGATAAATATGATATTTATATACTGCCGCTGGTCAAGCAGAAAGCGGCATAAGATAATGAAGATAGAATATGATCCTGCACATGATCTTTTAACTTTCCTGAAGCGGACGAAGGATGGGGAATATGCGAAGATTGATAGAAGTGCTCTTGCCTATCTACGGGTAAAAGAACAAAGAGAGCCTTATTATAATGAAGAGGAGTATTATTACGGTTTGAGGTGATGAAGATAATGACTGGCCAGAAGAGCCGAAGATATTGCTTTCTGATGTGGCAAAGATTCTTCTCTGGAGTATAAGGAAGAAGTGGAAGGATAAGATTTTAAAGGTAGCGGTGTAGAATTGAAAACTGTGTGGAGCAGGGGAATGAGCAAAACCAAAGACCGTACGTTGGGTTTCTGCGGATAGTTTACTTCAGATTGGCATCGGAGATATGCAAATGGCTGACAATTCAAGGGTAATTGAATTAGAAAAGCTTCGTGAGGGGATGCCGTCGGTCCCCCCCGAATATGGAGCATGCCTTGCTCAAGCAGCGTCTGTTTGTTTGGAAGACCAAGGGCATTCCATCGGTGTTGAATTTAACGTATCCGGTGATTTCGATGAAAAATATACGATCCATTGGAAGGAGCCGACAGAACAAATTCGCCGCTGCTGGAACGATTACGAAGTCACAACCGAACATGGCGCTTATGGATTGGCATTTTTACTCGTTAAGAATCTTACACAATTTACGGTTATAGAACGATCAAGAAAGGGTACCGGCTTTGATTATTGGTTAGGCACTGAAGAGCAGCTTTTCAAAAATAAAGCGCGCTTAGAGGTGTCTGGGATTCGCTGCGGTGATGAGCGTCTGATTAAAGCACGGCTCAAACAGAAAATTAATCAGACTAAACCGTCGGATGGGACACTTCCTGCCTTTATAATTGTAGTAGAATTTAGTAAACCCACTTCAGCCATGGTAAAGAAATGACAATTAATGAGTTACATAAGCAGGCAATGAATCAGGCTGAGTTAGCGTTTATAGCCAAATTGAAAGGTGAGTTGGCGCAATCTAAAGAATTGACTCGCCAGGCATTTGAGAACGAGCGAAAGGCAGCTGAATTATTGACAAGGGAAATCGAAGATGAGCCAACAAGGGCTGTCTTACATCGGAGCGCTGCTTCGTTAGCTCTTGATTGCGGAGAATACCGCGAGGCGGAACGTTTGATAGCTGGCGCACTTTTCGGAAACCCACCGAATGAGATTGCAGAAGAACTCCGCGATCTATTGGAGCAGGTCCACTTTCAACGCCACTTGGAATTACGAGGTATAAGTCTTTCATCTAATGAAGTTCAGATGTCCATTGCTGGTGAGGATGTAGGGTTTGGCATGGCAAATAGTGACGAATTCTTGAAGAGGGTGTCAAATACCGAAACTCTTATATATAGAACGGCTGAGCGAAAAATGGGAAGGCCGTTTCGCGAGAGGGGGAGAATAAGTAAATCTATCAGCAAAGAATTCCAGCTTTTTTTATCTGTGCCAAGGGCTGCAAGTTTTGCCGTGTCTATGAAGATAGGCGGCACAATAGACCAGCTAAGCCTATTTTCGAGTGACGTAATAGAAGAACTCCTAAGTTGCTTTGATTTGTTTAACAATAAGAAAGAGGATGATCTCAGGAAAAAAATCATAGATGATGCATATTATGCAAATTTCATGGGATTGGTCAAGCAAATAGCGCCAGATGGGAAAAGAGTTAAAGTAGTTGGTTTCACTGCAGCAATAGAAGGGACAGAAAAGAAAGTGGCTCTAACTTTACCACAGATGAAAATGCCGGTTGCTGAAACGCCAAGCATCTCGGAAGATAAAGGTAAACGTGTAAAGGTAAAAGGGCAGTTGCGGTATGCTGATTCAACAAGCTCAAAAGGTGGTGAAATTAAGCTTATCGAGGACGATGGGACTAAACATGATATAATTGTGCCGTCTGGGATGATGAGCGATATCGTTAAACCTCTATGGGAAGATATTGTTATAGTAACTGGGGCCAGAGTCAAGAAGAAAATTCTTCTTGAAGATATTAGCAAGGCTGAAGAAGAATGATAGAGTTAGTAGCATGAATAATAGAAATTCTGAATTCATATACTTTTTTATAAATAGGAGGGATTCATGAAAAGAAATATTTTTAAATCCTCAGCAGTCATTGCAGTATTTTTAATTGTCATTTTATCTTTAATCTTTTTAATTGGGTGTGTGAAGAAGGAGGAGAGTATTAAGATAGGTGTTACTTTGCCTTTATCTGGTGATGCAGCAGTTTGGGGACGAAGTCAGAAAGATGGATATGATTTAGCACTATCTCAGATTAATGCAGAAGGCGGAATAAACGGCAAAAAAGTAGTCTTAATTTACGAGGATGATAAAGGGCTACCCAAAGATGGGGTGGCTGCATTACAGAAACTTATAAACGTGGACAAAATTAAAATTCTAACAGGTATTGCGAATAGTTCTGTTGCGTTAGCATACATTCCAATAATAAATGAAAACAAAATATTGTTTATCAGTTCTGGGGCATCCAGTCCTAAATTGACGGGGGCCTCAAAATACTTCTTCAGGACTTGGCCTTCTGATATAGCAGAGGCTTTAGCTATGGCGAAGTATGCTCATAATGAGATGAAACTCAATAAAATTGCGATCCTTTTCATTAATAATGATTATGGCATTGGATTATCTGAGCCTTTTAAATCCGCTTTTGAATCTCTTGGAGGGAAAATCATAATTTCTGAGAGTTTTGAGCAAGGAGCGACTGACTTCAAGACTCAACTAACAAAAATTAAAGCTTCCACTCCGGACGCTATTTATTTAGCTGGTAACCCAGTTGAAATGGGAGGGGCATTAAAACAAATTCGGGAACTGGGCATCAAGACCCAAGTATTAAGTATAAGCACATTGAATGATAAAGAGGTCTTTACAGTAGCAGGTGCTAAGGCAATTGAGGGGACAATAATAACAGACGCAAGCTTCGACCCACAGTCCGAAGATCCAATGGCGAAAAAGTTTATGCAGGATTTTCGGACAATGTTCAACCATGATCCTGGTATATTAGCTAACACAGCATATGATGCGTTAATGATATTGGCACATTCTTTTAAAAAAGTAGGCACTGACCCGGATAGACTGGCCCAATATCTTCATTCAATGAAAGACTATACAGGTGTATCAGGCAAGATATCATTTAGTGAGGGCGGAGATGTGAATAGACCAATCAATATCTCCGCTGCGAAAAGTGGTAAATTTGAGAAGCTGATATCTGACTATATTTGGTATTAAGTGTTATGGGCGAAAAACTACATAAATTTAGATACGTTCCACTATGTGTGATTACAATCCTTGCCTTGGGAGAATTGTTCTATCTTATAGTAGCGGATCAGCAAATAAGCACACTTGTTGCTCAGTTGAAAGAGAAAGGAACAGAAGTTACAGTTTATAAAATACCTCTTTCAACATTGTTGTATAGCTTAATACCAAACTTAATGGCCTCTCTGCTTGCATTTATGATTGGACTATTTTTCTTAAGGCGTTCAGATAGCCTTGCGCTTGCATTTGAAATAAAAAAGATTTTGCCAAAACCGATAGCTCCAGATTTGTCAAAGGTTGAAAAATTATTGGAAGACACAGTTGGGAAATGGAAAACATGGAAACCCGAAGGGGTTTGCTCCATAGATGATATTGGTTGTCCGATAGAGCTTAGAAAAATATATGAAAAATATGATCTTACCTTTTCGGCGGAACAAGCATGTCTTAAACGAGTCAATATACTTCTTTTGGAACGCCTTAAATATTTTAACAGGCAACTCGCTGAAGTTGAAAATGGGAAATGGCTTTTAATGGCAAGCGATGGAAATTTGCCTACTGATGCTGATCTAACTTATAACATTATCACTGATGAGTTTCTCACTGATAAGTCGCGTACTATTATAAAAGCGTCTACTGTTTTTCCGTATATAGAGTGGTGGATTACTTCAATGGGGTTGAAATATCTTGAAAAACAAAGAGACTGTGATGTGGAACGTATTTTTCTTTTTCCTGATGGAGTATATACCCTTCTATTTTCGGAGTTCCCCTTGGAACAAAAAAATATTAACGAGGCAAACGCGCTGTTTTTTAATCTTTATCCCAGTTATCGACCGAATTATAAAATGATTAGAATTATCCTTTATATTCATTATTTATTAAACATAAAAGTGCAACTTCTTTCGTCAGCCATGTTAAAGCAATCATCACAAGCCAAGAAGATTGTTAATAAATGGGAGTCTCTCGATACGGTAATAATTCAGAAAGAGAACCACGATGAAAGCATAAATAATATTTGTGCAATTCAAATGGAAACTACGAGAGGCAACGTAGGGAAACATTTGATTGCCGAGGGGGGGACTGTTTATTTTAAAAATGATGAGATTAATGATGATCTTTTATCTGATTATGCGATCCTCCTTAGTAATGCAACGGAATTTGAAGACCTCAAAAAGAACTTTAATGATGAGCACCTTGGCGAATTGGTTGAATTTGCGAAACTTTTAGGCATTGACGTAGAAACAAAGAAAGATATTAGTGACCGTATCAGGTTAGATAACGAAGCTACAATAAATGCAATCAATAAGTTTATAATAGATTAAGGAGAATAAAATGGGGTTAATAAGGCCAAGCACGAAACTTTGGAATCTTAAGAACATCATTCGTAACGAGGTAAAAACAACGACAGACGAAACGAGCAAGAATTGCATAGATAACGTAAAGAAGACACAAAAAAAACTAATATTCACCAAATGAATATTGTCTTAATAACCCCCTCTGATCACAGTCAGGGCTGTGAATATGTCTATGCAGGTCGTGAGAATTTAGGAGTCGAGTATTAGGCTTTTCTCTCCCCTTCTGGGCTCAGCGAGAGCAATATGTTGAACTGATTCAACAAGTTTCGAGATTATACAAAGGCAAAATGATTGCGGGGGGACATGCAGCGACTATCGGCGCAGAATATTTCCTTCATAAATGTCAGTCTCTCACTGGAATTGTGATGGGAGAGGGCGAAGAAACAATTGTAGATTTAGTTAAGAAGTATTCCGCAGGTGACAGCATATATAAGGTGCCAGGGTTTTATGCAAGAGATGGTTTTGTAAAACGCAGCTTAGAGCCTATCGATACTTTGTCTTTTCCTGAGAGAGATGAGTTGGAAATAATACTTAGACAAGAACGAAGTATCAAAGAAGCTTATGTATCTACAACGCGTGGTTGTCATAATGCATGTTCCTTTTGTAGTATTCCCCCATATTATAAGTTAGCGCATGGACCGAGTTGGAGAGAGCGGTCGGTTGAGAGAGTTTGCAGCGAGTTAGAAAGTCTATTGTCTAATTATCCTCAAATTGAATCCGTGTCTTTTGTAGATGACAACTTTCTTGGCTTCAAGACGAATCATCAAGAAAGAGGGCTTGCTATTGCAAAAAGATTACACGAGCTTAATAGAAATATTGTGTTTGAAATAACGTGCCGAGTGGACTCTGTAGATCATCACTTATTTTCAAAACTTGCTGAATATGGCTTATCAGGGGTCTATCTTGGAATTGAATCAGGCGTGCAGAGAATTCTAAATTTATTCAGAAAAAATACAACTGTTGAGAATAATTTAAGAGCTATCGATACTATTGCGGGACTCGGTATTGGATGTGACATTGGCTTTATTATGTTCTGTCCGACAATAACTTTAGATGAAGTGAAAGAAAATCTTCTTTTTTTAAAAAGCATAATAGAAAAGTACGGGCTTTATGTTCACCCAGCGACAGTTTTTCGTAATCTCAAAACTTATCCAACAGACCTTGGATTATCTGCTTTAGACTTGTCTGAAGATTCTGACCAAATACCAAAATCGCGGGCTCTACCACACCCTACTCGCCCCCAGCTTTGCCCTTATCTACTCCACCACAAAACTCTTCCACTTTCCACCAGATTAATTTAACCTTGCAAATCGAAAGCCATTCTTTCATAATGCAAGGCATGATAAAAAGAGGTATCCAGGGCGCCGTTGAAAAATCCCTCAGAAGATACCCGGTAGTCGGCATTGTCAACTCCCATCAGTCCCCCTCCTCTCCCTTTCAGTACAAATTGTAATTGCCATTGACATATTGTACGGCGTGATTCAGGAGAAATTGTAATTCTCCCTCATCTACTTTTGCCTTTACATTTCCCCAACATTCTGAGTAAAATTACTCAAGCTATTGAGCAAATCGTATGTTTAAGAGATACGCATATAAAAAAATTTTCTCCCGTCTCACCGAGCCCAGGAAGTTTATCCAGGCGCTCTCCGGGCCAAGGCAGGTGGGGAAGACCACCCTGATACAACAGGTAATGAAGGACATCGGCATCCCCGGCCATTACGTCTCTGCGGACGCTGTTTCAGCGGCCTCGCCTGTGTGGCTTCAACAGCAGTGGGAAACGGCAAGGATCAAACACAAATCCAACCTTCATAAAAAAGGCTTTATCCTTGTGATAGATGAAATACAGAAAATACCCGGCTGGAGCAATACCGTGAAGCTCCTCTGGGACCAGGACACAGGAAACCATATCAATATCAAGGTTGTGCTTCTCGGCTCAGCGCCCCTGCTGGTCCAAAAAGGGCTCACAGAGTCGCTTGCCGGACGGTTCGAAATGTTCAGGATTCCGCACTGGTCGTATTCCGAGATAAGGGATGCCTTCGGCTTTTCTCCTGAGCAGTTTATTTATTTCGGGGGCTATCCGGGAGCGGCCGGACTTATTACGGATGAAAACAGGTGGAGGCACTATATCAGGGACTCCTTGATAGAGACCACAATATCAAAGGACATCTTTATGATGACGAGGGTGGACAAGCCCGCGCTGCTGAGAAACCTCTTTGAGATAGGATGTTCATATTCAGGACAGATCGTTTCTCTCAATAAGATGCTGGGGCAACTGCACGATGCAGGAAATGTTACAACACTCTCACATTATCTTGATCTGCTTGCAGGGGCGGGGATGATAACCGGGCTGCAGAAATATTCGCCGAAGAAAATAGCGGAGAAGGCCTCAAGCCCGAAACTGCAGGTGTTGAACACGGCTTTGATCACCGCGCAAACCGATACGGGTTTTGAAAAGACGAGGCTCGATGGCGAGAGGTGGGGGCGGCTGGTTGAGTCCGCAATCGGCGCGCATCTTATTAATATCACACAGGGAACGGATGTTGCAGTCCTGTACTGGAGAGACAGAAACAGGGAAGTGGATTTTGTCCTCAAGAAAGTGAAGGAGCTGATCGCAGTGGAGGTAAAGAGCGGAGCTGGGAAAACGTCTCTGCCCGGCATGGAAGCGTTTTCAAAAAACTATCGCGCAAAGAAACTGCTGCTCGTAGGCGGAGGCGGGATAGGAGTCGATGAGTTTTTGGGAATGGATTTTGAACAGATAGAGGAATTATTTTAATTAAATGTTCAACCAACTTCTAATAAACTCAATAATCGCGGGCAGCACATACACCCTCATCGCCCTAAGCTTCTCCCTCATCTATTCCACCACAAAATTCTTCCACTTCGCCCACGGCGCTGTTTATACATTCTGTCCATACTTCGCCTATCTGTTTACCATTATCTTAGGGATGCCTCTTTTCATAAGCATCCCCCTTGCGATAGTTTTATCTGCGATTGTCGGCATTCTCACTGAATTAGTAATTTATAAACCTCTGCGGCAAAAGGGGACAACGCCGCTGATCCTGCTCCTTGCTTCACTGGGAATATACATTGTGCTCCAGAATATCATCTCCATGACCTTCGGAGACGACACAAAGACATTGAGAAGCGGGATCGTTAAGGAAGGTCTTGAATTCCTGGGGGCACGCATAACGCCGATACAGATAGCGATCATAATAGTCAGCATGTTATTGCTGATCGGATGCAGGGCGCTGATGAGATACACAAAGATGGGCACTGCGATGAGGGCGGTTGCTTCAGACCCTGATCTTGCGGTCATCTCCGGGATCAACTCCGATAGGGTCATTCTCTTCACATTTGCCATCGGCTCCGCGCTTGCAGGCGTTGCGGCGATCCTCGTTTCCTTTGACATAGACATGACACCGACAATGGGGATGAACGCTCTTATGATGGGAGTTGTGGCTGTGATTATCGGCGGTGTCGGAAGTATTCCCGGCGCAGCGCTCGGCGGATTTCTCCTTGCATTTGCACAGAACTTCGGGGTCTGGAAGATATCGTCTCAGTGGCAGGACGCGATAGCCTTCATTATCCTGCTACTGTTTCTTTTATACAGACCATACGGGTTCTTCGGGAAGAAGATCAGAAAGGTAGAGGTATAATGGATTATCTCCTGCATATACTGATAATGGTAGCGATATATTCCATTGTCTCAATGTCCTTGAATGTCCTCGCCGGATATACCGGACTGCTTTCCGTGTCCCATGCCGCTTTCTATGGAATCGGCGCTTATAATACCGCTCTTCTTGCCTTAAACGCAGGACTCCCTTTCTGGATAAACATACCGGCAGGGATCATTCTTTCGGGGGCCATCGCCTTTCTTATCGCATGGCCCTCTCTCAGGACATACGATGATTACTTCGTGATTACCACATTCGCATTTCAGATAATCGTCTTCAGCATCCTGAACAACTGGGTGTCTTTTACAGGCGGGCCTCTCGGACTACCCGGAATCCCTCAGCCTGAGATATTCGGGATAAAGATTTCGTCTCATGTTTCCTTCCTGATCTTTGTCATAACATTTGCAGCCCTGACCTATTTCCTTCTTGACCGCCTTATGGGCTCCCCGTTCGGAAGGATACTCAAGGCTATCAGGGAAGATGAGATATTCACAACGTCCCTCGGCAAGGATGTCATGAAATTTAAATTGACAGCCTTTATCATAGGCGCATCGATTGCCTCGATCAGCGGAAGTCTCTATGCTTATTACATCAGCTTTATTGACCCGACGAGTTTTACTATCATGGAATCCATCTTCATACTCTCTATTGTCATCATAGGCGGCGCTGGAAATCTGAAAGGCTCAATCGTCGGATCAGCGCTCCTCATATTCATCCCGGAGGTCCTCAGGTTTGTCGGCATGCCCAATTCAATCGCGGCAAATATGAGGCAGATATTCTACGGGCTTCTCCTTGTGCTCTTTATGATGTTCAGGCCGCAGGGCATACTGGGAGAATTTGCCTTTGGTAAGGAAGGCGCGGTAAAGACAGAGGGGAACAAGGATGCTTGAGATATCGGGAGTTACAAAACACTTTGACGGTGTTCATGCAGTAGAAAACGCCTCTCTCAAAATACCGCAAGCCACGATTACCAGCCTCATAGGGACTAACGGCGCAGGGAAGACAACCCTTTTTAATATCATTTGCGGGTATATTGAGGCTGATAAAGGAGTAGTGCAATTTAACGGGAGAAGTCTTAACGGAAGCGCACCGCATGAGAGGGCTTCGGCAGGGATAGGCCGGACATTTCAAAACATGAGACTGATAAAGAGACTTTCTGCGCTTGAGAACCTTATGCTGGCCTCCATTAATCATAAGAGCGGCAGCTTCATTAAAACCCTGTCGTACAGTATAAGCAGGAAGCATGAAATCAAAAATAGAGAAAAGGCGTATGACCTTCTTGATTTCGTCGGCCTGAAAGATAAGGCTGATGAACCAGCCGGGTCATTATCATACGGACAGCAAAAA
>JACRPZ010000005.1 GCA_016222905.1 Nitrospirota bacterium
GTAACAAGGCAAGAAAGTTTAAGTAAAAACAGGAAATAACGATAGACTTATAAAAACAGAAGACGGATTTTAAAAAATCCGGCATGGAAAAACTGAAAATCTCTAAATGACTTTTTCAGGAGTCTCAAATTGAGTGGGTAATGTTTAGAAAGTCTTTTTTATTCCCCCTTAGTAAAGGGGGATGAAGGGGGTTGTTGTAAAGTAATCAGTATAAAATAATCTTAATACGTACAATTAGCATCAAGGACTTTACTTTATAAATATCAATATGGTGGACAGCATGAATGCAAGTCATAACAACCCCCTAACCCCCTTTTTTAAGGGGGAATTATTAAACTATGCGCAGGAACTTTAACTTATGGCTTTTAAGATACTGATAGCAGAAGACGAAGAGATAACTCTGAACAATATTCTGGATACCTTGCAGGATGAGGGATATGATGTCTCCGGAACAAAGAACGGCGCTGACGCCCTTATGAAGATGGAGAAAGAACATTTTGATCTCCTTATCACCGACATAAAGATGCCCGGCCTCAGCGGCATGGAACTCCTCGGAAAGATAAAGGAAAAATATCCCGTTACAGAAGTGATCATTATTACTGGCTTTGGAAGCATAGGCTCGGCGGTTGAAGCAATGAAGAAGGGGGCATTGGATTATATCGCAAAACCCTTTGACCTTGATGAATTGACAATGAAGGTCAGGAAGATCATGGACCAAAGCGTCCTGAAGAAAGAACACAGGGCATTAAAGATTTATTTCGGCATGAATAAAAAAATCACCCTGATCGCAAAGAGTGAGGGCATGAAAAAGATCCTGAACACCATTGAAGGGATTAAGGATTCTGATTTCAATATGCTCCTTACCGGCGAGACAGGGGTGGGAAAAAGCCTAATAGCAAAGGTCGTCCATTCTACAAGCAGAAGACAGGAGAGACCTTTCCTCTCCATTAACTGCGCTACTCTAACTGAAGACCTGCTTGCAAGTGAGCTGTTCGGCCATGAGAAGGGCGCGTTTACCGGCGCCATTACCGCTAAACAGGGGCTCGTTGAGATTGCTGATACAGGGATTCTTTTTCTTGACGAGATTGCCGAGTTGACCCCGAATCTCCAGGCGAAACTCCTGAAGGTGGTTGAAGAAGGCGAGTTTTATCGGGTTGGAGGCACGAAGCCTCAAAAGGTTGATGTGCGGTTCATAGCAGCCACAAACCAGAATGTGAAGAAGCTGATCTCAGATGGACGGTTCAGGGAAGACCTTTATTACAGGATGAATATTATGGAAATCTTCATCCCGCCTTTGAGGGAACGTCAGGATGACATAAAACCCCTTAGCGCTTTTTTCCTTCAAAAGCACCTGCCGAAGTCGAACAAGAAGATAATGGGGTTCTCAGACGAGGCCATGGAGATTCTGCTTCATTACAGCTTCCCCGGCAATGTAAGGGAACTTGAAAATATAATCGAACGGGCGATCATCATTGAAAAGAGTCCGGTTATAACGCCTGAGAGCCTGCCTCGCGGAATAAGGGTTTTGGAGATAGCAACTATAGACCCGGACAGGATAAAGACAGTTGATGAACTGGTCAAGGAATATGCCGAACAGGTCGTAAAGATGTTAGGCGGAAATAGGACAAGGGCGTCTGAGTTGTTGGGCATGTCCAGGACAAGCCTCTGGAAGATATTGAAAGAGGAGTAGCAGGGTGGTTTGTAAGCCAACAAAATTTCTTTTACGCAAAAACTAATCTGCCTTTAGACTGTAAATTGAGTATTTCCTCAACATCATCTCATGCGGCAACGGCATTCTTTGAGTGAGACTTTCTCCTTGATGAGAGCGCATTCAGCCTCTCAATGGTATCCGGATATTTTCTCACCAGGAGGATCAACGTCGCTGCCTGCACATTCGGCTTTGAAATGCCCTGCTCCCATTTTTCAAGCGTACGAGGGGACACACAGAGTTGATGTGCAAAAACCGCGCGCGAAAGATTCAGACTGTCACGCACTTCCCGTATCATTTTCGAAGTCACAGACGGGGTGAATTGCCCTTCGATCTTGTATTCGCGCAGGGTGATTTTTCCCTTACTGTGTTGCTTTATCTCCTCTATACCCTGCGTCAACTCCAGAAATAAATTTCTCTTTCTCATAAGTTCCACTCCTTCACTAATTTCATTAGAGCTTTGCACTCTTTAGTATTCAAATCTGACACTTCATTTTTAGCGTAAAGGGTAAGCAGATAAATTCGGGCGACTGAGGAGTGAAAATAATAGATAATTCTCACACCGGCTCTCTTACCCTTGCCTTTGGACTTCCATCGCACCTTTCTTAATCCGCCTGTCCTCTGCATGATATCTCCGGCCTCGGGATTCGCCGCAAGATGCGCTTGGAAATCCTTGTACTCTTCATCCGTCAAGTAATCCGGAAGCAGACGGGTGAATATTCTCGTTTCCACAAACAACATATTTTAGTATACCCAAGTAGCGTATGATTTACAAGGGTGTGACCATTAACTGTTAAGTAGGTGTCCATGGAATCAGACACACTCCCGTTAAATTCTCCTTCTCAATCCTCCAGACTTTGCTGCACGGAACAAGACCTGACCCCATTTGCTTGTGACCCCATTTGCTTGTTGAGCAGGCGCGAAGCGAAGAGGAACGCCGGTGTCACTGTACAAACTAATCGTAGCAAAAAAGATAGTGGCGAGACGGCTCAATAAGCCTTATTGTTTCCTTTATTGCAAGAAACAAGACCCCAATCGCCTTAGCCTAACATCTCAATATTTAAGACTCCTAATTCTTCTCACTTTCCCAAACTAGGTTAGTCTTTTTATCATGCCTTGAAGTCATTTGTTGTTGATACCGACTGTGAGTTTTACTTTTAGTAAGAAGTTCTCTGGAAACTCAACTGCTTGGCATGATTTATCCCATTTTGGCTGGCCAAATAGCCAAGGATCATCGGTCCCGAAGTTTTCAGGTCCAATCTCTTTAGAAAAAACTAATTTCTTCTTCTTTATGTCATAGACGTAGGCGTGATAGAGCTCTTTTACGAACGCCCAATAGGCGACATAATCATCACAGAAAGAATCATATGCAAATCCATTATAACCGGGCAGAACCACTTCGGAAAGAATCCATTTATTGGCAACCTTGCTCAGCAAATATGACTCCGGTTCGGGATAGCCATATACTGCGCCTTTAGGCGCATCTGCCATTTCAAGAGTATCGCCTACAAGTTTGCCAAGCTTGCATTTATGCATGACTACAGAATATTTTGTCTTTCTCGCATGATAAATAAAATCTACCTGTTGCCCTTCAATAATCAAGGGTAAGCACGTAGTCCCCTCATTCAGTAAATTCCAGAATACCTTCGGCTGGCCGAGTTTTGCTTTTTCAAAATAAGGAAAAGAACCCTGGGCTAATGGGATCTCTGATTCTAATTTAATATCTGCGGCGACTGAAATTGAGACGGCTACAAAAGAGAAGAGCAGTGCCAAGATTGTTGTTTTATATATCATTTTCAGGCTACATTTACTTTTATGTTTATTCTGCATTTTAGAGAAGTTTATCTCTATGCTACTTTGTATGTCAAGAAAATTATGGGCAAAATACTAGTTACTCGTCTACTGTTAACACTGTTCACATTTTAAACGTTTTTGTTTTTCTTCTTTACACTTCCTCATTATTCAATTAAAACTTTAAATAACAATATGTTACAACTTATTCCTCCCTTTTCTCAACTTGTCCGCCCTGAAATTTCACCGTTCATATTATAAACGCATCTTTCTTGGCTGTCCTAATTATCTTTTAATTTCAATTAGTTACCTTCTGGTATCCTTTATGCTCTTATGAATGTGTAAATACAAACATTTGGAGGTAGAAAAATGAAGCGCAATCTTTTATTCATAACATCTCGGGAAGATGACTTTGACGATGGGCTTTCTTATGCCCTCGACCTCGCCAAAATGACGGACAGAGGCATTGCCATCCTTCTGGTACACAAGAAAAGACTGTCAAAAAAGTTTGAAGACCTGATGACAGCGATCACCTTTGCTGAAGCCGATGAGCATGAGACAGCAAGAGAGATTATGTACGCATCGGAATCAAAGGTAAAAGGAGATGATCTCCAGGAATTACTTAAAGAAAAGTGCGATGAATCAGGGGTCGCATCGAGTATTTATACAGGGGTCAGTGACACGGTTTCTGCACTGCGGGATTTTCTGAAACAGAACAAGGGCGTAGATATGGTCCTCTTAAGCCCGAACATTACTGATAACGGGACCCTGACATCCCGTGAACTGAATCAGCTTTTAAGAACAGCCTCAATGCCGATAGTTACTATGGCAAAACATGCTTATGCCGCATCATAAAAAAATATAACGGAGGGGTTTTGGAATGTATTTTTATTTACCGGTAGCACTAACCAGCATTAACATATTAATCCCGATAGGACTCGGCCTCGCGG
Source organism: Nitrospirota bacterium (assembly GCA_016222905.1). Classification (GTDB taxonomy): domain Bacteria; phylum Nitrospirota; class Thermodesulfovibrionia; order UBA6902; family UBA6902; genus JACRPZ01. The sequence continues at coordinate 4,450 of JACRPZ010000005.1, forward strand.
TGGGGCTTCTTTCGGGTCTTTTCGGAGTCGGAGGAGGCTTTCTGATGACTCCGCTTCTGATAATGTTCGGCATTCCTTCAACAGTTGCTGCTGCAACGGATTCAAACCAGATTGTTGCCGCATCAACATCAGGGACATATGCCCACTGGAAGGTAGGCAATGTGGACTTTAAAATGGGGCTTTATCTTCTCATCGGAGGTTTTGCCGGTGGGCTTTTCGGCGTGCAGTTGATCAAAATTCTCAAGGCGACGGGGAATGCAGACTTTGTTATAAAGATGACATATGTGCTGATGCTCGGTATAGTCGGCACATATATGTTCATTGAAAGCCTGAGCAGCATGAGAAAAAAGAAGACTGAAGAGATAAAACCGGAGAAAGAATCGGGAATGGCAAGATTTCTCAAGTCTCTTCCGCTTCAGACCCATTTTGAAAAATCAGGGGTGACACACTCAGCCCTTCTCCCGATAATCTTCGGAGGCTTTGTCGGCATACTCGCCGCGATCATGGGCGTGGGCGGAGGCTTCCTGATGGTGCCTGTAATGGTTTATATCCTGAGAATGCCCATGCATGTCGTAGTCGGAACGAGTCTCTTTCAGATATTATTTAACTGCATAGAGGTCACCTTTTTACAGGCATATACCAATCACAATGTGGATTTTATCCTTGCTGTTCTTTTGCTTTTGGGTTCAACTGTCGGAGCGCAGATCGGAGCGGTTTTCGGGAGAAAACTCAAAGGCGAACAGCTCAAGATCATTCTTGCGGCAATAGTTCTCGTAGTGACCGTCAAGATGATCTTTGAACTTACATTAAGCCCGTCTATACTTTTATCACAGGCAGGAGGACACTAATGAAAAAAGTCAGAAGTCAGAAGTCAGAAGTCAGAAGTTTTAAAAACATTTTCCTAACAGCTTTCATTATATTTTTGGGAATGATAATGACGGGAACAAAGGCATCAGCGGAATTGACGATAAAGGCAAACCATGACGATATAAAGATAGACTTCTTCTATAACGGCAGTACCGTGTCTGTTGCCGGAGACGCTGATTCGGGGACTGACCTGATCATTAAGATAGCATCTCCGGAAGGTCACGAGATACTTAAACAGAAAGGAAAAGTGGCGGGCCTTTTGTGGATGAATACCGGAACATTAAATTTTGAACATACGCCGAACCTCTATTCCATTTACAGCACAAAAAAGATTGAAGACATACTTAGCGCAGAGGAAGCGGATAAATATGTGATTGGTTACCCCGCGCTAAGCAGGCAGATGGAAATAGCTCCCGTTTCAACCGAAGATGAACGGTCAAAATGGTTCAATGAGTTTGTGAAGTACAAGGAATCTTCAAACCTTTACACAACTTCTTCCGGCAAGATATTGACCACGGCAAAAGACGGCAAACAGGCGTACTATATCCTTACAGCATGGCCTTATCAGGCCCCTCCGGGAGATTATCTCGTCACCGTATATGCGGTTAAGGATAAAAAGGTCATCGAGAAAGCAGAGTCAAAGGTAATGGTAGAACAGGTTGGCGCTGTAAAGATGCTTGCCGGAATGGCAAAAAATAACGGCGCTTTATACGGGGGCATATCCATAATGGCGGCGCTGGCTGCGGGATTCGGAGTTGGCATGATATTCAGAAAAGGTGGAGGCGCGCATTAATTATGTATAAGAAAATATTAGTAGGCTTTGATGATTCGGAACACAGCAAGGCGGCGCTCATAGAGGCTTCTAACTGGGTCAAACGGCATGGCGGTTCTGTTATTCTTGCCCACGCTGTCTTTTTTGATCCTGAGGAGTTTGGAATTGCGCCCGTCCAGTTAGAGAAACGTCTGAAAATAGGTGAAAAAATATGTATTCAAACAAAAGAGATGTTGACTTCCGAATTCGGCATAGAAGTGCAATCCCTGCTCTGCGAGGGAGATCCTCCAACGGTCATAGTTGACATTGCAAGAGAAAAGAAAGCGGATCTTGTAATGCTGGGCACATACGGAAGAAAGGGCCTGAACAGACTGCTCATGGGCAGCGTTACATCGCAGGTTGTTGTAAATTCACCGGTTGATGTGCTTGTGGTGAAAAAACCGTGTACCGAATGCACGGGTGAATATAAATCCATTTTAGTCCCATTTGACGGTTCACCGTCCAGCCAAAAGGCATTAGAACGCGCCTGCCATCTGTCAAAGATTGATAATGCCGAGATAAAGATCCTGTATGTTATTCCCCGTTATGAAGAAATGGTGGGCTTTTATAAAAGCAGCTCAATAAAGAAGAGTCTTTTTCAGGAGGCGCAGAAGATCATTGATACCGCAAAGGTAATAACCTCAAAGCTTGGAGTCTCTGTAAAAGATGAGATACAGGAAGGAAATGCGGCGGAGAAGATCGTAGAGACCTCAAAGAAACTTAAAAACGATTTGATAGTCATGGGAAGTTACGGATATACAGGCGTTAACAAGGCGATCATAGGGAGCACCGCTGAAAGGGTGATAACCAATGCCGCCTGTCCGATACTTGTGGTGAGGTGAAATATCATGAAAGGTTACAGAAAAATATTAATAGCAGTGAACGGCTCAAAGGATGTTCTTTCGCAAGGTTTGAGAATGGCGCATGATGAAAAATGCTGGGTAACGGTTGTCAAGGTGCTGCCTCCAAATGAAGGAGACTTGAACCTTGTGGGGATAAAAAACATAGAGGATGTATTAACCAGCGGCTGCCATAAAGAAAACGCTGAGATAAATTCTATCGCAGAGACCGAAGGAGCGTTGATAAAGACAAGATTTGAAGAAGGCGATGTCTATAAAAAGATTCTTGAAGTTGCAGAGGAAGAAAGATGTGATGTCATCATCATGGGATCGCGCCGCAGACGAAACCGGATAAGCAGGTTTTTCGGCGATAATGTCGTGGGAAAGGTCATCAATCATGCCCCCTGCCCTGTCTTTGTGGTTGGAACGTAAGAAGCTTCTCATCGCAGACACTGTGAAAGCATGTAGTATAATATTACATGCCTGCTTCCCCTGAAGATAAGAGCTCTGCAAAGGTTCGTAACCGACGCGTCCATATGGCAAATGAGAGGACATTCCTCGCGTGGATAAGGACAAGCATAGGCATCATGGCATTTGGTTTTGTTGTAGAGAAATTTGCCCTGTTTGTAAAACAGCTGTCATATTTTCTGGGTAAAGAGATTACCCCTCCATCTCATGGCTATTCGTCAATTTTCGGCATATTACTTGTTGCTCTCGGCGCTTTAATGGGCGCGCTTTCATTTATCAGATACAAGAAAGTTGAGAGGCAGATCGATGAGGATACTTATAAACCATCGCTGATTCTTGACATACTGCTTGCCATATCTGTACTTGCAATTGGTATTTTCCTTGTGATTTATCTGATTCACAGCGTATAAAGACCGGATATGAAAAGTTGCAATGATTTTGACAGGCTAAAAACTATTTAAAGAATTCAAGATATTCTTGAGGCGGAGTCAAAATCTCAATGCTCATGGTATCGTGAAGACTGTCAACTTCTAAAAAGCCGCTGATCTCGCACGGAACATTCATAAGATCATTTTTGAAAGGGATAAGCAGATTAATCCACGAATGCAGGGGAAAGCGGTACTTTGTATCAATACACATGCAGTGTTTGGAGGCTTCTGTAGATGTTCCTAAGGAGAGCAGATTGCCGAAAAAAAGCCTTGCCTTAATCTCCATCTGAATTTCACGGCAATCTCTTTTTTCTGAAAGACTACAGATAATCATATTCCCCTCCAATAGGGTTTGTTGGAAAACATTATATATAGCCCAAAATATCACATTATGTTTTGTTAGTCAATCTAAATATATTTATGGCCGGATATGTTTTCCATATAATTTGTTTTCGCAATCAGGCAAATATCTTCATGGCAAGTTACACTTTTTATGGCAGGAATTTGTTAGAATTTATACATGGATGAAATTCTAAACGAAAAAGAGAAGGCCGCAGCTTTAAAGAAGATTCAACTCTTCTCGGAACTGTCTGATAAAGAACTGCATCAGATCAACAGCCAAATAGCCTTGAAAATCTTCAGAAAGAACGAGACCATTCTCTATGAAGAAGATACGAGCGCATTTATGTACATTATTTTATCAGGCAAGGTAAAGGTCATAAAGACAACAGGGGAAGGTAAGGAGATAATCCTTGCAATGCATAATGCAGGAAATTTTTTCGGTGAGATGTCTTTGATAGACGGCAAAACATCTCCTGCGTCCGTTGTAGCTATAGAGGATTCGATCATATCCATCATTTCAAAAAACGATTTCTATTCGCTGCTCTTTGCCCACAAGAAGGTATTTGAGAATCTCCTGAAAATATTAAGTTCGAGGCTCCGCTCCTCATGGGATACGATAAAACTGTTGAACTTCAACAGCGCCTCGCAAAGGATAAGGACCTTATTCTTTATGCTCTCTGAAGAGCACGGCAAAAGAACCGCCGACGGGATAATATTAAACGCCAATCTCTCGCATAAGGAGATATCCGAAATGACGGGCCTGACGCGCGAAACAGTGACAAGGGTGATGGATAAGTGGCAGAAAGAAGGCGAGATCGCAATTCTCAAAAACAAAAGCATACGGCTGAATCCGGCCTTTCATAAGCGCTCTGATTTAAAGGATTTGCAGGATTAATCATTTTCCATTTTGCTGAAAAAATTTTATAACCCATGGCCATCTTCTTAGTAAGCTTCATCCTCATATATGGCGGCATTCACCTCTACGCATTCCTTAAGGTAAAAGCCGCGCTTCTGCCCGGCAAAATGGCTCAGCGGCTCACGGCTTTCTTTCTCATCGCAATGATCTCAGCGCCCTTCTTCGTCCGCCTTTACGAAAAGAACGGACTTGAAACCTTCGCCTATCTGACAGCACACGTGGGATTCATCTGGATGGGCATCATATTCCTCTTCTTCATATATGGAGTGCTTATAGATTTCTGGCGCTTTTTAATCTTCACAGCCGGAATTGTGCTAAAAAAGAATTTCCTCGCACTACGGCCTTCCCCAAAGTTCGCATTCTTCATACCTCTGATCATCTCTATGGCGGTCACGTCTTACGGTTATTTTGAGGCGATGGATGTTAAGACGGAGCGCCTGACGATCAGTTCAGCAAAGATACCTCCTGAGGCGGGCAGGATAAAGATAGTGCAGATATCCGATGTCCATCTCGGGCACATCGTCCGGGAGGCAAGGCTAAAAAATATACTCGATAAAGTTAAGACGGAAAAACCCGACATCTTCATATCAACCGGCGATTTGGTTGACGGCCAGCGGAGCGAGCTTAACGCTCTCTCAAACCTCTTCAGGGAGATAAATCCGCGATATGGAAAGTTCGCCATAACAGGCAATCATGAATATTACGCGGGACTGGAACAGTCGCTTGAGTTTACCGAAAAAGCCGGATTCAGGATCTTGAGGGGCGAGGGGCTTACGGTAGGCATTATTAATATAGCAGGTGTTGATGATCAGGCTGGCATCAGTTCTGGCACTACAAAGAGCGTCAACGAAAAAGAGATGCTCTCAAGACTGCCTAAAGACAAATTCACACTCTTTCTCAAACATAGACCGCTTATTGTTGAGGATTTAAACGGCCTCTTTGACCTACAGTTGTCAGGTCATGCCCATAAAGGACAGATATTCCCGTTCAACTTTTTCGTCGGCAGGTTCTTTCCTTTTATAAGCGGATATCATAAGATAACCGACAAATCTTCAATTTACATAAGCAGGGGGTCAGGCACATGGGGGCCTCCGATACGATTCCTCTCCCAGCCTGAAGTGACGGTTATAGAACTGGTAAATAAATAGCCGATAGTGTTAATCGGGCGACAGGTCCGCTTCGAGATTCAGATTGATCCGAACATCTTTGCCCACCATTATTCCATCTTCCATGAGTTGGTTCCATGTCATGCCGAAGTCTTCGCGATTCAGGTTTGTTGACGCGTTAAATCCTATACAGGTCTCGCCAAAAGGACTTTTTATGGGACCGAGGTATTCAAAGTCTAAAGTTATTTGACGGGTAATCCCGTGAATGCTTAAATCGCCTGAAACCTTACCATTACTGAAACCCGTCTTTTCCGAATTTTTGCTTTTGAAGATGATCTCAGGAAATTTATCGCTGTGAAAAAAATCTTCGCTTCGGAGGTGCTCATCACGCTTGCTTATTCCTGTAAAGAGACTCGATACTTCGATCTTTAATTCCGCGGAGAGATTTTTTATATTACCAGTGTCAAATTCAATTGTGCCTGATATCTTATTGAACTGGCCGTGTACATGAGTTATCATCATATGCCGGATGGCAAAAGCTGCTACAGAGTGGTCAGGGTCGATTCTCCATTTAGCCATAATTTAATCTTTCTTTTTTTCTTCTTCTTGCTTTGGCATAATCAGGCAGGCCGCCCATCTATTAAATAACATTGTGGGTCTTCCGCAAGATAATCGCTTTGCCCGACTATTTTTGAATAAGCAAAAGCGATGGCTCTGCAGCCCCTGCAATCCGCCCATCTTTGACAGCTTCCGCATTTCCCCTTATATCTCTTTTTGTCCCGCAGGGCCTGCAAAACTTCGGAAGTGGCCCATACCTCTCTTAATGAGTCTCGCCGTATATTGCCTATGGAAATCTCCAACCTTCTGCATGGAAGAAGGGTACCGTCAGAAAGAATGGTGATACCTGATACGCCTGCCGCGCATCCACCTGAAGGTATGGCGCTGTCATCTCTTTCATATATTTTCGCTATCGATTGTGAAGCAACAGGATCACCCGTGACTATTTCAAGTCCGCCGGATTCCATGAAAAATATTTTTTTATAAAGCTCTTCCACAGACTCCGTACCCAGCATCTTTTCGGCTATGTCCTTTCCCCTGCCTGCAGGAACGAGTCTTGAAAAACCGACTCTCTGCACACCAAGGCCAGATGCCAACCGGAGAATGTCCATAAAATGATCCGCGTTTAATTTTGAGAGCGTAACATTCAGTGTCACTTTCAAACCTGTATCAAGCAGATTTTTAACCCCTCTTACAGAAGCCGCATAACTGCCTTTGCCCCTTATTGTGTCATGCACCTGTTCAGGCCCTTCAATGCTTACCTGGACGCCTTTTATCCCGGCGGACGCGAGCCGTTCTGCCGCCTCTTTATCAATAAGAGTACCGTTAGTAAGCAGGAACATATCAAATTTATGTTCAGATATTTCATTGAGAATTTGAAAGAGGTCGCCGCGTAACAAAGGCTCTCCTCCGGTTATGTTGAAGCTTGATGAAAAGTCTATGCCGTAGATCTCTTTCCATATGTTTATCGTCTCTGATATTTCATCAAGCGCCTCTTTCACTTCAGGGAAAGACATTTCACTTCTTCTGCCATCTGTCTGGTAGCAATGTTTACAGGAGAGATTGCATCTTTCGGTAAGATGCCACTGTATGAAGAAATCAAAGATATGATTGATAGACATAATAAAATGTAGAACAGGTCAGGGCATGATTATTAAAAAACAGATATGGCAGAATCCTTTCAGTTTTAATGATAACGCTGTAAGGTTCCGCCATATCTGTCTGCCTTAGTTGCTGGACCAGCAACTATTAACTCTTTCAGCCCTTTCACTTGCGGCATACCTTGCCAGGATTCTCCTTGTCTGTCTTCTTCAGACTTTCCCAGAAGGCAGCCTCTTTCTGAAGCGCTTCTTTACTAAAGGGTTTCTTCATCCTGTCCTCACCTCCTTTCCTTGTGACAACTGCCATAATTCAATCATATCAATTACCGTAACAGTAAACAAGGGGTGTATAAGTAGAAAGAGGCGCGGGGTTATTTTATCCTTTTGGAAATCGTTTTAAATTCAGGGGTTCCGGCCTTTTCAAGGAGTTGAAACAAAACTGTCTCAGCGCAGGTTATCACAGCTCCGGCATCACGCATCAATTCCATACCTGTCAGATAATCATCCTTCTTTCTTGAGCATATGGCATCGCTCACAAGATGAACGAGATATTTCTCTTTCAGCAAACTTAAACATGTCTGCAAAACGCAAACATGCGTCTCCATGCCAGTGAGGATGACCTGATTCCTCTTCAGAGAGGCTACATTCTCAAGAAAGCCGTTGCCTTTACAGCAGTCGAACGTAACCTTCTCAAGCGGTTCATATGAGGGGAGGGCTTCCTTAATTTCATTAATTGTATGCCCAAGACCCTTTGGATACTGTTCTGTAACAATGACAGGGATGTTTAAAAGTTTTGCGGCTTCAATAAGATGAAGGCAGTTATTGACCACCTTCTCTTTTTGTTTCATGACAACAGCGAGTTTCTCCTGTATGTCCACGATGACGAGAACAGAGTTGTCTTTATCGAGGATGAATTTGTCCATGTGGAAATATAATATCAAATCTATAGCAATTCTGTTGTATAACACTTATAAGGCCCCTGTATGTCAAGAGACAAATGACACCTAATCAGAAATAAGAAATAAAGAATTCCATTTCCATATTTTTTAAAGACTGCCAGTCAGTTCTGACTTGATTTCAAAAACGGCGTCAGATTAATATCTGCACCAAACACTTATCGCGGTTCAATAGTCATGAGAAAGAGAACTGTTTTCACAATCTTTATCCCTGACGACAGCGGAGGGATCAATCGCCCTTGTTCTCCACGACCTGGAAACAATTTGATACCCTTATGCCGTCCTAATCACAAGTATGGTTCATCCCGACTGTTCGGGATCGTCCAGTTAATATCAGGCTCGGGTAAGGGGCAGAACCCGTACAATCTCTTATATGTTATGAGGAACCGGATGTCATAATACTCTCCTCTTATCTGCATGTTTTTTCGGTAACATGCAGATAAGAGTCAACGATATGTCTTATCTTCTCCCTACGGTAACATTTATTGTGAGTCAATTCGCCTATCCGTCAATATCTTGACAAAAAATTAGGCGGTAAATTATACTTACCGGTAGGTAAAACAATTAATTGCGCAAAGAATTTTTATGATAACTAGAAATAAACGCTCTGCAAAACCTGAAAAGCACGCGGCTCGGGAACGGCTTCTAATTGCTGCCCTTGATATCTTCACAGAAAAAGGATATGCCTCAACCTCAGTACGGGAGATCGTTGAGGCCGCGAGGGTGACAAAACCGATGCTATATTACTATTTCGGGAACAAAGAAGGCATATATATGGAACTCATGAGGGAACCTTTTAAAGTTCTTGAGAAGATATTGGTTGAGACCGCGCATGAAGAATTAAGCTCCCGTGAACGCGTGATGCAGATGTATAACCGCATATTCCTCCTCTTCCTCAAAAATCTCAAGGCGGCAAGGCTTATGTATTCAATCTATTACGGGCCTCCGCAGGGCGCGCCTTTTATTGACTTTGAGAGTTACCATTTGAAGATAAAAGAGGTTACGGAGTTAATTGTTAAGGACGGGATTAGAAGCGGCGAATTAAGGGCGGTGAATGCCGATACATTGACATGGGTGTTGATAGGAGCGCTGAACTTCGTGTTTGAGGAGCAGCTCTGTCACCGCTCTCCGATGATTGACAAAAAAGGACTGGCCGGCATGCTCGATTTAATCTTTGACGGTGTTGCTTCTATAAAATCAAAAAGGAAAAGGTAATTTACTATGCTATTAATCATCAAATATCTTAAAGATAGTTTAATGTTGATATTCCCTCGCCCCTTGAGGGAGAGGGTTAGGGAGAGGGGTAATTCAATAAGAAAATTCACCCTCCCCTTAATCCCCTCCCCTCAAGGGAGGGGAAATATCATGCGGTCGATAGCCTTTCATGTCTGCAACGATTGGAATGGAGTTCGCTATGAATAAGAACATACTACTATTTTTTGTATTGCTGACTGCGCTATGGATGTCTGGCTGTTCTTCTAAAAACGCTGACAATAAAAAAGACGAAAATGCAGGGCCTCCCCCGGTTGCGGTCGAAACCATGAAGGTTGCAGCGGCAGAACTGACCGAAGGTTTGGACGTGGTCGGTTCCCTTACCCCAAAATTAGAGGCAGAGATAAAGTCACAGATCCCCGGCCTCATAAGCGAGGTTCGTGTTACAGAGTGGGTGAGAGTAAAGAAGAATGATCTGCTGGCCCGGATAGATGTGAGTGAGACAGATGGGATGGTAAAAAGGGCTGAGGCCGCGGTTGAATCAGCAAAAGCCGGACTTTTACAGGCGCAGGTTTCTGCCCAGCGCGCAGAGCGTGACAAGGCGCGTATGCAGCAGCTCATAGAATACGGCCTTGCCACACAGCAGAATTATGACGATGCGGCATCAGAGACAGAGGCCGCGAATGCAGGCGTTGAAGCAGCGCGCGCCCAGATCAGTGCGGCAGAGGGAGAAGTTCATCAATATCAGGCGCGCCTTGCAAAAGGGCTTATTCTTTCGCCGATGGACGGGGTTGTTTCCATGCGCGATGTGAATGTTGGCGATCTTGCCAGCGACACAGGAGCGGCCAAAGTGCTCTTTAAGATCGTTGATAACAGGATATTCAACCTTACCGTCACAGTCCCATCAGTAGATATGGCTTCCATAAGAATCGGAAATCCTCTGACGTTTACGGTGGACGCGCTTCCCGGTAGGACATTTTCAGGCAAGGTAATGTACATAAACCCCGCTGTGGATGAAATGGACAGGGCAGTCAAGGTGATCGCTGAAGTTCCCAATGAATCAGGAGAGCTCAAGGGCGGACTTTTCGTAAAGGGCAGGATTCAGACCGGGATCAGGAAAAATATTATCCAGGTCCCCCGTTCCGCCCTCAGCAGTTTAAATATTGCGGAAAAGAAAGCTGCTTTGTATATTGTAGAAAATGACCTGGCGCATTACAGGGAAGTGGTTACAGGAGCAGTTGCAGGAGATCAGGTTGAGATCGTTTCAGGGCTCAATACCGGAGAATTGCTGGTTGTACGAGGCGGCTTTAATTTAAAGGACAAAGACAAGGTCATTATCTCCGGCGGACAGGTGAAATAGAGGATGCTGCTTTCAGATCTTTCCATAAAAAGGCCCATACTTGCAACGGTCATGATGCTGACCCTCGTTGTATTGGGAATATTCTCATACCGCAGGCTCTCCGTTGAAATGTACCCCAATGTAGAGATACCGGTTGTCTCGATCGTCACAAAATTCCCCGGCGCATCTCCGGAAAGTGTTGAAAGGGAATTGTCAAAAAAGATCGAGGAGGCGGTAAATCCCATTGCCGGGGTGAAGCGCGTTATCTCATATTCCCGCGAAGGTGTCTCAACTGTTGTGGTGGAGTTCCGTCTTGAAGAGAAGATAAACGAGGTCGCTCAGGAGACACGCGCAAAGATAAACGCTGTTCGGGGCGAACTGCCGCAGGGGATAGAAGACCCGATAATACAGAAACTCGATTTCAACGCCATGCCTGTGATCTCGCTTGCGGTCCGTTCTTCGTCACTCTCAAGCCGCGATCTGACGCTTTTGGTTGAGAAGAAGATAAAGCGCCGTCTTGAAACCGTTTCCGGGGTCGGAAAGGTTTATCTGGTCGGTTCGGCAAAGAGGGAAGTTAATGTTGTTATAGACCCGATCCGTATAGAGTCTCTCGGCATCGGTGTAGATACAGTAATAAACGGGCTCAAGTCGGAAAACGTGAATACACCGATGGGAAGGCTGAACCAAGGTAACACAGAGTATCCGCTTCGTATTTCAGGAAAGCCGGACAGGGTGGAAGAGTTCCGCTCTATGGTTATAGGTGAACGGGACGGCAGGCCTATAAGGCTTTCAGAAGTTGCTGATGTTGTAGACGGCATTGAAGAGGAGCGTTCCCTTGCGCTGGTAAACGGTGTTCCGGCAGTGGCGCTCGACATTCAGAAACAGTCCGGCGCGAACATGGTGGAGGTTGTTGACGCGATTATAAAGCGTGTTGCACAGCTTCAGCCTGAGCTCCCTTCAGGCGTAACACTGGATGTAGTCCGCGACGCATCAACAATGACGCGGGACTCGCTCAGAGACGTGCAGGAGACGATGATCATCGGCGGCATTCTAACTATCCTTATAGTCTTCTGCTTCATAAACTCATGGCGCTCAACAGTCATCACAGGGCTCACGCTTCCTATATCTGTAATATCATCATTCATTATTATGAATGCGTTAGGCATGACGCTGAATATAATGACGCTCATGGCGCTCTCACTTGCAATAGGCCTCCTGATAGATGACGCAATCGTTGTCCGTGAAAATATAGTCCGGCATCTTGAAAGAGGGGAAGACCACTTTACTGCAGCGCGCAACGGCACGAGCGAGATCGGGCTCGCAGTCTTTGCCACTACCATGTCTATTCTTGCGGTATTTGTGCCGGTGGCTTATATGAAGGGTATTGTGGGGCGTTTCTTCTTCTCATTCGGCATCACTGTGGCCTTTGCGGTTGCTGTATCTCTTTTTGTATCCTTCACTCTTGATCCCATGCTCTCTTCGCGCTGGCATGATCCCTCGATACACAGGGGAGGAAAACGCGGATTCATCTCGCGCATGCTTGACCGCTTCAATGATTTTTTTGAAATGATAGCTGAGCGTTATCGTCATCTGATAGGCTGGGCTTTGGGACATAGGAAAACAGTTCTCTTCTCTGCGTTGGCCGCCTTTATCGCCGGGATTATGATATTCGGCATGCTCGAATCCTCCTTCATGACCAATTTTGACAAGGGTGAATTTCAGGTGAGTTTCAAGACAGCTCCTGACGCATCGCTTAACGAGAGCCGCAGCCGTCTAAACGCAATACTTGCAGCGCTCAAAGATATTCCTGAAATAGCTCACACTTATTCAACGGTCGGAGCAGGAGACAGCGGAACAGTACAGAGCGGAGTGGCCTACATGAAGCTCAAGGAACGCTCTGAAAGAAAAAGGAACCAGGATGCTATCCAGCGGGATGTCCGCGACAGGCTTCAGCGTATTCCGGGAATTAAGATTTCCATTGAGGAGGCGGGCGGCGTTGGAAGCAGTATTAAACCGCTCGTGGTCAATGTTAGGGGAGAGGATATCGCTTTATTAAAAAAATATTCAGCCGAGCTGAAAACTGAGATGTTCGGGATCCCCGGTATTGTCGACATTGAAGCGACGTTAGAGAATGACATCCCTGAATACCGTCTTACAGTGGACAGGGAAAAGGCTGTAAGCGCCGGAATTATGACCGACCGCATCGTCCGCACAGTGAGCGCGCTTGTAGGCGGTGAAGCAGTCTCCACCTATGAAGACGAGGACGGCGATTCAGTTGACGTGCGGGTCAGGCTGCCTGAGCATCTGCGCCAGGACCCGTCGCAGGTGCAGAACCTGAGGCTTACTGTACAGAAGGAAAACCAGCCTTCCGGCCTCATAGCCCTGTCGAACATCGCTTCGTATAATGTTAGCGACTCGCCCTCGGAGATCAACCGGCAGGCCCTCACACGTGAGGTAGTCATAACTGCCAACCTCGACGGCGTGCCTATCGGGACCGCAGTAAGCAAGGTGCAGAAGGCCGCTGAAAAGATCAAAATGGAGCCCGGCTATAAGTTCGTCTTTTCAGGAGAAGCAGAGGACATGGCGGAATCTTTCGGATATATGGGAGAATCTCTTATCCTTGCGGTCATCCTTGTCTATCTCATACTGGCTGCGCAGTTCGAATCGTTTCTTGAACCGATGGCCATAATGCTTTCTCTGCCCCTTTCCATTGTCGGAATGGCAGGGATGCTTTTCCTGACAGGAGATACGATAAATATAATGTCGCTTATTGGGTTGATCATGCTAATGGGTCTGGTCACAAAGAACGCCATTCTCCTTGTGGACTATACAAAGGTGTTGCGGGGACGCGGCATGGAGAGAAGTGAAGCGGTCGTAACTGCAGGAAGAACAAGGCTCCGGCCTATTCTGATGACAACGCTCGCTATGGTCTTCGGCATGATGCCGCTCGCCTTTGCCCTCGGCGCAGGTTCAGAAATGCGCGCGCCTATGGCGCGTGCCGTGATCGGCGGGCTTCTCACTTCTACCGTACTGACTCTTCTGGTCGTCCCGGTAGTCTACACGGTGCTGGATGATTTCAGCGTCTGGCTGCGGAAACGCTTAAGCTTTAAAAAGGTGGTGACAACATGAAGAAATTATATTACCGTGTATTCATATTAATATTGATCACGCTTCTGCTGCCTCTTTTCGCAATGGCTGAGGATGTGAAGGTTTTGACTTTGCAGGATGCTCTTGATATAGCTGCTGACAAGAACCGTGATATTCAAAAGGCGAGAGAGTACGTCCGCTGGGTTCAGGGGAAATATGTGGAAGAAAGATCTGCTGCATTACCGCAGTTTAGTGTGAACGGCTCAGCTCTCCTCAGTCAGGACGAGACAGGGATTTATACTGACAGGCAGACGATGTATTCCGGTGAGGTTGGTGTTACCCAGACACTCTTTGCCTGGGGCAAATTAGGCGCTGCAATAAGGGCTGCGAAAGAGGGGCTCAAGAGCGCGGAAGAGCAGTTAAGACTGTACCGCCAGGCAGCATACAGGGACGTCTCTATTGCCTTCTACAATGTGCTCCTCGCAAGGGAACTGGATGCTATCGCACGCCAGAACCTTGAGCAGAAAGAACGGCATCTTGAAGAAGCGCACCGTAAATACACTGCCGGAGTCGCAACGGAATATGAGATATTGGCTGCTGAGGTGGCTGTTCAAAATGCAAAACCTGAGGTCATCCGTTCGGAGAACCGGATACGTGAGGCGCTTGACAGCCTTCGTTTTCTGCTTGCCTTAGAGAACGGCAGTATCGATGTCACCGGCAGTCTAAAAGCAGAGGATGCCCCGGAGGTGCTCTCTTACGAAAATATATATAAAACCGCACTTGAACAGCGGCCTGAAGTGAGAGACCTTCACTACCGTACCAGCATTGCAGGAGAACTCGTTACCATAGCAAATGCCGAAGATAAACCACGCCTTGAATTCAGGGGCGGATACGGATGGAAAGATTTCGAGACAAGTGATACGTCCCTTGACGGCAAAGCATGGAACGCCGGGTTATTTCTCTCTTTCCCGTTCTTTGACGGAATGAAGACAAGGGGAAGAGTTTCCCAGGCTGAAAGCGATCTTCGCAGCATCAGGATAGATGAAGGTAAGCTTGCAGATTCCATTGCCCTGCAAGCGCGGGAGGCGATGAACGCTTTACAGGAGTCAAAGGAGATAGTTAATGCCCTCTCCGGAACAGGGACACAGGCTGAAAAATTACTATTTCTTTCTGAAAAGGGTTATGAGTTGGGAGTTAAGATCAGGCTTGAAGTAGAGGACGCGGAACTGAAACTTCAGCAGGCAAGAGGAAATCTTTCGCAGGCATGGAGAGACTACCGCGCAGCCCGCGTTAACCTGTTGTGGGTTATGGGTGTACTTGGGGAGAGCGGGTATCAATGATGATGAATTTGCCAATCACCATTTGCAAACCCATCCTGAAAGTGTTAAGCTAATCTGACCAGACTGACTAAACTAAGGAGGCTGTTATGACTACATGGCAGTTACAGGAGGCAAAGGCCCGGCTGAGTGAGGTTATTAAAAAGGCGGCGAAGGAAGGCCCGCAGAATATCACTGTTCACGGACAATCTGCCGCCGTTGTGATTTCAAGAGAGGAGTACGAACAGCTCAAACATCCGCTGGGGAGTTTCGTAGCATTCATGCGCCGCTCGCCGCTTTACGGTCTGAAACTTAACCTGAAGCGCAAACAAACGCTCACGCGCAAGTCTGAGGTCTCATGAGTTATCTGCTTGATACCAATATTTTATCCGAGACAATCTGCCGCAACCCGAATAAGTCTGTGATCTCATGGCTCGAACAACTGTCCGGTGAGTCGCTCTTTGTGAGCGTTCTGACACTCGGTGAAATCCGCAAGGGCATTGATGCGCTTACTGACGGAAAGCGGCGTGAGAAGCTGCGCCTTTGGCTGGAGCACGAGCTTCCGGCATGGTTTGATGGGCGGGTGCTTCCGGTTGATATTGCCGTGGCCGACCGTTGGGGCAGGCTGCTTGCAAAGGTCGGTCGTCCAGTCCCCAGTATTGACAGTCTTCTTGCCGCGACTGCGCTGCATCATGAATTGCGGCTGGTTACGCGGAATGCGAAAGATTTTGATTATTCGGGACTTGAGGTAATCAACCCTTTCGGGTAAAGTGCTCCTTTCCCCGGCTTATTACACGCCGTCCTATTTCAAAAGTTGAGTTGATTTTTTTACTGCCGAGATAAAAACAGTTATAGGCTTTCAGAAAGAATGGCTTAGTAGGTTTTTGTTTTAAAAGAAAATCTGATGTTTCACGACTTGACCCTCGAATTACCCATCCTTAACATTCTCATTTTGGGATTACAGATTAAAGACGTGACACCATTCTCACCATCCGCCGGATGCTTTCCCAGTTAACCGTTTGTCTTTGTCCATTGCACTTAAAAAAAGCGATAATGCCTTTTGAGCACCGCTGTCAGTTAGGAGTCCCTCTCCTCTGCTTGTCTGAACGCTTAGCTCCGTATAATCTCCTTTATGCGCAATACGTAGGATGACTTGGGCGGCGTCTGTAAGTAAGCCAACGTTAATCTTCCCTGCAATCGTTCCAGTTTCTCTTGATACGTCAGTGACCTTACCGAGTTTTTTTAATACGTCCTGACACGCCTGTGCTAAAACAACAGGATCGGTTTTATATTCTAACGTTTCCTTTGCGGTAGATTCATGGATAGCCATAGTCTTCCCCTTTCAGTTTAGAAGTTGTTAGATATCGTTTTAAATTCCGATATTATGCTTTTAATATCACCTTTTAATTTTTGACGTTGCCAAGACATGGGATGCTTTGGCGTACCATCTTTGTTTTTATTTATTTGTACCTCTGGTAAATGAGAAAGATAACTCCTTAAATTACTAATTCGCTTCTTTATGTCGTTGCCTACACCTGGCCGTGTTTCATAACTACCATATGCGAACAATTTCCCCTTAAACATGTTGAAATTTAGATGCTCATAAACTAATGTATCCCTATCTCTCTTGTCCCATGATTTAAAAAGGATCTCAGGCGATGTTGTCGCCAAATCAAACAAGTTAATTACAAAAGGATTAAAACCAGTCCCTTGAAATACCTCTCTCAAAATTCTTAATGTTGAATCTCTTTTTAAATTTCTACCATCATGACTTAAACTTCCTGGATTGAGCATAATTACGAGTATATAGTCAAAATTACTAGGATGCTTTTGTACGCACCAATGCCTATATTCTTCATGACTCTTCCATGATATTTTCCACTCATCTATATCATGGGTATAGACTCTACCGTCTAAAATTGTTTCCATAAATTATTCTGTACCATAACAGTTTTTTTTATGCTTCTTCTATATTTTGTAAAAGTATAACTGCAATCAAGTAGACAATCAACACAAATTATAAAAAAACGCTCAACCGCACGATTCCATAAAAAAAGAGGTTGCCACGAATGGCTAACCCCTTGCTTCTAAAATGAAGAAATGAATCAATAAATATCAAAAGCCTTTAAAAGATAATTACATTGTTTGACCATCTTGTATTATTTCATCAAAAATGTCATCAATCCCATACAATTTTTCAATTATAACTTTATACAATTCAGTAAAGCTTTCAAGAGCTGCACTTTCTTTTAAACTTTCCGAAGAATAAGCAATAGAAATAGGAGGTGTCAATTTCCAATCAAGATCGTCCATGTTTACTAAATCTTTTACAGTTATGGGCAAATCTTTTTGAGGGTAAATAGAAAGAATTATGTGGTCATTGTCCTGTTTAAATATTCCCCATAATTGTTCATGCAGATAATTAAACAATATCACATCCTGTTTTTTTTGCACATTTGTAATTTTACTTGGATTATTTAACATCGTATTAACAACTTGCACAATTTTACTCATGATTACCTCTCCTTGTTATTAGTTACAAGTCAAATTATAACCCCTTGATTGTAGATGGTGGGCGATGCTGGTTTCGAACCAGCGGCCTCTGCTGTGTGAGAGCAGCGCTCTCCCCCTGAGCTAATCGCCCGGTTATCTTCCTAAGCCTTCCATACAAGCTTATCAAGCATTTTCTTGTTCTCAAAGTACCAGTCAACCGTCTTTTTGACGCCGTCTTCAAGCGAAGTTATTGGCTTCCAGCCAAGTACCTTTTTAGACTTCTCGATATGCGCCCATGTCGCTCTGACATCGGCAATATGCATCTTGAGCCTCTTCACCTTCACCTTTTTCCCTAGGTGTTTTCCCAGAAGATCAATAACATAATTAAGCTTTACAGGGTGGTCGCCCCCCAGATTGAATATCTCATATCCCACAGGCTTCAATGCGCGGATAGTCCCATCTGCAATATCGTCAATGTACGTGAAGTCCCTTGTCTGGTTGCCGTCCCCAAAAACAGGAATGGCCTTTCCTGCATCAATGTTCTTGATGAACTTGAAGATGCTCATATCCGGTCTTCCTGCCGGCCCGTATACGGTGAAGTAACGCAGTACGCTTACATCAATTTTGTACAGGTAGTGATATGCATAGCACAAGACCTCCGCGCCTTTTTTGGTTGCAGAGTACGGCGCAAGCGGGGTGTCCGTCCTTGATGTCTCTTCAAACGGCATATTCTCGGAAGCATAAAGACTTGAGGTGGACGCAAGGACAAACTTCTTCACCTTGTTCCGGACACAGCATTCAAGCAGATTCAGCGTCCCCTTTGTATTCGCGTCAAGATATACCCATGGGTCTTCTACTGATGCCCTAACTCCTGCTCTTGCGGCAAGGTTGATAACAGCGCTTATATTATTTTCCTGAAAGATATCTTTCAGTTTTTTGTAATTAGCGATATCACATTTATAAAAAGTGAAGTCCGGATATTTTTTTAATATGCCGAGCCTCCAAATCTTGAGCTTGGGGTCATAATAGTCGTTCATATTGTCAACGCCTATTACCCTGTTCTTCTTCTCAAGCAGTGCTTGAGAGACCTTCCACCCGATGAATCCCGCGCATCCTGTAACAAGTATTGTCTTCATTTAATATTTAGCCTTAGATTTGCTGTCTTTAAAAAAAGATATTTAATCATAATTGCTCTAAATTGTAATTTGTAATAATACAATAAAAAAGGGCTTAAAACAATAACTTCTTATATGGACTTTCTTATATGGACTTCTTATATAAAATTTATTAAAGCGCTGGTTCAACAATTAAGTGCAGAACCTGGGGCAGCAGTGCAGGAGTTTTTGTCATTCTACTATTTGTTATAATTAAAAATAAAACCTTATCAAGGAGCTGCTTATTCCGTCTGCTTACGGCAATACATCAGGACTTAAGAAGGGCGACCTGAAGGCTGTCGAGAGGATATACAGAAGGCGTATACCAAGAGAAAAGTTTCTCACCTCCGAGATGGCATGGTATTTAACAGAATGTTCTGTTGCTACAGGCAGGCAGATAGGCGTTCTGGCAGACCGCAATGGGGACATAGCATATGTAATAGTTGGGGATGCAAAGGGAATTTTGATACCCGAACTGACAGATTATCCTTTGGGAAGAAGGCCGCTCCGGGGGCTGAGGCTTATACACACGCACCTGAAGAACGAGAAGTTAAGTCAGGATGATATCACAGACCTGTCGCTTCTCAGGCTTGACGCCCTAATCGCCATAGGCATCAAAGACGATACTCCTACCAATATTTATATTGCGCGCCTTTCAGCCTCGGATTCACAAAATTATGAAATACAGGCTCCTGTCAACTTTCAGAGGCTTGATGCATCACTGGAGGACTTTGATGTCATGGTCTCGCTGCTTGAAGAAGAGATGCAGTCGAGAAGAACAGGATTTGATGTTAAAGACGGGAGGGAGGCGGCTATACTTGTCAGTGTGTCAACAGGGTCTAAATATGATCAGGAAGATTCAATGGAGGAGCTGAAAGAACTGGCAAGTTCAAGCAACATTAATGTGCTGGACACAGTTTTGCAGAGAGCAAAGCAGATAAATCCAAAATATCTTATTGGGGAAGGCAAAGTAAAAGAGCTTGTAATCAACGCGCTGAACAAGGGCGCAACTCTGCTGATCTTTGATCAGGACCTTAACCCGTCACAAACTAACGCTATAAGCGACATAACAGAATTGAAGGTCATTGACCGTTCACAGCTTATCCTTGACATATTTGCAAGGCGAGCTCACAGCAGGGACGGCAAAGTCCAGGTCGAGCTTGCCCAACTGCGTTACAGGCTTCCAAGACTCACCGGAAAAGGCACCGCCATGTCCAGGCTGATGGGTGGGATCGGCGGGAGGGGACCAGGGGAGATGAAGCTTGAGGTAGACAGAAGAAGGGTCAGGGACAGGATAACCCTGCTTGAAAAACAGCTCGAATCTTTGAGCCTCGCAAGACAGCAGAGAAAGTCGCGCAGGGTCGAACAGGGACTGCCGATAGTATCCATCATTGGTTATACCAATGCCGGGAAATCAACACTGCTCAACAACCTGACAAAGAGCGCCACCTTTGTTGAAGACAAGATGTTTGCAACGCTCGATACCGCAAGCAGACGTCTGAGGTTCCCCAAAGAAAGAGACGTAATAATCACTGATACGGTAGGGTTTATCCGCGACCTTCCCAAAGACCTTTTTACAGCTTTCAAGGCAACGCTTGAAGAGCTTGAGGATGCTGATCTGCTTTTGCACCTTGTAGACATATCAAATCCGAGATTTGAGCAGCATATAAAGTCAGTTGAAAATATCTTGTCCGAATTAGGCCTCCTGGAAAAACCTGTGCTTATGGTATTTAATAAAGAGGACCTTGTTGATAAAGAAGAAGTTAACTCTGTCGCTAACAGATTTGACGCAATTTCACTCTCGGCCTATAGGCAAGAGACCTTAAATAAACTACTCAATGCAATTGAAGCTAAACTCTGGCCATTAACGACCCATGAATGAACTGATTAAAAAACTGAGCGATTACATCGGCAGGGCCATAAAAGGCAAGGAGGAAGCAATAAAATATGCAGTTGTTACTCTTCTATCAAGGGGACATCTTCTTATAGAGGATGTCCCGGGTGTTGGCAAGACCACCCTTGCCTTTGCTCTTGCAAAGGCAATTGATTGTGATTTTCAGAGGATCCAGTCAACGTCCGATCTCCTTCCGAGTGATATGATAGGGGTGAATATCTACAATCCTGAAACGAGAGAGTTTCAATTCAGGAAGGGTCCGCTATTTGCAAATATTGTTCTGGTAGATGAGATTAACAGGACAAGTCCTAAGACACAGTCAGCGCTCCTCGAGGCTATGAATGAGAGAAGGATTTCAGTAGATCGTAAGACATATATACTCCTTGAGCCGTTTATGGTGATAGCGACACAGAATCCTGCAGAGTACCATGGCACATTCCCGCTTCCGGAGAGTCAGCTTGACAGGTTTATGATGCATATAAGGATAGGATATCCTTCTTATGATTTTGAGAAATTGGCGCTTTCGGAGATGATGGATTTTGATGATATTGATAGATTTGGATATGTACTTAAGAAAACCGATATTCTTAATATGCAGGATGAAGTTAGAAAAGTAAAAACGGATGGGGATATAATGGATTACATACTCAATATCGTCAACAGGACACGAAATCATGACAATATCAGGCTTGGGGTAAGCACAAGAGGGGCACAGTTTCTATTGAGGGCGGCTCAGTCTCTTGCCTATGTAAATGGAAGGGACTATGTTCTGCCTGATGATGTTAAAGAGCTCTCTCCTATGGTGCTCGGACACAGGATAGTGCTTAAAAGCAAGACATATATTTCGGATGCTGACAAGTTAATCAGGGATATGGTTGATGAGATAAGCATACCGCTGTAATGAACAAAATCAGTCTCACAAAGGAAGGCAAACGATTTCTCATAGCAGTTGCCCTTATCGGATTTGCCTCTGTCAATACAGGCAATAACCTTATCTATCTTATCTTCTCCATGATGCTCTCGCTCCTGGTCATCTCTTTTGTAATAGCAGCGATTAATCTGAGGAAGATCGAATGTACAGCCGATTTTGAAGAACCTTTATATGCCAATACCCCGTTTGAGATAAAAATCGCTTTTCACAATAAAAAGATAATCCCGTCATACTCTATCGCCATCGTCTTTCCACTCGATATATCCCGGCAGTTATATATACCTGTAATAAAAAAAGGGCGTAAGACGGAGAACTTTTATAACGTTTTAACAATGAAAAGAGGCAGATATTTTTTGGAGCATCTTAAGTTAAGGACCGGCTTCCCCTTTGTATTTATGAATCTCTATAAAGACATGGATTACGGCAAGGAGTTGATAGTCTATCCCGAGATCATAGATGTTTCATCCCTTCTTAAGGATATTCCCTTGCAATCTTCAGAGAGAGAAGGAATGAGGATAAGCACGGGGGGAGATTTTCTATTGTCAAGGGAATATGTATATGGCGAAGAAAGCAAAAATATTGACTGGAAGGCAACGGCAAGGACACAAAAGACTATGGTGAAGGAGTTTTCAATGGGCGATAACTTGCTTTCTACCATAATTCTTGATAACAGCAGTGATGTCCATGATAGTGTCTTTGAGAAGGCGGTATCAATTACCGCCTCCCTCTGCTCAGTGTTTGTGGAGAGAGATTACTATGTCAGGCTTATAACCTGCGGCAAGGTTGTTCCATTTGGTAAGGGTAAGATGCATTTGTTCAAGATACTGGATATTTTGGCGGGCATCCAAACATTAAAAGTTACAGGATGTACTGTAGACGAATTAAAGGAAGGAATGAATATATTAATTTTGTCTTCTGAGAATCTCGTGTTTTCCGGGATTGCTTCTCAATGTTCAGGGATTATAGATGCCAGGTACATATAATTTATTCACTGCGTTAGTAGCTCTGATCGGAAACGTCAGCCTCATGTCCACAGGCGAGATGGACCCCGTATTTTCCATTATCGGCACAGGGTTATTCTGGGGATACTACAGGACGTTAAGAAGATACCCCTCTTTGCCAAAATGGGCAATTGGGACCCTGACTTCAACAACATTTATCATCTTCCTGATTAACCTTTATATAAACAGGGATCTCTTTATCTCAGTTGCGCAGATGACCCTTATCTTCCAGACAATAAAATCATTTGATATCAAGGATCCATGGGATCCGCTTCAGGTTTTTTTTATGTCCCTGCTTCAATTATTGATGGCATCAGAACTGACAAATACCATATATTTCGGGATAGTATTTGTAGTTTTTGTCATTTTTTTTGTTATCTCTATTGTATTCGGACACTTTGTGAAAGAAGGGCAAGGGGCATTCAGGCTTTATCAAAAACCTATCGTATTCATTACCATAGTAACTATAATCTTAACAATTGCTTTTTTCGTATCGCTCCCAAGATTTCGCAGCAGCTTATGGGGCCAGAGTTTCTCCAAGGGAATCAAGACTTCAGGGTTTTCAGATAAGGTTGATTTTGGTTCGTTTGAAGAGTTAAAGCTTGATGAGACGGTTGTAATGAGGATACTCATAACTCCTCAAGTAAGAGGCCCCCATTATCTGAGAGGTATGACTTTTGATTATTTTGACACAGTCGCATGGTACGACACACTTAAGCAATCGAGAAAGATATTCAGGACCGCTGATGATTTCAATGTAGATGTGCCTCCGGGAGCAAAGAAATATGAGGCGGAAATTTATCTTGAACCAATTGATACAGATGTTATTTTCACATTTAAAAGACCCTATAAAATAGAAGCCCAGGGTTTTTTTATGCGAAGTGATAATGCCGGGTCTTTTTACATGAAGCAAAAGGCGTCAAAGAGATTTTTTTATAAGCTCTACAGTATTGACAGTTATTATGATGACAACGTAGCTATGGATTCTTATCTGCAATTTCCTGATGATACTCCGTCTGTCAAGAAAATGGCTGAGGATATCAGCGCTAAGAGCGACGGCAATCTTAAAAAGGCAGAAAAGATAAAAGAGTATCTTGTCAGCAATTACAGATATTCACTGTCTGCCGGCAACCCCCCGGAAGGCTCTAATGCGATTGAATACTTTCTTTTAAAATCTAAAAAAGGATACTGCGAACACTTTGCGACCGCCATGGTCCTAATGCTGCGCTCCATAAATATTCCGGCAAGGCTTGTTACAGGGTTTCTGAGCAGCCAAAGAAATGACATCGGCAACTACTATATAGTAAGACAATCCGATTCCCATTCATGGGTTGAGACATTTATAGATGGGAGATGGATAACATTTGACCCCACGCCACAGGCGGATATTTCCAGAAAATCCACCCTGCTGCTTTTTCTTGATATGATGAGATTGAACTGGAATAGATATGTTGTTGGTTTCTCCTCTTATGACCAGAAAAAGGCGGCCAATTATCTGCTTGGTTTCAGTAAGATAAAGATAAAATTACCGGAGATTCCCTATGCCAGGATTTTTCTTGTTGTGATTGTTATATTTATCCTTTTTATTGCCTATAAAACCAGAAAAAAAGGATATGTTCATTTAAAATATGCAGCCGTTTCAGCAGAGTATATAGGGCTGAGAAAAATGATCTCACGATATGGCGGAAAGATAACCCCTTCCTCAACCACTGATGATGTTTTTAAAGAGGCAGTTAAAGTAGAAAGGTTTGATACGGAAGAGATAAAAAGGTTTATTGATTATTACAGGTTATTAAGATTTTCCGGAAGGAGCGATAAGGATCTTTTGAGGGATTTTCTTCAAAGCGCAAAGGCATTGAAAAAGGCAGAATAAGATATGAATATCAAAGGGACATGCGTGAGAACAAATAGTTTATTGATAAGATGATTTCAGGTCTTGCAAGAATTTTTCCAGATAAAAATATTGAGGTATGTTAAAATTGTTACCCTGATATTTGATTTTTAATTTTACGGTGGTTTAGAATCTCAGGTGTCAGAATTTATATTTCTTGGCATTGCGGGCCTATAGCTCAGTTGGTTAGAGCGCACGCCTGATAAGCGTGAGGTCAGTGGTTCGAGTCCACTTAGGCCCACCATGATAATTGCAGATTTTACAGATTTAATTTATTATATATCTGCGCAATTATAAATCCGGGAACTGAATTGAAATAGGGGGTGTAGCTCAGCTGGGAGAGCGCCTGGTTTGCAACCAGGAGGTCATCGGTTCGATCCCGTTCACCTCCACCATAATTTAAATTTGCAATTTTGTTGCATTTAATGTTAAGGTATTTCACTTCGAAAAGATTTTCGGTGGTTTTGCCGGAGGGGTCATACCCGTTCCCATTCCGAACACGGAAGTTAAGTCCTCCATGGCCGATGATACTTGGGGCGAGAGCCCCTGGGAAAGTAGGTAGCCGCCGGATTAATTATTAATAAAAGACCCGTTGTTAAAGACGGGTCTTTTATTTTTTTGAATGTGGGTTATCTTCATATGGCTATAAGATTTTTAAATTTCTAAATTTGCATCTTGACTTGATGGAACAGGCTGGATTACCATAAGCAAATTTTTGCGGGGGGTTATTTATGAAGGAAGTTCCAATAATATTCGGGATAAGCAATTTAATCGCTTTGGGTATTCCTCCTTATGTTGCCTTCTCATGGGTTGCAACGGCCATTATTCTTGCAACGGCATTTATTGTAAGGTCATCCATGAAGATCGTGCCTACAGGCACACAGAATGTTGTAGAAGTAATCTGCGAATTCCTGCTTAACATTGCGGAAACATCCATCGGGCACATGGGCCGGTATTTCTTTCCGCTTATCGCCACGCTCTTTACATATATTCTCGTTTGTAATTTTATCGGCCTGATACCGGGATTTGAAGCACCGACAGCGAATCTGAATACAACGGCAGCTCTCGCTCTTCCGGTATTTCTTGCAACTCATTTTTACGGGATAAAGGTGCATAAGTTTAGCTATCTGAAACATTTTGTCGGACCGATAAGGTCAATAGTCGCGCTGCCTTTAATGATCCTTATGTTCTGCATAGAGATTATCGGACATATTGCAAGGCCGCTTACTTTATCTGTCAGGTTGTTCGGCAATATGATGGCGAAACATATGCTGATTTTGATACTTGCGTCATTGGCGCCGTGGATAGTGCCGATACCGATCCTGACACTCGGCGTGCTTGTAAGCGTAGTTCAGGCGCTTGTTTTCACTCTCCTGACCTCACTGTATCTTGCCGGAGCGGTTGAAGAGGCGCACTAAATAAATAACAGTATTCAAGAAAGGAGGAAAGATGAAAAAAACACTATCAGTAATTCTGCTCTCATTCTCATTCGTTTGTATGCTGGCTCCTTTTGCCCTTGCTGCTGAGGAGGGAGCTGCCATAACAGATGCCCAGTACGGCTACTACAGCATGGCGGTTATCGGCGCCGGAATAGCTGTCGGCATTGCTGCAGTCGGCGCAGGTCTCGGTCAGGGAATTGCCACGGGCAAGGCTGTTGAAGGCATTGCAAGGAACCCGGGAGCTTCAGGACAGATAATGACACCTCTTATCGTCGGTCTTGCAATGATGGAATCGCTTACAATCTATGGTTTTGTTATTGCTGCGCTTATCCTGTTCGTAAAATGGTAAGATTTCCTCATACTGCGGAAGGTGTCTGCTGATCTTGGTTCTTATCAGCAAACTTTGAACATTAATATCATTTATAAAAGGCAGGGGTTCTCTCCTGCCTTTTATAATCTGCCATTGAATTCTGCCTTGATTACGCAATTCTTGACGTTGTAATGTGTTAAGCTGGTTCTGGAAAAATCATCCTATTAAGAGGGAGAAGAACTTGGGATTTTTTGAAAAACTTAAGCACGGACTGTCCAAAACAAGAAAGGCTATTATAGAAAAAGCCGAGGCTCTTTTCCGGGGAAGAGCCGTTAATGAAGCCCTGCTTGAAGAGCTTGAAGAACTTCTGATAATGGCTGATGTAGGCCCTCAGGCGGCATCTTCCATTACCGGAGCATTGAGAGAAAGGGTGAAGAAGGGCAAAATTTCAGATGCCGGTCAGCTTGAAGCCGCGATGAAGGAAGAGATCAGAGGAATGCTTAAAGAAGGCCACAGGATAATCTGCTCAGGCGAAAAACCATATGTGATTCTTACAGTCGGGGTAAACGGGGTCGGAAAAACTACAACCATAGGCAAGCTTGCAAGGCGCTTTACTGATCACGGCTTTACCGTAACGCTTGCCGCAGGCGATACATTCAGGGCTGCTGCCATTGAACAGCTTGAGATATGGGCGGAGAGGGCTGGAGCCCAGATTGTTAAACATAGAAGCGGGGCAGACCCTGCCGCTGTTGCCTTTGATGCTATAGTATCTGCAAAAGCCAAAGGCATTGACGCTGTAATAATAGATACGGCGG
This sequence comes from Nitrospirota bacterium, assembly GCA_016222905.1. Taxonomy (GTDB): domain Bacteria; phylum Nitrospirota; class Thermodesulfovibrionia; order UBA6902; family UBA6902; genus JACRPZ01. Next base: position 31,723 of record JACRPZ010000005.1, read on the forward strand.
GAAGGCTTCACACCAAAAGCAACCTTATGGAGGAGCTCAAAAAGATAAAACGTGTGATAAGCAAGGAGATGCCTTCCGCGCCTCATGAGATACTGCTTGTAGTAGATGCCACTTCAGGACAGAATGCCATTAATCAGGCTAAAGTATTTAATGAAGCGGTTGGTATAACCGGCATAGCTTTGACAAAACTTGATGGTTCCGCAAAAGGCGGGATCGTCCTTGCAATAAATAAAGAACTCGGTATCCCTGTTAAACTTATAGGCGTAGGCGAAGGAGTTGATGATTTGCAGGACTTTAATGCCGGGGAATTTGCAGATGCGCTTTTCGGATAAGATAAGACAGCAGGCGATATGACCCCCAAATATCACGTAGCTGCTTCTATAACAATATCCGGTATTCTCTTTCTAATCTTCAGATCGTGGGGACTGGCAATTGCTTCATTTGTTTCAGGAGTATTTATTGACCTTGACCATGTGTTAGATTATATTTTTGAACATGGCCTCCATCTTGATATAAAAAAGTTCTTCCATTTCTTTTACGGAGAGAAGTACAAGAAACTTACCTTAATACTGCACGGATGGGAATGGCTTGTTCTTCTGGTCATTGTCTCATGGCTGACGGACTGGAACCCTTGGGTTACAGGCTTGACGATTGGATGGGGGCAGCATATGCTTTTTGATAGACTGTATAATATTTCAACCTTTGGAACTTATTCCTTCTTCTGGCGGCTTAAGAAAGGTTTTGACACTAATAAGTTCCTCCTTAAGAACAGGAATAAATATAATCGTAACTGACAATGGCATTTACTGCTATGAATCATATGGCCCATATGAGCGGCGGAATTGTCATTTCGGCTTGTCTGGTCGGAGCGACTCTTCGCAGAGACTCGCTTCGAGAATCTTTCTTTAACAACCCCCTGTCCCCCTTTATTAAGGGGGAATATAGAAATAAATAGATGATCATATTTTTATTTTTTCACGGCGCTTACTGGTTAGCGCATTTATACCTCTTCTTTAAATTTAGAAATGCCTTCCCTCTTGACATTGCTGGAAGCGCAGTCCTGAGTTTATTTCTTGTCTTTATGGCGCTTTCTCCCATGTCTGCTTACATACTCATATTAAGAGCAGAACATACCGGCATCAAGAATAGAACTTATGCAAACGCTGTAATGTTTTCGGGATTTATATGGATGGGGTTGCTCATAATCTTCTTCTTTGTATCAATCCCGATTGATCTTTACAATCTTGGCGTACGGCTTGCCGGCTTTGCTCTTCATAATGACATCAGCAAGATTATGATCTCTCAATTATCCGCATTCTTTATCCCTCTTTCCACTTCAATATGCCTTAATATCTACGGCTATTTTGCTGCAGGCGACTTGCGTGTTGAGCGGCTAACCATAAAGACATCAAAGCTTCCTGAAGACGTTGACAGGCTCACAATTGCTCAGATATCCGATGTGCACCTCGGCATTATGGTAAGGGAGAAGATGCTTGATAAAATTATTGATAATATTCTCACAGAAGAGCCTGATCTGATAGTCTCAACAGGGGACCTAATTGATGGAGGGACAAAACATATCCGGCATTTTGCGGAAAAACTTAAAGGGGTCAACGCAAGACTGGGCAAATTCGCAGTAATAGGGAATCATGAATTCTATTCAGGCATCAAGAACTCAATACAGTTTCTTGAGGATGCCGGGTTCACAGTATTCAGAGGCCGAGGCGTTACCGCAGGTGGCCTGATAAATATTGCGGGTATAGATGATGCCGAGGGAAGAAGAAAAAATATCGCTGCTGAATCAGAAAAAGAGATCCTCTCAAGGATGCCTTCTGGATTATTTACATTGCTCTTAAAACATAAGCCGGATGTAGAGAAAGATGCGCTCGGACTCTTCGATCTTCAGCTATCCGGACATACTCACAAAGGACAGATATTCCCCATAAATCTTGCTGTAAGGCTCTTTTTCTATCCCCACAGCAGTTACAAAAAACTTTCAAAAGGTTCGGCAATAAATGTAAGTGGAGGGGCAGGCACCGCCGGGCCTCCGATACGTCTATTCTCTCCGCCTGAAATAACAATTATTGAACTGGTAAATGATAAAATAAATATCAAAGAACATAAGGCGTTTGTTTAAAAAAACTGTTATCATTACAAACGGGAAGACTTTCTCTTGAAATTCCTGATAAGGCGATGCAATGAAAAAAATGGTAATCATTTTATCGGCAGTGGCCGCAGCCGTAATCATCTTTATAATCTTCTCCGCTTATTTTAAAGATAAAGGTTCAGAATCAATCCGCAAATCAGGCATTGTGCAGGGGACGGAAGTAAACATCACGTCAAACATCCCAGGCAAGATCGCGGAATTGTGCTGTAGTGAAGGAGAGAATATAACGGCAGGTTCCGTTGCCGCATCTATTGATAGTGACGATTTGAAAGCAGCAACTGAGCAGGCTGATGCATCTGTTCAAAGAGCAATAGCCGACATAAAAACCTCTGAAGCTAACATAGAGACAGCCAAGGCGCGCCTTGTTGAGGCAAAGCTTGATAAAGAACGGATGACAAGTCTTTTTCAGGAGAGTCTTGTCCCCCGCGCGAAATTTGATTCGTCTGAAGCAAACTTAAATTCTGCCGCTGCAATTCACAAGGCATCTGTAAGCCAGCTTGCCTCCTCAAAGGCGAGACTGAAAGAGGCAGAGGCGATGTTTTCACAGCAAAAGGCGAGATTAAACGACACGATAATAACAACTCCCATCTCAGGAGTAGTTGTCTTCAAGGCACTGGAGAAGGGGGAATTTGTATCCCCGGGAATCACTATCTACACGATTGTTGATATGGAAGATCTATGGGTCAGGATAGATGTTGAAGAATCTCTGATCGGGATGATAAATATAGGCGATAACGCCGTCATAACTACCGATGCAAAGCCTGACAAGAAGATAGAGGGCAGGGTCTCTGAAATAGGCAGGTATGCGGAATTTGCAACACAGAGAGACGTAAAACATGGCACGCAGGATATTAAGACATTTCATTTAAAGATATATTTTACGGATACGGAAAGATTTTTAAAGCCCGGAATGACAGTAAATGTTGAGATACCGTCAGATAAACAAAAGATCAAGTAAGAGGTTTCAGTTCCTGGTTCTCCTTCACATTTCTCTTTTTTAAGACCATGCAAAAACCAAATGCCATAGAGGTTTCAGGCCTGACAAAAAAATTCGGCGATCTTACTGCCGTTGATAATGTCAGTTTCAATGTTTCCTCCGATGAATTTTTCGGGTTTCTCGGCCCTAACGGCGCGGGAAAGACCACACTCATCAGAATGCTGACCACGCTCCTTAAACCTACAAGCGGCAGGGCTGTAGTGTCATGCTGCGACGTATCGGAAGAACCTAAAAAAGTCAGGGAGAGGATAGGCGTTGTACCGCAGGCAATGACCAGCGATTTAGACCTCACAGGCTTTGAAAATATGGACCTGTACGGCCGTTTTTACAGCATACCCAACAGGGAGAGGAAGGAGAAGATAAAGTACCTTCTTGACCTTGTCGGACTTACAGCCAGACAGAATGACCTTGTGGCGACCTTCTCCGGCGGAATGCGCAGGAGGCTTGAGATAGCGAGGGTGCTGGTACACTCCCCGTCCATACTATTCCTTGACGAGCCGACCATAGGGCTTGATCCCCAGAGCAGAAGGGTTGTCTGGGATTTTCTTGAGAAGTTCAGGAAGGAGGACTCCATGGCCATATTCTTAAGCACTCACTACATGGAGGAGGCAGAGGCGCTGTGCGACAGGGTCGCTATTATTGATAACGGGAAGATAATAGCGCTTGATTCACCCAATGTACTGAAGTCACAGCTTCCGGGCAATGACATAATATCTCTTACAATATCCGATGATTCCAGACTTGAGGAGATTCAGAATGCTATTAACAGCATCTCATTTGTACATAAAGTGAAGCCGGATGGCCAGACATTACGGGTATACGTGGATAACGGCGCACTCAATCTTACAGCCCTTCTTGAAAGGGTCAAGGAGGCAGGTGGTGTTGTAACCTCTGTCAGTATACATGAACTGTCGCTGGAGGATGTCTTTATCCATTATACCGGCAAATCAATACGTGAGGAGGAGGCGAAGAAGGTGAACTTTTTTATCGGCGCCGGCATTCCCCAAAAACTTGGAAGATGATAAAGCTCTTTGCAGTAATAGAGAGGGATATTAAGAAGTTCAGGCGCAATCCGGTTGTCGTGATGATGAGCCTGCTGATGCCCATAGTTTATCTCATCATTCTCGGCAACTCATTTCAGGGAAAGCTCAAGGACCTTCCATTTGCCGTTGTAGATAACGATTCCGGCGTCTACTCAGGAAGGTTGATTGACAATCTCAGGGCAGTAGAGGCCGGGGCAAAGACTTTTTCGCTCATCTTCTTGACCGACCAGAAGGCCGCTGTTGACGGCGTGAGAGACGGCATATACAAGGCCGCGCTTATAATCCCGCCTGACTATACTAAAAGGGTCAAATTAAAGAAACAAGCTGAGGCAGGACTCTTTCTTGACAATACCGATACAGTATCCGCCGCGAATATAAGGGCGCTTGTCAAAAGCGCGACAGGCAGTATAAGGGAGGAGTATGTCCCTATAAGGGAAAAACCCGGTGATTCCTATATCAGAGAGATAGACCTTTACAGTATGGTTGATTATTACCAGACGCTTGTTCCAGGGGTGGTGATAATGTCTATATTCTTAGGCACGATGACTGCCGGTGTATTCAATCTCGTTATGGACAGGTTCCTCGGCATAGATGAGAGCTATCTGCTTTCACCTTTATCAAAGACAGAGATAGTATCAGGCCTCGTCATCAGCGGGCTGATCATAACGACAATCATTGCGGTTTTTGTATTCATAGCGAGCATGTTAATCACGGGCATACCTTTAACAAGCGGCATAGAGCAGGGTTTCTCCATATTCATTATTATTGTCCTTACAACATTAGCTCTCTTAAGCCTGATGTTCGTAATATTGGGAAGGGCAGGGCATCCGAGGATAGTCGGCATATTCAGCGGGTTTCTGAATGTCATATTCTTCTTCCCAAGCGGCGCGATATATCCGATTGAGAGTTTTCCGGGCTGGCTCAGGGCATTCGCAAAGATTAACCCGGAGGCTTATGCCGTGCATGCTTTAAAATCCGTGCTCTTCAAAGGAGCCGGGCTTGGGGTCATTCTCAGCGATCTGATATTTCTGATAATTTTCACTAATGTGATGATGGTGATAGCGATACTGACATTCAAGAGGAATATGTGAGTTTGTAAATCTTTAATTTTTGCTCTGCAACGCCATATAATAAGCGAATAAAAATATGACAGGATTAAACGAAGCCGATACATGCCGACCTGCTTTGAAAACAGCAGGCTGGTGTGATCCGCATTGGCGGATTGCTGAAATCTCATGAATAACCACGCTTTTCTTCAACGATACTTGGCTGAAAAAATAACCCATCAAAAAATGGCTGGGTCTCTGTCAAGACTTTCCTCTGTTCTTGCAAAAGCCTCTATCGAATTAAATCCTTACCAGATTTATGCGGCTCTCTATGCTTTTAATAGTCCTCTTCAGCGGGGAGCAATACTTGCTGATGAGGTTGGTCTTGGCAAAACAATTGAAGCAGGCATTATTATTTCACAGCTTTGGTCTGAGGGAAAAAGAAGGATATTGATTATTACACCAGCATCTTTGAGAAAACAGTGGCAGGATGAGCTTTCAAATAAGTTCGGGCTTAATTCAGAAGTTTATGACGGTCCTTCTTTTACAGAAAAAATTAATAACGGGGAAAGAATCCCGTTTACCTATGAAGGGGTTTTTATAGTCTCGTATCAATTTGCCTATGCGCGTGCCGGGTTAATTGAAAAACAGCCGTGGAATGCAGTATTCATTGATGAAGCACACAGAATGCGTAGAGTATATAGAGGACGGGATGCGTCAAAGATGGCATATGAAATAAGAAGAATTATTTCTGGAAAACCCAAGGTATTACTAACAGCAACACCTCTGCAAAACAACTTGATGGAGCTTTATGGGATTGCCAGTTTTATTGATGATAAGCTTCTTGGTACACCATATAGTTTTAAAACACGTTTTGTTGATCCTCTTTCAGAAATTAACGAATCAAACAGTGGAAGACTCAAAGAATTAAGAATCTTAATTAAAGGAGAAGACAGCGAAAGTCAAACAAGTATCTCAGGAATCTTAACAAGAACGCTTAGAAAAGACGTGCTTGAATATGTACGCTTTACTGCCCGCAAGTCAATGACATTTGATTTCACGCCTTCAGATGAAGAAGTTGAGCTTTACGAAAAGGTTTCCTCGTACCTCCAGCGAGATGAAGTTGCAGCGATCAAAACAACACAGAGAAACCTAATGATACTTGTTTACAGAAAGCTACTTGCAAGTTCTTCCTTTGCGATAGCCGGAACCCTGAAGAAGCTGATTGAAGCATTGGAAAAAGAATTAAGTCTCAGAGCTAAAGAAGATACTTATCAGGATAGCACAGCATTTACTTCAGAAGAAGTGGAAGATGAAGGGATAGAGGAAGAGCTTGAAGAATCCGAACTCGACATGGCTGAACAAATACAAAAAAAAGAAAAGCCGAGAATTAATCGGGAAAAGTTCAGTAATGAAGACATTCAGAAAGAAATAACCGAATTGAAAAGCTACTACGATCTTGCGGTATCAATCGAGAAGAACAGCAAGGGCGATGCCCTGATTAGGGCGCTTAAATCAATGTTCAATTTAGCAAGAGAAAAAGGTTGGCCACAGAAGTCTGTTATATTTACAGAGTCGAGAAGAACGCAGGAATACATAGCCGGTATCTTAAAAGACAATAATATAACCTATACTTTATTTAACGGCTCGAATGCTTCATCGGATGCAAGGTTGTCTTATGAGAAGTGGGGGAAGGAGTTCCCTGAGTTTGCGTCGTCCGGTTCTTTCTCAGCAAACATGAGGCAAGCTCTGGTGCATAATTTTGAAAAGAGTTCGCAGATCTTATTGACAACTGAGGCTGGCGCTGAGGGATTAAATTTGCAATTCTGCAATATAGTTATCAACTACGACTTGCCGTGGAATCCGCAAAGAGTTGAACAGAGGATAGGAAGATGTCACCGTTACGGGCAAAGATATGAAGTTCTTGTTTCCAATTTTCTTAATACAAGAAATAGGGCTGATAGACGCCTTCTTGAGCTTCTTCAAAGTAAGCTGAATCTGTTTGACGGACTATTCGGGTCTTCGGATGAAATTCTCGGCGCTCTCGAATCGGGAATTGATTTTGAAAGAAGAATACTTGAGATATACCAATCATGCAAAACGCCGGAGGAGATAGATGCAGCTTTTGACACCCTCCAGGAATCCCTGCAGGGCAAGATATCTGACAACATATTAAAACTTAGGTCGTATCTCACGGAATTTGATGAGTCCGTTAAAGGTCTTTTTAAAAGAACAAAGTTCGATATGGAGAATGCCTTGTCTGAATTAGACAATGATCTTGTAAGATTATGCGATCTGGCCCTTGACCACGGAATAAAGAAGACAGACAATGATGGCGTATACGAAATATCCTGCAATGGCGATAAGCATCTGATGGCCTTTCGTAATTTAAAAGAAGATGAGATAGGCAAAATTCCACGCGCTCATAGAGAACATCCTGTCTTAAATAAAATAATAAATGAATCCTTATCTATTGAAACAAACCCGATACCATCAATTGTTTTTGATTACTCCAGCGCCAATAAAAAAATATCGCAATTAGAGTCTTTATTGAACAAAGATGGATTCATGTTTCTCTTTAAACTTAAGGTGAATGGAATAGAAACAGAGGATATCCTTGCACCACTTTCATTTATTAAAGAGAAAAAGGAATTTAAGCCTCTTGATCTTCCGACAGCAAATCAGGTACTTTCTCTTAATATTTCAAAAGATGCATGTTTTGACGCAATATCAGAGCTTCCATTTTCAAGAGAAGAACTTTTATCATACTGGAACAACTGGAAGTCTCAGTCCCTGGAGATTTACCAGAAAAAAAATGAACGGCTCTATGACAGGGAAATAGACCGGATAAACCGTTATTATCAGGACTATTCATTAAAGGTTGATGATAAAATTGCTAAACTGGAAAAGGAATTATCCGAGTTCAACAGAAAGAGAGATAATTCAGCAGACCTTGCCGAGCGAAGAGACCTGCATAAGAAGATTCAGAAACTGGGGCTTGATATTGAAAAGTTGCGGATAGAACAGATAAAGCTTAAGGAGGAGGCCTTTACGAAAAAACAGAAAGACCTCGAAGAACTTGAGATAAAATTTGAAATTGCAACGGAAGAAAAAATGATAGCCATAACACATTTTAGAATTATATGAACTCAGTAATAGAAAAAAGGAGAAAACAGGATTTAGGCATATTTTACACAAGGCCTGAAATTGTGGATTTTATCTATGACATACTCCTTGTCTGGAAAGAGAAAGAGGATAAGGATGCCAAACGATGGGAGTTGCACAAACCCAAGCATTACCCATCAGTTATTGACCCAACTTGCGGTGAGGGGATCTTCTTAAAGAAAGCCATTGAAAGGAAATTCACAAAGGCTGATTGGGTTTTTGGGATGGATATAGATGAAGAAGTTGTTAATAGATGGCCAAGTATCAACCTTCTCGAGGCATTCGGTAATGATGAGGCGAAACTGAAAGCGCACTTCTTTCATCAAAACGGTTTGCTGCCGATTGAGTGGGAACAACACAAAGGCCTGTATTATGGAAACCTCAAAAAAGAGGATATCAGGAACGGACAGTTTAATCTTGTAACCGGAAACTTTCCCTATGGCGGAATTGGCGTGGATTTCTCAAATCATCCGACTCCGGAAGGACGGAGGCTATTAGATTCACTGCGCACTTTTCGGATATTCAATTATAAAAACAAAAAAAGAAATAATGGGAATAATGGAAATAAGCCTGTGAATGGGTTGTTTGATGCCCTTGTTTCTGAGCCTTCTTCTTCTTATTCAATCGTAAATCCAAAAGAAGCGGAGTCTATGCCGATAGAGGTTTTGTTTATAGAAAGGTTTATTCAGTTATGCAAAGACGGAGGATGGATAGCAGTAATAATCCCTGATGGCATATTGGCAAATTCCAATATGCAATATGTGAGAGAGTTTATTGCTGATAACACAAAAGTTGAGGCAATAGTTTCCCTTCCACGAGACGCCTTCAAGCACGTGGGCACATCAGCAAAGACAAGCATTCTGTTTCTGAAAAAGAAGAAAATGGAAAATCTTAACTATCCTGTTTTCCTTGCGTCTCTGAACAAGATGGAAGAAAAAGGACTGAAAATAATATCAGAACAATATGAGGAGTTTTATTATGAGTCAAAACTTAAACACATCGAAGACAGTTTATGAAAATGATTTTATTATGGTAAGAGTTGATAAGACTCTTAAAGAAATGATGGAGGAGAAACCATCGAGTAGATGGGATCCAGGTTATTGGGAGCCAAAATATGATCAAGTACTTTCGCAGATAAGCAAAACTTATAAAATTGACCCCCTTAGAGAATTGCTTTCGATTCCCATTATTGCCCCTGACCATGTTCGAGCAAGTAAAGGTGAATATATAGGTAAAAAGTACTCGTGCGAATATAGAACATTAAAGGATTTATTATTTACAGGGTTAAATTATGCAAATATTAATTATTGTTCTGATAATGCATTTCAACGCTTGATACGGTCACAGCTTCAAGTTGGTGACATTCTTTTCGCAGGTTCAGGCATCGGTGCCATTGGTCGTGTTGGGTTCGTTGATAAAGTTTCAAAAAAATCATGTGTTGGAGACTTATTTATTATTCGAGAACCTAAAATCAATAATTATTATTTATATATTTTTCTTTTATCTCTATTTGGACAGGCTCAAATTGAAAAAATCTATCACGGAATCCAATCAGCAAAAATAAGTACACCAGAAATTGCGGAAATAAAGATAGTATTAATCCCAAATAAAGTTCAAAAACACATCGAAATAGAATACAAAAAAATGGCTTCTCATCATGATAAAGCTATGGAAGCCAAGGCTAAAGGCAGTGATACAGGGTACAAAAAAAACATCGAAATTGCAGAGGCAATGTTGAAGGACTTGATTGCTAAGACTGAGACAGTAATTAGGGGTGAGCAGGAGGATATTATTTAATGCCGAATCGCTCTGAAGATTCCTATATAGTTCATGACATTATTCCCTTATTATCCAAACTTGGTTATCCGGGTACAGGAGATCATGAAAGAGTCAGAATTAAGGATGTACCGATATATCGTCCGGGCGGTGGTAAAGCCGGCGCAATGGACATAGTGTATTATCATAATGACGAACCGGTATTGCTTGTTGAAGCAAAGAGAGAACATAAGACACACGAAACTGCTCTTTCCCAGGCACAGAATTACCTCAAAAACTTCCCGGTAAAATATAAAAAATATGCTGCATCAGGCAGAGCGCCTTTATATGTTGCCACCACAGTTGGCAGGGAAATAAAGTTTTACAGAAATCGCTACGAGATTGTTGATGATCAGATAATACAGACTGCCGAACAGGTTGAAATCTTACCCTTTGATGAATTGCTTACAGAATATGGTCTTACATCTGGATACAAAGCTAAGCCTCTTGATGCCGAATTATTCAGAAGAGATTTCATCCCGGAACTGGTATCTGTGTATAACGTTTCAGAAGATGGCAGAATAACGCCGGATGTTATAAAAAAAGTCTCAAGCCATATACTAAACTATCTCGAAAACCGGCACACTTATGACACCCGGTCACCCTTTGTTGAGCTTAAAAAAGCTCTTTTCAGGCAGGAGCACATCAAAGACCTTCACAGACGTTTTGATTTAATAAACTCATTAGGCCCTGATATTGCCGAGCAGTTCAGAAGTTTTATTTTAAGATCATTTCAGGGGAATGAATTTAATCAATATCTTACTGAACAGTGCATCATTGCTTTCATGTTTGACCTGATTGGAGAGGTAAAAAGCAAATGGAAGGTTCTTGACCTTGAGTGTGGGAGCGGCGGTTTTCTGTCGGCAGCAGCCAAAAAAAATATTCCTTTAGAAAATATGCTGGGCGTTGATATTGACAGCCTTCCTTTCACAATCGCTACAACGTATCTTGCATTATATTTTTCTAAAACAGGGAAAGAAATTTCCCAAATACCTGTAAAAGAGACTAATGGATTATTTTATTTAGGCGATGACTGGGATTTGGTTGTCGGCAATCCTGCAGGAAGTCATCAATACGAAAGAGGCAATTTAGAAGATGTTTTAAAAAATCTTGAACGGGATATTAATCAGGACGGCAGAGATGATAAATTTTCTGAATATAATTTTTCTGTTCAGCAGGCTGTAAGGTCATGTAAGGTTGGCGGGAAACTTTGTCTGTTTCTTCCAGAAGGTTTCTTCTCTAACTCTCAGGATGAATTCTTAAGGAAGTATGTTGCCAAATACTGCCGAATTCTGGCGATTGTTAGTCTGCCAAGAGGTGTTTTCAAAAAAGGCACTTCAACTAAAACAATCAACACAGGCAGTCAAGGCTCTTCACAGAAAATGTCAATTCTTTATGCCGAGAAAATCAGGGCCGTCAAAGATGGAGAAGGCATTGAGATTGATAAAATAAAGCTCGAATATCCTGTCTTCTTAGCCAACATATCCAAGCCCGAATCAACAGCAGGTGAGATAAGCAACTGGCTTGAACCAAGACTTCGCCTTGTATTAGAAGAATGGAGAAGCTGGCAAGATAAAAAGGAATTCGTGGAGTTAGATGAATCCCTATTGAAGGAAGCGTTTGATACTTCAAAGGCAGCTAAGAAAACAAAAAAATCTAAAAAAGAGGATATGCAAATGGAACTAATATTGGACGAACCTATTGCAAGCAAAAAGCCCAAAACCGTCAGCACAGAAATCAGTATAAGCGAGAGCCTAGATAAATTGTTTAAAAAGAGATAGGGAATCCGCTTTGCCCTCACTTCCTTATAAGGATTCTGAGAAAATTACAAGCAGTTGCGCGAAAAAGCATCCGGCAGAGCAAAGAGTAAACTAATATGCTGCTGCAAGCGGCTTTGAGGGAGGCGTTACAGCCGAAGGAAGAAAGAGCAGGAGCTTACAGATAATGGAAATCAAAATAAACAAAGGCATATTATCATTGGTTGAAGGAGATATAACAAAGCAGAGTACGGATGCGATAGTAAATGCCGCGAATAAAAGTCTCCTCGGCGGAGGCGGTGTTGACGGGGCAATCCATAGGGCTGGGGGGCCCAAGATACTTGAAGAATGTATAAAGATAGGCGGCTGCGAGACTGGCGAGGCGGTAATTACAACAGGCGGGAATCTTAAAGCCAAATACGTTATTCATACGGTTGGCCCAATATACAGAGATGGACTTCACAATGAGCCTAAACTACTTGATAATGCTTACCGGAACTGTCTGAAACTCGCATCATCAAAAGGCATAAAGAGTATCGCGTTCCCTTCAATAAGCACAGGCGCATACAGGTATCCGCTTTCCGATGCCGCAGAGATTGCGCTAAAGACAGCGGTCGAATATCTAAAAGAGCATACGGATATTGAATTGGTGCGCTTTGTTCTTTTCGGGCAAAAGACCCTTGAGGTTTATGAGAAGGTATACGCCCTTATTTCAACTGATCACTGACCGCCTTATTTAAGGCATTCTGCGCTTTTATAAGTTTTTTATATTTTGACTCTGTTTTTGCCATGTTTTTTGAAATCACTGCTTTTAGCAGGTCCCCCTCGATTTCAGCAACATCGAGCCGTTTGTAGTAATCCATTGTCTCATTAAGATGTGCAATAACTATCTTGCCTGTCAGGATCGGATGATTGTTGGTCACATTTGCCTCTTCATACATTGTTCCATGCTCAAGCTCAACTTCCAGCCCCTGCATAAAATCTTCAAGAGGGACCCTCATCTTCTTTGTATTCACGATCTTAAGGATCCTGGATGCTTCAGCTTTTGATACAGTCGGCTTTTTTATTTTAGACCAGTCCCTGAAACCCAACTCCTTACATACCCTCCTTACCTCAGCGGCCGTAACATATTCCGGTAATTCCATCTGTTTCTCCTTTAACTTAAATTGATCTTCCCTGTGGCAAGACCACAGGGAATCTAATGCAATGACTCTTAATTATTACATTCGCTCGTTAGACCCATGGCAGAGACCACGGGGAATACACTCGCTTTCCATTTAATAATTTGCCTGAACTTCACTTTCCACTAATTCTTTTAATTGGTTGGCGCCAAAGCTTGGAAGCGGCCTCCCGTTTACAAAAAATTCAGGTGTCTGCCTGACATTGAGAGTCTTGGCATCCGCAAGGTCCTGCTCAATATGCTTAGCGATTTCAGGATCATTCATATCATTTCTGATCTGTTCAACATTTAGTCCTGCCTCAGGAAGAAATTGCCATATTAATTCAGGCTGGGGACGATGATGGCTTGCCCAGTAATGCTGGTATTTATACATAACCTCCAGAGTTTCCCAATACTTTCCCTGTTTTCTTGCCGCTTCAAGTATCTTTACAAAATAATCTGAGCCTTCATGAAACGGGGCATACCTTACAACAAGTTTTGTTTTGCCCTGGTGGGCAGCCATTAAGTTTTTTACGAGAGGATAAAAATCTCTGCAGGTTTCGCACGCGGGGTCAAAAAATTCTACGATATAAACTTTTGCGTCATCACTGCCGTGTGTCAGTGAATAATCTCTGACAAAGGTTGAAGCATTTTCTCTCGCCATAAAGTCGAGCTTCTTGGCCTGCTGGCTTTTATATAAATAACCGCCAAGCACAAAAAAAATTATCAGGCAAACAGCTGAAATTAAAACTATGTTTTGTTTCTTCTTTGGTTTCTCTTTTTTCTTTATTTTTTGCTTTTTCATTTAGAAAGTCTCCTTTTTAATATAAATAATAATACTGCTATGGCTGAAAATGCCATTAACGACAGCATAGGAATTGTGAAAATACCGAACAAGTTGATGTAGTCCTCCGTGCATGAAACGCCCTTGCTGCAGGGTTGTACGCTTTCCGGAATTATCCCCGTGTAAAGAAGATTGTGATAAAAAGCGATAAGCCATCCTGCCAAAGCTAAAGGAAGGGCAAACTTAACAACGCTTTTATCAAATGAGAAGAGTGCCGTTGATAAAATTAAGACTAAGGGAAACAAACAAATTCTTTGATACCAGCATAAAACACAGGGAGCAAATTTTATTATTTCGCTAAAAAACAGGCTTCCCAGTGTAGAGATACTGGCTATCAGCCAGCATATAAAAAGAATAGTCCAGTTTGAAGTGGTCGTTTTATCTGTATGAGTCATCCCTATTATTTCCCAACAAATGAGAACCTCGCATTAAGGAATTTTTCATTGTGTAAGCTCATCTATCTGTGGCTTCTCCTCTTCCGGAAGTTTCTCCTGATCTTCCCCGATATTATCAGTAAGAATATTAGTATACTCACTCATTGTACTGTTTTCACTTGGTTCAGATATAATCAGGAGCGTTATAAAAATAAATAATCGAATAATCATTTATTTCACTAAGTGTATCATCTATTGCCTTGATTTTTAAAGTGGATGAAATCTAAGAGAAAAACCGCACCCAGAAAAAGAGCCTTCTGAACCATTAAGTTGATGCTTGTAACGGCCACATTCATAGCTTTTTTGTGCAGTGGATGAGGCCTCAGCAGTTAGCAAGAATATTAAAACCGCCCTTGCTTCCGGCAATATTAAATTATCGCTTGAAGGGATAGAAGACAGTGAACAGGTAAACAAAGCCTTGTGATCGAGGCAGTTCCTTATTGGAAATATTGGAGCATCAGAGCAAAGTTAGGATGAATAAAAATGAATCCTTAAATGTAGGACTGAGACTTATAAGAATATCGGACTAATTCCTACTTGATTCTATTATCTAAATTCTGTATCTTAACAATGCACACTTTTTCCTTACTAATAACGGAGGTCTTGTCTAATGAAATTAAATTGTTGGGAGTTTAAGAAATGCGGGAGAGAAGTGACCGGCGCACATGTGATTGAATTTGGGGTATGTCCGGCGTGTGAAGAAAAAAAACTTAATGGTATTCACGACGGTACTAACGGGGGCAGGGCCTGCTGGGCAATTGCAGGAACCATGTGCGGCGGAAAGGTGCAGGGCACTTACGCAGAGAAGGAGAAGAACTGCCAGATCTGTGATTTTTATAAATCAGTGCAGAAAGATGAGTTCGGCAAATTTCATATGATAATGGAACTGCGGAAGATGTTAGGCCATATTTGAAATTGCCTGACGGCTGTCATCTCTTCTTCAATGCCTCTTCAACTGTTTTTATAGCGCAGAAATCTCCGCACATGCTGCATACATGAGACTCGGTCGGCGGGACTTCGGCGCGCCACTGTCTCACTTTGTCCGGATTCAATGACAAAGCTATCTGACCGTTCCAGTCGAGCGCTTTTCTCCTCTTTGCCATTTCAATGTCGAGGTCTATCGCGCCTTTGACGCCCTTTGCAATATCTGCTGCATGAGCCGCTATCTTTGATGCGATGACGCCTTCTTTCACGTCTTCAATATTCGGAAGTCTGATATGTTCGGCAGGCGTAACGTAGCAAAGGAAATCCGCTCCCGCCGCTCCGGCGATAGCTCCGCCTATGGCAGCGGCGATATGATCATAGCCCATTGCAATATCAGTCACAAGAGGGCCGAGCACATAGAACGGCGCGCCTTTGCAGATCTCCTTCTGCATTTTGATGTTCAGCTCAACCTGATTGATCGGTACGTGACCGGGGCCCTCGATAATCACCTGCACGCCTGCCTTAACAGCCCTCTCCTGTAACCCGCCGAGTGTCAGCAGTTCATCTATCTGCGTTCTGTCAGTTGCGTCTGCGATGCATCCGGGACGCGCGCTATCGCCGAGACTCAATGTGAGGTCATACTTTCTTGAAATCTCAAGAAGCCTGTCATAATCCTCATAAAGCGGATTTTCCCTGTCGTTGTATATCATCCACTCAACAAGAAACGCACCGCCTCTGCTGACAATATCAAGTATCCTGCCCTCGTTACGCAGTGTCTCTATAGTCCTTCTCGTAAATCCGCTGTGGACCGTTACAAAATCCACACCCTGTTCAGCATGTTCTTCTATGACTGTGAAAAGGTCGTCAGCGCTCATTTTTGAGATCGAGCCTCTCTCTTCAGCGGCCTTTGCAACCGCTTCGTAAATCGGAACTGTCCCGACCGCAACAGGAGATTTTCTGAGGAGCAGCTTTCTGATGTCCCTTATCGGGCCTCCGGTAGAGAGATCCATAACAGCATCAGCGCCGTATTTCACAAGCACGTCGAGCTTTTCCATCTCATCATCAAGAGAGATCTTGTCCTTTGACGTGCCGATGTTCGCGTTTATCTTTGTCCTTAACCCTCTGCCGATGCCGAGAGGCTTAATGTCGTGGAAAGCATTCCGAGAGATGACTGTAAATCCTGACGCAATATCCTGTGATAATTTCTCAGGCTCAATGCCCTCATCAAGCGCAACCTGCTTCACCTCTTCAGTGATGATGCCCTTCTTTGCGATATCTATCCTTGTTTCTTTTATATCTCCGGCCATTTCACTCTCCTAAAATATTTATTAGTTCTCTTGTCTTTTCTTTTATATCATCGGCACATAATATCTCGGATATCATGGCCGCCCCGTATGCGCCGGACTTCTTCACTTCATCTATATTTTCAGACTTTACACCGCCAAGCGCTAAGACAGGTATACTCATCTCCTTGCAAACATTCTTCAGCCTGCTTAATCCAAGAGGCGTGCCGTACTTTAATTTTGAAGAAGTTTTGTAAAGAGGCCCGAATGTTACGAAATCAGCCCCGCCCTGCTCAGCCTCTTTTGCCTCTTTCAAAGAATGAGTTGAAACTCCAATCATCAATCTCTTCTTCACAACCTTTCTCACTGCATATGCTGGAATACTGTTCTGTGTAAGATGAACTCCATCTGCTCCGACTGCGAGCGCAATGTCAAGTCTGTCATTGATGAAAAGTCTCGCTTCATATTTCATAGTCAACTCTCTCATTCTGTATGCCAGCTTCAACAACTCCCGCATCTCCAAATCTTTCTCTCTAAGTTGTACCACCTTCACCCCGCCTTTCAACGCCTGCCTGACGGCAGCAATGAGCGAATAGCTATCAGCAATCAGTTTTCTGTCCGAAATTAAATAGAGATTGAAGTCTATGTTTCTCTTTTTCACTCTTAATTTTTAACTGTTTTTAAAGCATTCCCTGTATCGGACTGCTTGCAGTCGCATATAGCTTTCTCTCTATCCTGCCCGCCTTATATGAAAGGCGTCCTGCCATTACGCCATACTTCATGGCTGTTGCCATTGCAATAGGGTCTTTCGCTCCTGCTATCGCGGTATTCAGCAGCACAGCATCACATCCAAGCTCCATCGCTATCGCAACATCAGAAGCAGTGCCAACACCTGCGTCAACAACAATAGGCACTTTCGCCTGTTCTAATATTATTTTTATGTTGTATGGATTTCGTATTCCAAGTCCCGAACCTATCGGAGCGGCAAGCGGCATGACAGCAGCAGCGCCAGCATCTACAAGACGCAATGCCATAACAGGGTCATCATTAGTATATGGAAGGACAATGAACCCCTCTTTCGCAAGTATCTCAGTCGCCTTGAGTGTTGCGCATGCATCAGGGAAGAGCGTCTTCTCATCACCTATGACCTCAAGCTTTATCAGGTCAGAGACCCCGGCCTCTCTCGCAAGTCGTGCATATCTCAATGCGTCTTCCATTGTATAGCAGCCTGCTGTGTTGGGAAGTATCTTGTACTTTTTGGGGTCTATGTAATCAAAGAGATTCTCTGATTTATTGTCAAAGATATTGGTACGTCTTACGGCAACGGTGACAACGTCAGCGCCCGATGCCTCGATGGCCTTTGCTGTCTCTTCAAAGTCTTTATACTTCCCGGTCCCGACCCAGAGACGGGATTTGAATTCAATGCCTTTAATAACCAGTTTATCTTCCATACGTTCTCCGATTTTTATATTTTGTTTTAACTCCAAACTCTAAACTCTCAACTGTCTTTTCTATCCTCCTCCGACAAAATTTACTATCTCTACCGCATCGCCGTCTTTCAGAGCGTGTTCATTGAAATTGCACTTCTTCACGATCTGCAAATTCACCTCAACGGCAACCCGCGCAGGTTCGATCTTCAGGGTTTCAAGAAGTCCTGAAACCGTGAAGCCGTCCTGCATTTCTGATTCTGTCCCGTTTATTTTAAGTTTCATATTAATTACCGAGCAAAGTTTTTATTATCTCTGTTTAGCTGTCATTCCGGCTTGCCTGTGCCCTATGTTTGGGTATCCAGAATCCTTCCTTAAGAAGGAGCATAAAAATATCACCCTCCCCTTAGTCCCCTCCCCTCAAGGGAGGGGAATTGAAAGAGTCCCCTCGCCCCTTGGGGGAGAGGGTTAGGGAGAGGGGTATTTTCGGTTCAAGGACACCCCTGGTTAAATATGTATATCCCTTTCCCCCGATTCTATCAACTTAAATTTCTCAGCCAGCCCGTTTGAGCTTTTTGCTATCTCTTCATCAAGCACCTTCTTTAATTTTTTCTTTACTTCGCCTGAAGCGCAGTCTTCAAGATATTCTTTCAGGCTCAACATCGCATTCTCGTGACAAAAATTTTTAATGCCCTCTTTCTCCGCAAGCTCTCTGAATCTCCCGCCGCTTCTGCCTTCCCTGTAACATGCGGTGCAAAGACTCGGCACAAGCCCGAGACTGACTATCTTATCTATAACTTCCTCCAAACTCCGCGCATCTCCTATCTCAAATTGTTCCGTATCGCCGTCGTGAAGATAGCCTGAGGGGCTTGTCTTTGAACCTGCAGATATCTGTGATGCACCGGTTGAAAGCAGTTCGTCTCTCAATTGAGCCGGCTCTCTTGTAGAGACAACAACTCCGACATACGGAAGCGCAAGCCTGTAGATAGCGACTATCTTTTTCAGATCATTATCAGATACTTTATGCTTCCAATTTATCCATGACCCTTGTGCAGGTTGAAGCCTCGGCACTGAGAGCGTGTGCGGCCCGAAGCCATATTTATTGATCAATCTGCGGCAGTGTGAGATCAATGCAGCAGCCTCCCACCGCCAATCATAAAGGCCGAGCAGCACGCCCATTCCCACGTCCTCAAAGCCAGCCTCAATCGCCCGGTCTATGACGCCGAGCCTCCAGGCGTAATCCGATTTAGCGCCGATTGGGTGCATGTGCCTGTATGTGGGGATGTGATAGGTCTCCTGAAAACACTGATACACGCCGATGCCCGCGCTTTTCAGCTTCCTGAAATCTTCCACGCTCATCGGCGCAGTGTTAGCGTGAAGAATACGGATGTCCGTATTTTTGTAAATGGCATTTGCAACCTGCCCGATATAATCAATGCCTGCAAGTTTTGCGTGCTCGCTCGTTACGAGCAGAAGTCTCTTGTAGCCTCTGCCCGCAAGCAGTTTCGCTTCCTGAACCGCCTCGTCCACGCTAAGGGTTTTCCTTACTGCGTCTTTATTGCCCTTTCTGAATCCGCAGTAGAGGCAGTCATTGGAGCACTCATTAGAAAGATAAAGCGGGGCAAAGAGAACTATACGTTTTCTGTAAACTTTCTCTTTGACCTTTCGGGCTGTGTCAAAGACCTCATCCCATAAAGCCTTATCCTCAAGTGCGAGAAGGCTTGACACCTCAGTCATATCAAGCACCCGAAGCTCAAGAGACTTGGCAAGTATCTCGCGGATGAAAGAAGGGTCAGTGTTTATATGTTTATTCATAATTATTGAGGCACAAAGGCACAGAGTAGCAAAGGGACAAAGTAAAAACTTTGAGCCTCAGTGCCTTTGTCTCTCTGCAACTTTCTTTAAAAAATAAAAAACCGTATCCCTTGGTATTGAACCTAAAGGAATACGGTGAATGATTCTTCATCCCTTTCCTCCGCCGGCATTATCCGGTTCAGGTTCGCGGGGTCTTCCCGAAACATCGGGAACTCTCAGGCTAATGCCTCCCCCAGGGTATTTAAAGTATATCTTCTCTCATAGAAAAGTGTCAACGATAAGAGAAAAGTCCCGCTGTTAGACTTTTGGGATAAGCCGTGCTACATTGTATAATTAACAATTTCATTGATTCCCTGAAGTCCGTGCCTATTTTTACTTCTTAAGGAAGGTCTAAACTGTAAACGCTTTTAGTGATTTCTTTACCTTATTACGCCCCCACCAGATGCTCAAGCGCTTCAAGCTGCTTTGTCTCTCCCATTGCAATAAGGGTGTCTCCCTGCTTTATGACGCTTGCCGAGGTCGGGTTAAACTCCATGTCGCCTGCTGCTCTCTTTATTGCAACGATTATTATTCCCAAATCCTTCCTTATTCCGCACTCATCAAGCCCTCGCCCCACAATATTAGAACCTTCTTTGACCTTGATCTCTTCTATCTGAAGCTCAATGTTTCTGCTCCGTGTGGCAAATTCAATAAAATCAACAACAGCAGGCTTTAAGACCGTATGAGCTATCCTTACTCCGCCGATATGGTATGGCGAGATAACATTATCAGCTCCCGCCCGAACCAGCTTATCCTCAACCCCTTCCTCGCTCGCTCTTGCCACGATCTTGAGTTTCGGGTTAAGGCCCCTTGCGGAAAGCACCACATAAAGGTTCTCAGCATCCGATGAAAGCACCGAGATTAAAGCACTCGCTCTCTCAACTCCCGCAGTTTTCAGAACAGAATCCTGAGTTGCATCTCCCTCAAGCACAAGGATATCCTTGTCAACAGAGTTAAGTATTCCGGAGGTCTTTTCAATAACTACAAAAGAAGCGTTGTTCTGCATCATCTCTTTGCATATTATCTTTCCCATTCTTCCGTAACCGCAGATAATGTAATGATTTTCTATCTTCTCGATCTTCTTATTCAATTTTTTCCTCCCTAAGATTTCTCTTATTTCTCCCTCGAAAATTACCCGTGCCGCAACGCCCAGCGCATAGAACATGGCTCCGACACCTGAGAGTATCAGGAGAATTGTAAATGCTCTGCCTGTATTGGTCAAAGCATGCACTTCTCCATATCCTACGGTAGTCAGAGTGATAATCGTCATATACAGCGAATCGAAAAAGTTCCATCCCTCTATCACTGAGTAGCCGATTGTTCCAAAGGATATGACCCCAATTATGGCAACAATAGGGTATATTATCCGGAGTTTCAAATCCATGAGTAATTATAAAGAATTACGCTGTGCTTTAGCCATAAATGCTGATATTTCTTGTAATCTTACTACAGTTTCCCCTTTCCCCTTGAGGGAGAGGGTTAGAGTGAGGGGTAATTTAACAAGACTTTTCACACTTCCCTTAATCCCCTCCCCTCAAGGGAGGGGAGATAACTTACGGTCATTACCAGGGATTTAACCGACTTTTTTGATCAAGCTGAATAACTTATCTGCCAGCTTGGTATTAATGGTCTTCAGCGTCTTATATTTTTCGAGGGCTGCGCCTTTATCGTTCAGGAATAAATAGACAATGCCGAGATTGTAATGCGCTTCAGCGTAATCGGGCCTGTATTTTAAAACCTTTTGAAAGGCCGAGGCTGCTTCGCGGTAGGAAGCTGATTTTTCATAGGCGATTCCGAGGTTGTAGTGTGCGTCCGCAAAATCAGGTTTAAGCATAACAGCCTGTTTGCCTGCCTCGATCCCCTCTTTGTACATGCCGAGCTTCCCATAGGCAACGCCTAAATTGTAATACGCATCCGCAAAATCAGGTTCAAGCCTTACAGCCTGCTTCAATACTTCCACAGCCTCTTTATACATGGCGAGTTTTCCATAGGTAATTCCGAGACTGAAGTGAGCGTCTGCAAAATCAGCGTTTAATTTTATCGCCTCCCTGTAATCCCTTGCAGCCTCTTTATACTTACCCCTATTTTCATATGCTACGCCTCGATAATAGCGGGCATCCGCAAAACCGGGCTTCCGACTTATCGCCTCTGTGAACACATCTATTGCATCTTTATGCGCTCCAACCTCGGAGAGATAATAGCCGAGATAAAACCAGTACTCTGCTGTATTACGGTAATTTTTTATTATGCTCTCTATTGCGGTAACCGCCCCACTGATCTTCAATTTGTCTCTAATGACATCCGCAGGCATTGCAAGGATGAGGTTTTCTGTTCTTTTTATGAGAAATGTTGTCATGCCGATAACCTCACCGTTCTTGTTAAATAAGGGGCTGCCGCTGCTTCCATGCGAAACCGGAGCAGTAATCTCGACAACCTTTCGTCCTGGAGAGATTATCCTCATCCTCCTGAATGTGCCTTTAGAAATAGTATTCCCGGAATCTTTCGAGCTGCTTATGATATAAACTTTCTCGCCTGAATTTATCTGCCCGGCATCTCCGAATTTTACGGGATGCAGATCTTTCCCTTTTACCCTGAGTATCACAAAATCGTTTTCCTTGTCTGCGTACATCACTCCTTCAACATCCAGAACCTTGATACCCGACCTTATCTTTATATCCTTTGCAATACCTATAACATGATAGTTTGTAATCACCGCGCCATCCGCGCTTGCGATAAATCCTGTCCCTTCGGTAAGCGGCTCGCCTTTTTTGTTATACGCTGTAACAACAACTATTGACTCTTGATTCTCCCTGAAAACCGTGTAGTTATCAGCGGAAGAGAGAGAGGGAAACAATAATAATGCGATCAGCAGCAGGAATTTTTTCACCATCAGATTATAACAGTATGGAAAATTTATTTAAGGACAGAGGGGGGTATCATCCGATTATATCATTTAGGGTTACAACACCTCTACATGGTTCTATCTTGTTGATCAGAACGGGTGTTGTCTGAAGATACGTTATAAGACCTTTAACTTCACCGCCTGTAATAAAAAACGCCCTGCCGCCATATGGGATACCTTTCTTTTTAATGCGCGGAAGTCTTATATATCCGTGAGCGCGTGTGGCTACATATCCTGTTGTATAGCCAGGGTTGTCCGAGATGCAAAGTTCGCCGAGTATCATTGGATGGCGATGCACCTTACTTACAAGTATCAGCGCCTCTTTTACTGTACTATTGTTAATGCCGAGTTTTCCTAATTTCATAGAGAGGTCTGCTGAAGCCTCTTTTGTTATGCCCATTCGCGTAACCCTGACACCTCTTAAAAGGTCCGGCTCCAGTCTTACACCTTCAATATCCAGCAGCATAGCACCTCTCATGGTAATCCCAAGGGTGAGACATTTAAACGCCTCCTCTATGGCCCTCTCGGTAATGCCTACTGACGAGAGTATTTTAGAGGATGCCCTTTTTGCTGCTTCGGCATTTCTTGTGTTTAGAGTGTAAAGCGGCAGAGAATGGATTCTGACGGGTTTCTCTTTAAGCTCTTCAACAATAATCCTTATCTCCTCAGCTCTCCCCTTTTCATGCAAAAAAGTCCTTTTTGTATATTCCTGAACTATAGTTACAACATCATCCTTATCATATATGCCTTCGGCGCCAGATATATGCATGCTGCCTCTGGACGCCCTCATCCTGACGCTGTAGAAAGTTAGTTTAGGCATTACAATTCAAGTCCCATATCTTTGATCATCTGTATATCTTCCGCAGGATCTCCTCCTGATGTAGTCAGGTAATTGCCGATCAGAAGTCCATCGGCTCCGGCCAAAAAAAGATGAGAGGTAAGCCCTCTTAAAGTTGAACGCCGTCCTCCGCATATCCTGATTTCACGGTCAGGCATTATAATCCTGTAGATCGCTACTATTTTCAGCGCCTCCATAGGAGAGAGCGTTTGGCTGTTTCCCATAGGTGTTCCGGCTATCGGCGATAAGAAGTTTATCGGCACAGAGTCAGCGCCTGTATCCCTGATTGCAAAAGCCATATCAATACGGTCCTCCCATGACTCTCCAAGTCCGAATATACCCCCGCTGCATACTGAAAGACCAAGAGATTTGGCGCAGTTAATGGTCCTTAATTTGTCTTTATATGTATGCGTAGTGCATATCTCTTTAAAGAAGGCTTCAGAAGTCTCAAGGTTATGATGATATCTGTGAAGTCCCGCGTCTCTTAACCGGCTTAACTGATATTCATCAAGCATGCCGAGTGTAGCACATGGTAACAGACCCATGAGGCTTATATCTGAAATAAGATCGCATATTTTATCAAGTTCGCTTGCAGATGTTTTTTTGCCGCTCGTTACAATGCAGAAACGCCTGGCTCTATTTTCTTTGGCTGAGAGCGCGGCCTTAAGTATCTCTTTTTTCTCAAGCAGCGGATAAACCTTTGCGGCTGTCCTGCTGTGAGCGGACTGCGCGCAGAACGAGCAGTCTTCAGGGCACGCCCCTGATTTGGCATTTATAATTGAACATAAATCAACCTTGCTGCCTTTGTGCTCTATCCTCAACTTGTTGGCAATATAAAGAAGCTCATATATTTCCGCCCCTTTCATGGTTGAGAAAGAGAGGGCGCTCTTTTTCTCAATTATATGCTCCGTACTATACTTTGTGACCGTTTTGGCTGGCATCGTGTATTATTTACATGAATTGCGGACATTGTCAATATTTGGGAAAACAAGCTTGGGCAGATAATGTAGAACTTTCAGTAGCCGTATCTTATATCAAAGCGGTCAAATTCACCGGTATATTCATCCCATTTTTCTTCAATTTTTGAGACATAGGCGCCCGAAGGGCCATTCCGGCACCACTGCAAAACCTGAGTAAGATCCTTTTCATGACCTTCGAAGAGAGCCTCAACAGAGCCGTCAGGCATATTTCTTACCCATCCTTTCAGGCCGAGCTTTACCGCAATGTCCCTTGTGCTTGCCCGATAGAGTACGCCCTGGACACGTCCCTTAATAATCAGATGAAGTCGCTTTTGCATATAAAAGTAAAGAAATCTTTCCGTTTGAATATAGCAGAAAAATGCAAAAAGTTCTTGACAATCGGATCCGCATATGCTTTAGTAATAGTTACAATATAATAATCATTCTATTTAACTAAACTAAAAAAGGAGGGCGGAGAAATGACGGAAATATGCGAATGTTTAGGGTGTAATGTGGGGGCCAAGGTGCCGGATTTTCAGATGGAGACTTATGAGCCGGCAAAGGCGGATTTTGGGGAGATAAGCCTCAGGAACCTCATGAAGAACAAGAAGTGGACAATACTCTTCTTCTATCCGGCCGACTTCACTTTTGTATGCGCAACAGAATTTGCAGCTTTAGCTGATGCGTACAAAGAGATCAAAAAACTCGGGGCAGAGGTCATCACCGTCAGCGCTGATACGAAATTTGTACATCTTGCCTGGCAGAGGGAGGAGAAACAGCTTGAGAAGGTTTTATACCCTATGGGTTCAGACACAACCGGCAAGGTTTCAAAAATGTTCGGTGTTTATGACAGCGCGACAGGGCTTGCGCTGAGGGGAACATTTATCATAAGTCCTGAAGGCAGTCTTGTCAGTTCTGAGGTAAACTATTATAATGTGGGAAGAAACATTGACGAACTGCTGAGAAAGCTTAAGGCTAATATATATGTTTCAAAGTATAGCGATCAGGTCTGCCCGGCTTCATGGAAAGAGTCAGGAGACAAAACACTTAAGCCCTCAGCAAAGCTTGTCGGCAGAGTTCATGAGGCTTTAAACAAATAAAACAAGAGAAGATGCAACCTTCATGGATTCTGAGAGGCAGTGAAAGAGATAACAGTTGAGGAGTAAATAATATCTTCATAAGGCATAACATGAGCTGGAAAGCTTTATGTTATGCCTTATGAAAAAATGGCATTTTAAGGAGGAAGTGTGAAGGCTGTTGAGATAAAACCTGATATCTACTGGACAGGAGCGGTTGATTGGGCTGTAAGGGACTTTCACGGTTATGTGACCCCGCGGGGAACGACGTATAACAACTATCTTATAAAAGATGATAAGATCACGCTTATTGATACTGTCAAACATGACTTCTCAAGCATCACCATAGATAATATCAAGAGCGTTGTTGACCCTTCAAAAATAGTTAATATTGTGATAAATCACATAGAGCCTGACCATGCCAGTTCTTTAGGCGAGATAATGAAACTTGTGCCCGATGCAGATATTTATATCACAGGGAAAGGCAAGATCGGCCTTGACAGGCATTTTGATACCTCTAAGTGGAAGATGAATATTGTTAAGAGCGGTGATACTATAAATACCGGCAAATATAATCTTCTCTTTCTTGAAACCCCCATGCTCCATTGGCCTGACTCGATGATGACCTATGTAAAGGAGGCAAAGCTGTTAATCAGCCAGGACGCATTTGGACAGCATATCGCCTCATCATCAAGGTTTGATGATGACTTCACATCATGCGCCTCAGCATCAGAACTTGAAGACGCGGTAGTTGAATACTATGCAAATATCCTGATGCCGTTTGGAGCATTAATAAAGAGCAAGATTGCCGAGATAGAGAAACTCGGGCTTGATATTGATATGATCGCGCCCGACCACGGTATTATATGGAGAAGAGAGCCTCAAAAGGTCTTAAAGATGTACCTTGATATGGCTGAAGGTAAAGCTGATCCGAACATCGTGATAATTTACGATACGATGTGGCACAGCACAGGAAAGATGACTTTACCGATCTCACAGGGCATACAGGATGAGGGAATTGACTGCAAGGTAATAAAACTGCGCGCAACTCCGATGAGCATCGCCATTAAAGAGTTCTGGAAATCAAGAGGAGCTCTTATAGGCAGTCCTACCCTGAATAATCTTTTGTATCCATCCGTAGCAGAGTTTCTGACACATCTCAGGGGCCTGCGCCCAAAGAATAGAATTACAGGGGCTTTCGGGAGTTACGGATGGGGAGGTGGGGCAGTAAAGAACGCTTACGAGGAATTTAAAAGCATGAAGTTAGAGACGGTTGAACCCGGACTTCAAGTACATTACAAGCCTGATCTTAATGACGAGACCAAATGCTATGAATTCGGCAGGAATTTTGCTAAAAAGGTCAAGGAATACCATCAACAGTTTGAATAAGAACATTTCATAAAAAAATTTTTTGCGGCAGATAGAATACAGGAGGTAATTATGTGGCGATGTACTATATGCGGTTATGAATATGATGAGGCAAAGGAAGGCATAAAATTTGAAGATCTTCCTGATGATTGGAAATGCCCTGTATGCGGCGCTCCAAAAGAATCATTTGAAAAAGTAGTATAATGCGCAAAGGAATTACTGAGAAAGATGTCATGGAAATTCTGGAAAGCATAAAAAGCCAAGTGAACGCACACGATGGTTTTATAGAGTTAGGGGAGATAAAGGATAATAAAGTGGTGATACACTGCGGGGGCGAGTGTGCTCCTTGTGATAATAAATGTATTGAAGAAGCGCTCAAACATAAGATTCCTGATATTGAGGTAATATTCCGGTAAAGTGTCTGCCATGCGGACACGAATCAAAATATTTTATAGTAAAATATGAAGAATATTAATATAGCTACTTGAAAAAGGAGGAAACTATGGCGGTCAAAGATGTTGGAGAAAACTATAAATGCAATATCTGCGGAAATGAAGTAACTGTCACAAAAGCCGGTGGAGGCACTCTGGTCTGCTGCGGTCAGGATATGGAGTTGATTTCAAAATAAATTTAATCAATCGTCAAGCCTGTCCGTCAAGCAAACTTGACAGTAGGATGCAGTGTTATTTCCCAATTGGGTGGGGAATCAGTGTTTTATGCTTGTGTTCTCAATAATGACCGCATATTTATAACCGCCGCCGAAATCCTTGTTGTTGTATAAAGTGCCGCTTGCGGTCACCACATCCCCGACTGATGGAAGGTCATTGCTGGTCATCACAAGGTCATTACTCCCTGTTTTTGCATCACCACTGCCATCCTGAATGTGGATCCAGTTCTTTTTCATGACACCGGCAGAAACCTTAACCACCGTCCCTTTTACTATGACTTTTTTATTTTCGAGCTTATTCCCGTTCTTGTATATTTCCGCGACCGTATATGCGTTCGTACCAGAAGCTTTCTCCACTTTTACCTTCTCAGTTGCAGTAACAGCGTTCTTTTGGCTGACAATGGATTTCGTCTCGCTTCCCTTGCCAGTCTGCTCAACAACACCGCCTGAAAAAATTATCCTGTCAAATGTGCGATTCATGGTCTTGCTCTTAAAATCCTGCATCTCTGCCCCGGGAGCAAAAGATATACTTTGCCCCTTGACCACCTTTGTTGACGGCACCGCCACCCAAGTCTTCTTACCGCTATTTTCGATCTGAACATAGGTATATCCACCGCTGTCCATAGTTTCAATCACCTTACCCGTCAGAGCATCCTCTGCAAAAGATGAAAGGACACCGCCAGGTACCAATAATGCAAGCGCCAGAAAGATCAACGTTATTCTCAGAAAAGTTTTCATTATAAAGCTCCTTTTAATTGTAATAGATTTTACCTTGGTCTCCGAATGAAAACTATAAGGTGGTTTATTATAACTTTTTTTAAAGGAATAAAGTAGAAGCACAGAATCAGATTGTTTCTTGCAAAACCTGCCATAATTTCTGCTTGTGCATTCCAGTTATTGACATAGTTACTTGGCATGCGTAAACTAAACATGCATAATGCGCGGCTTTAATGCAGAAAAAGTTTGACCAGAACAGTAGATGAAGAGATTTATGAAGGTCTTCATAAGAGCATATGTCCTCATAAAATCAGTACATTTGTTGAGGAATTAGTTCGCCCAAATAACATCCAACTTGATATTTACTGACGGAACACTAATAGTCAAATCCATCGGATGCGGTGAGAATACGCCGTTTAATAATTCAACAAAGGAGGAAGTATGCAAAAGAACAAGCTTTACGTAGGAAACTTATCTTATTCAGTGGACGAGTCACAATTGAAGGATTTATTTACTTCATATGGTGAAATCAATGAGGTAACACTGATAAAAGATAGGGATACCGGAAGATCAAAAGGGTTTGCTTTTATTACTTTTGCCACCACCGAAGCAGCGGAAAAAGCCCTGGAGCAGGACGGCAAGGAGCATGATGGCAGACCTTTAAAAGTAAATGCAGCCCAGGAAAAAGAACGAAGTGACCGTGGCGGCAGAAGCGGTGGTTTTGGCGGAGATAAACCGGGAAG
The DNA here is from genome assembly GCA_016222905.1 of Nitrospirota bacterium. GTDB lineage: Bacteria > Nitrospirota > Thermodesulfovibrionia > UBA6902 > UBA6902 > JACRPZ01. Next base: position 60,908 of record JACRPZ010000005.1, read on the forward strand.
CAAACGCGGTGGTTTTGGCGGCGGTAAACCGGGAAGCAAACGTGGTGGTTTTGGCGGGGGCGGTGGCAAACGCGGTGATCGTAGTAATGATCGTAATCGGTGGTAACAGCGGGAAATATTTTATGATGTGAACGTGCTGTTTACCATTATTCAATATTTTACTGAAGGCTCTATAGCTGTCAATAAAACTCTTGCAGAATATGTGCGGCCTTTAATTTATCAAAAGGCTGTTTCACTAATGGATTATCCTTAATGACAGGAATCCTCTCCTCAAAAATCGGGCGATGGTTTTTATAAATAATGCCTATGGGAATTTTATCTCCCCATTCAAGCGCCTTCTTGAACGCTTCTATTTTATCCTCAGGATTATATTCAGGTTCTATGTGGTAGACCCTTTGTCTATACCAATCATACGTATTGATTTTATTGAAAGTAATACACGGCTGAAGAATATCAAGAAGGGAAAAACCCTTATGGCTTATCGCCTCTTTTATCAAAGCTTTCAGATGAATTATGTCGCCCGCATAACCTCTGGCTGCAAAACTGCAATCAAGCGCAACTGCCAAAGCCATTGGGTTAAGCTGTTCTGAAAAAACACCGAACGGCTGGTTCTTTGTTGTCATGCCTTCCGTGCTTGTCGGTGAAGCCTGGCCTTTTGTAAGCCCGTATATCTGATTGTCATGAACAAAGAGTTTTACGTTTATGTTTCTTCTCATCGCATGAATCAGATGATTTCCGCCTTCACCGTAACAGTCGCCGTCTCCCGCAACAGCGGCAACAAGCATATTATGATTGGAAAGCCTTATCCCTGTTGCAACAGGAAGGGTTCTTCCATGCAGACCATTAAATGTATTGCATTTCAGGTAATGCGGGAATTTCCCTGCCTGCCCTATTCCGGAGACTATCGTGAACTGATGCGGCTCTATCCCAAGTTCAACAATCGCAGACTTGAACGCATTAAGAATACCGAAGTTACCGCAGCCTGTACACCATGCAGGTGTCTGTCCTTTATAATCTTCCAATGAGGGCATTTATTTCTCCTGTTAGTTCTTCCAATAAAAACGGTCTTCCATCAAATCTGTTAATCTGTGCCTTGAACTCAAAACCTGTTTCCGTCCTCATGAGCCTTGCAAACTGTCCTGTTGCATTGTTTTCTATACAGACAGCCAGTTTTGCATTACCCAATAATTTCAGATAATCAAACTTGTCCGTTGACGGAAACGGATAGATCTCGCTGAAATGAAGCATCGCTATCTTCTTATTAGCAGAAAGCATATCAACAGCCTCCTTCATAACTCCATAATTTGAACCCCATCCGACGATCACTATTTCAGGAACAGGATCACCGTAAAGAACAGGTGGTTCAATCTCCTGTTTTATCAAAGGTAATTTCCTGAGCAGCCTCTTATTTACCATCTTGATCCTTGTCTCCGCATCTTCAACAATATGCCCTTCTTCGTCATGCTCATCGCTGTCAGTCACAACAAGATGCCTTGAATATCCGGGCACGCCGAGCGGAGAAACACCGTTTTCAGTAAAGGCATGTCTTTTGTATTCAGGAAGGTTATGAAACGCATCTCCCCTGAGCCTGTAATCATCGTATTTAATTTTTTCGATATCAAATCCCTCATAAGTCCATTCTGAATCCGCAAGATAAGTGTCAAAGATTACAATGGCCGGAATCTGATATTTTTCCGCAAGATCAAAAGCCTTGTTGGTAAGATAAAATGCCTGCTCAGGAGTTCCCGGGGCAAATATTACCCTCGGGAATTCGCCGTGGGCTGTGTACAGCGCAAAGTTAAGATCGCCCTGCTCTGTCCTTGTGGGTAATCCCGTTGCAGGGGCAGGCCTCTGTCCAAGCGCAATAACAACAGGCGTCTCTGTCATCCCTGCAAGAGAAAGACCTTCGACCATCAGGGCAAAACCGCCTCCCGCGGTCCCTGTCATTGCGCGCACACCGGCAAAAGATGCTCCGAGAGCCATATTAATTGCGGCTATTTCATCTTCAGCCTGTTCTACTATTATTCCATATTCCTTCCCCTTGCCCGCAATATAGTTCATAATGCCCGTTGACGGCGTCATTGGATAAGCCGAATAGAACTTGCAGCCGGATGCGATTGCGCCAAGGCCGATAGCATCAACCCCTGATATCAGCATCTTCGGTTTTGACGGTTGCGCTAAAGAAAATGAGCATTTAGTGCAGTTCTTAACAGCGAAATCATGACCTGTTACTGCGGCATTTATATTGCCTTCCATCACCTTCCCGCCTTTCTTCTGGAAGGCCTCATTTAAAATACCCTTAAGAATATCTACATCCATTCCCAATAAACCAAGCACCGCTCCGGTGGCAACGGTATTGGACATTATCTTCTCTCCGCCGTGCTCTTCAGCAAGTTTTGAGAACGGCACATCGAGAAAAGAAGGTTCATCGTGTTTCTGCTTTAATGAAGATGAATCGTAAATGATCAGCCCGCTCCCAGAAAGTTCATTCTTGTGAAGAGCTATGCTTTCATGATCAAGGGCCACCAAGATATCAATCTTCTCTCTTGATGCGGTAACGGGATTCTCAGATACTCTTATCTGGAAAAAGTTATGTCCGCCTCTTATGCGGGATTCATAATCCTGATGGGTAAAGACGTGATAGCCGGTCCTTGCAAAGACCTTTGCAAGAGTATCTCCTATAGTCTGTATGCCCTGCCCTGCTTCACCGCCTATTTTAATCGTATAGTCCATTATGATATTAAATCAATTTTTAAATTTAATCTCAATAAAATTCTCTAAACCAACGGGATCAGCGATCGGTTCAAAACAGGTATTGCCGATGCACGGGATGATACACCTGTTATCGTCCCCAAATACAATTGATTTATAAGGCCGAAAAACTGATAATGCAGACTTTGCCAATTCGCTGTCAGGAAGTGTCTGTATCGTAAGCTTAAGCATGTTAAAGCTTGCATCAAGAGCTATGAAATAATAAGCTGAGTGAATGCCCAGCTCCTGTGCCTTTACTGAAAAGTATTTCAATGACGAGTCAGCATAGCTCTTATATTTTTCATCTTCGGTTATATGATACAGCTTCATTAACAGGATTACCGCTATCGAATTAGAGGAAGGGTGAGGCATATCTTCGATGCCTTTTATTCGTATATCGAGCAGGCTGTCCGCGGAATCAAAGAATCCGCCATTTTCGCTGTCCCATAAACGGTCAATGCAAACATTCATGATCTCTTCAGCAAGAGAAACATATGACCTCAAAGATGTTACCTCATAAGCAGAGATTAGGGCATCTATAATATGTATATAATCATCAAGAAGTGCCTTAACCCCTTCAATATGACAAAGTTCCCCGTTTTTGTAATGCCTGAGCATAATCTTATCGAGGCTTTTTATTGCAAGATCTCTTATCTCTGTGTCGTGAAGAATCTTGTACGCATTTAAAAGTGAGGAGATGAGCATACCGTTAATTGATGTGTACATGGCCTTGTCAATAAAAGGCATAACTCTCAGTTGTCTTTCAGAGAGAAGTTTTGATTTCCCGGTTCGGATAATATCGGAAATTCTACTGATATCTAAGCCTGTCTTCCACGCCATATCTTGCTGGGTCATCCATAACTTAATGACCATCTTTGACGGGTCATGATGCATTGCCCCTTGTTTATTCAGGAAATAGAGAGACAGTACCTTGAACTCTTCATCGTCAAGGATATTTCTGAGTTCATCATCTTTCCATAGAAAATAACCGCCTTCGTCATCAGGGGATACATCAGCATCCTGGCTTGCATAGAATCCGCCTTCGGGATCGGATAATATTTCTTTTATAAAATTTATAATTCCTTCTGCGATTTCTCTGAAGCGAGCGTCTTTAAAAAGGGAGTAGGCGTCAGCGTAGTTCTTTAAAAGCCATGCATTGTCATCAGCCATCTTTTCAAAATGGGGGATGGTCCATGATTCGTCCACAGAGTATCTGTGAAATCCGCCTCCAAGCTGATCATAAAAACCGCCGGCTGACATTGATAAGAGAGTCTTCTTCACGGCATTGCCGAGCAGCTCATCTTTTGTGAAGAAATACCTGTTCATCAAAAACCCTATCGCACCAGGCATCGGGAATTTCGGTGACGATCCAAAGCCTCCGTTTACAGGGTCGAACTCATTCATTATTTTTGATACAGCATCATCAATGCTCTTAATGTTCGCTTTGCCGGAAACCGACGGCTTCTCCTTCAGGAAGCTGATCACCTTCACGGAATAATCGTTCACATAAGACCTTCTTGTTCTGTAGAACTCGGAAACCGCCGTCAATATCTTCTTGAAGCCGGGTCTTCCGAAGCTGTCTTCAGGCGGGAAATAGGTTCCGCCGAAAAAGGGTTTTTTGTCAGGGGTCAGAAAAACGCTTAACGGCCATCCTGAGCCAGAACCCATTGCGGAAACAGCCTGCTGATATCTCCTGTCTATATCAGGCCTTTCATCGCGGTCGAGTTTAATGCATACAAACTTCTCATTCAATATACTTGCGACATCCTCATCTTCGAAGCTCTCTTTTGCCATTACGTGGCACCAGTGGCACCAGACAGCGCCCGTGCTCAGAAATACGGGTTTGTCCTCTGATCCGGCTTTTAGAAATGCTTCATCAGACCAGGGATACCAGTCTATCTTTTGATCAGACGCATGTCTCAGGTATGCGGAGTTTTCTTTTGAGAGTCTGTTCATTCAGGTTTATATCTTTTCTTCAAACAGATTTCCAAGATGTTTAAGATGATCTTTTTCTTCTTCAATTATTGATCGGAATACCGACTTTATATCTTCTGATTCTGCCTCTTTCATTATCTTGAAATATAGGTCCAATGAGTTTGTTTCAAGCTGCATAGACAGCTCAAGCATATTCTTAATGTCTTGACCGTTATCATTTATCCATTCAAGCGCTTCTTTAATATGTATCCCGCCTTCCATAATACCTTTGGAGGACACATCTTTCAGGTACGTTAACGAGATATCCGCGCCTTTCATATCCCTAAATGCCTTCAGAATATTTGACTTATGATTATCTTCTGCGTTTACCAGTTCAGCAAAAAGCTTCTTACCCTCTGCATCATTCACAAGATCCTTTGCAGTATCGTAGAAATGAACATTGCCATCCTCAAGCGCCCAGGCAAGAGCGATATACTCATCGATAGTCTTAAGATTTTCAATAAGGAATATGCCGGATTCAAGTTCGCCTTTCGCGACAGCGCCGTTCCATGCTGTAATGCCGCCTTCAAGGCTATAGACCTTAGCTGAACCGTGTCCTTTCAGGAGCGATGCCGCCGAAGCGCTTCTTCTTCCATGCGCGCAATAAGTCATTATGGTTTTGTCAGTTTCTATTTCATCGATCCTCGACGGAAGGATAGAAAGCGGGATCAGCCTGGCGCCGGGGATATGCCCTCTTTCATACTCAGCAGGTTCACGCACATCCAGTATCTCAACCTCACCGGCCTTTTCCCCTTCTATCAGCTTTTTCGCATCAGCCGGCGTTATTGTCTCTACTTTTCTGAAGAGATCAGTTATCTTCATTATTCCTCCCTCAATGCGGATTACATGCTCTTCTTCAGCCTGTTCAGCCATACAACGTGACTCTTCTCTTCAATTATGATCTTGTCAATAAGTTCCTTATCCTGAATCATTTCTCTCATGCTGTAGAAATAAAGAAGCGTCTCCTTCTCAAAAACAAGAGCAAATTTAACGGCTTCATCAGGTGTCTTTATATGCTCAAGCGCAGGAAGGGACTTATTCTTTCCAAGAAAGAATTCCGATTCAACAATAGCCCTCAGGTAGTGAGAGACCTCTTCCCAGTCCTCTGCGCCTCCGGTCCCTGCTTTTTCTCTCAATCCTGCAAAGAACTTTTCATGATGCAGTTCTTTTATCGCAAGGGTTTCAAAAAGCTTCCTGAGTTCCTCATGCTTTTCAAACCTGCCTGCCATTTGATTATAAAATTCATACCCAAGCCTCTCTGTCTGAACAGCCTGCTCAATAACCTCGCTTACGGAAAAACTTCCCATGTTTCCTCCTTATTATTCCATCTTTGTCTTTAGATAACTATAACAGAATGAATCAATTATGAATTCACAGCTCTTCAACTCTATTAATCCGGCATGAGCACTAATAATTATAGTGAGGCCTTGCAGACTTTCATCTGCACTTTGATTTATCAAACTATGTCGTCTGCTAAACGGCTAATTACTTAGACTTTGCGTAGTCGATCATCCCCTGAAAATCGATAACGACCGCGGGCTCGTCACCTACCACCCAGGCATCATGGCCAGACGGGAACAGCGAAACGTCGCCGGGCCGGCACTCAAGCTCGGTCCCGTCGTCCATCAGGACCTTCAGCACCCCTGAAACGTGATACTGGAAGTGCGGAGCTTCGCAGCTCTTGGTCTTAGCGAGCGGCTGGATCGATGTCGCCCATCTCCAGCCAGGCTCAAAAATCGCGCGACCGACCATTGCTCCACCGATCTTGACGAGTTCCAGCCGGCCCTTTGGGAACTCCCTAACCTCATCTGGTTTACCGAAATGCTTTAACTCTGCCTTGTCCATTACGTACCTCCTTTTCTTTTAAACCTGTAATGAGTATCTATTAAGACTATAGCAAGAAGCTATGGTTGGGTCAATGCCGTTAGGAGGAACTATTAAGATAACTGCTGAATATAATTATATTCTTTGTTGGGCCTCTATTTTATATAGTAGCCGGAGACCCGCCACTTCTTGTCTTTCTCCATTAAGGGCGTGACTGTCTCTATTGATGCTTCCTTATTCTCAAAGGACGTCTGGAACTGGATGACAACATACTCGCCATCGGGTGCGCCGGGCAAAGAGGTTTTGTAGGTTTTCATCAGCACTTTTCTTGATATAAGTTTTCCAAGAGGCTTTCTTCCCGCCTGAAGTGAATTTACCCATTGTTCCTGAGTCAGCGCATTTCTGAAAAGCTCAGCGGCTTCCTTCCAGCTTTCGGCATATTTCCCTGCGTCAATAGAAGCGAGCCATTTCTCGGCTGCGGAAACAGCAGCCGCTTCTTTTCCGGCATCACTCGCCATGACAATGCCGCCTGACATAATCAATCCAAATATAACCATACATATCATTATACGAATCATTATTCCCTCCTCATTTAAATAGATCTTTGATATCTTTTTTTGTAAAATCATCCATCATTATTTTAGTTCCCTTTTTCATATTCTCTATCCCCATTTCTTCCTCCATGGCATTTATTGCTTGTTTTCGGCCATTTCTAACAATCTCACGAATTCTTTTGACATATAATTGGCGTTCTTCTACTGATAAACATCTTTTTTCTTCCTGAATCTGATTCAATATTTTTTGCTCTTCTGCATTTAAATTCTCTTTCATATCTTTTATTGCAGATTTATGTCTTGTAAGAGTGAAGGGAAGGATGATAGCAAGCAATATAAATATGAGAGCTATCACGAAGATAAAAATAAGGCACATAATTATGGGAACTGATAAATATGTTAACAAAAAGCCTGAGCCCACGAATTTCATATGTTATCCCATATTATTAAGTGATAAGACAAGTGTAGCAAAAGATGGCATAAAATGGAAAAATACACGCCTCAGGAAGCCCCCACTTTTCTGAGGTATTTTTTCGCAAAGATACCTGACGCTATAATACAGAGAACCCCTGCGGCTGTTACGGTATGCGTAGTTCCTGCTTTATCAGCAACAATCCCCATGATGGCATTGCCTATAGGCACAGTGCCGAGGAAAATAAAAGAATAAACAGACATGACCCTGCCCCTCAGTTCATCAGGCACTGAGACCTGTATATAACTGTTTGCCGTTGCAAGATAGCTGACCATCCCCAATCCCCCGAACATTATGGCTATCAAAGAAACGACAAATATCTTTGAAAATGAAAAAATAAACAACGATATTGAAAAACCGAGACACGCGTAAGACATGAACCTTGTTTTGTTCTTTATGTCGCCCTTGACAGCAATAGCCAGCGCCGCCGTCAAAGCGCCTATTCCTGAGGCGCTAACGAGAAAGCCCAACCCTTTTGCTCCGCTGTGAAAGACCTCCTCCGCGAATACCGGGAGCAGACTGATATAGGGAAGTCCCGCGAGACTGAAGACAGTTATCAGTAGCATCACATGGATGATCTCCCTGCTCCCCTTCATATAACTTACGCCTTCCATGAAATCGCTCAGAAGTCCTTTAGAACCGGTTTTGATCTCACCCTTTATCCGCATACACGCAAGCGCCGCGATAACAGCGACAAAGCTCACGGCGTTCAGGAAGAAACAGGCGGGGATGCCGAGATAAGAGATTGCCAATCCTGCGATCATAGGGCCGATTATCCTTGCGCCGTTGAAGGCTGCTGAATTAAGCGCAATGGCATTGACTATATGTCCCTTGCCTACCATCTCAGCAAGAAAAGACTGCCGTGTAGGAATGTCTATGGCATTTATCGTTCCGAGAAAAAAAGCGAGCGCGGCAACATGCCAGACGGTTGCTGTTCCAGTGTTTGTGAGAACGCCTAAAATGAGCGCTGGAATTATCGAAAGCGCCTGTGTGATCAGCAGGATATTTCTCTTTGGGAACCTGTCTGCGATAATGCCCCCGAGGAGGGTAAAAAGAAGAATGGGTAGGGAACTTGCAGCGGCGACCATTCCCAGGTAAAACGGCGATTTCGTCAGGCTGTAGACAAGCCATCCCTGGGCAACGGACTGCATCCAAGTCCCTGAAAGGGATATAAGCTGTCCGAACCAGAAGAGCCTGAAATCTCTGAATGAGAGCGCCCGGAATTTTTCCGAATTTAGCATTATCTATAATAACCCTTTACGTAAATCCGGACAATCAAACCGCTCAAATATGAGGAAAAGGGGGCAAGGTGCAATGTCCCATGCTGCTCGGTGCGATCTTATGAATAGAGTTGTTCTTGCAAAATTTCATATCGATAAATTAAACTTGATAAGAATAATTCCATGCGCTCTATGTGCATACCCTTAGTTTCAGCGACCCCCTGGGTTAAACGCCCTGCGGTGTTACAATTAAATTTATGATGAAGAAATTTTACGCGATAATTTTATGCGCCGCCTTGTGCGCATGCGCTCGTAATCCAGATGTGAAGATGGGAGAGTATTACCCCACGCAGATCGAAAAACTCGACAACATAATTGCAGAGGTGGAACATAGGAACGATACACTGGAGCAGCATCCGGCGTGGATTTCGATGGCAAGCCAGGGGTTCCTGTTAAGCGATCTCTCCACTCTACGGGTTGATGCTTATGAAAATTACAGGAAATATCTCGATAATGGCGACCTTTATGTCATAGTCCATCCCGCATATTCCGTGTTTTTCAATAACGATGACCTCTATTCTGACTCAATAGGCACTGTCGACTCCTTTCTGAATGAAACGGCATACACAAAGAGTTCAAGATTAATCATGGAGCAGGAAAGGTCCTTACGGGATTTTCTCGAGATCACATCAACGCGTAATCGGCTTATCGTGCTCGTCCTGCCGAACAACGGTCAGCAATCCCGTGGCTCCATCTCCGGGGAGGGGAGAGATAAGTTTGCTCTCTATGTAAACAGTGTTACGAACGGTTCGGATTCAGTACTTTACCTGTACTCTGAAAAGCCTAACGGAGGCAAGCTCTCCGAAGGGTCAAAACAACAGCTTGTCGAATTCTTTATGGCAGTTGATCCGGAAAGGATCATTATAGGCGGCGGATATCTCGGAAGGTGTGTTGAGGATTTTTACAGAGATTTCTCGTCTTCGACTTTTGGAGAAAGAATGCTGATCTCCGGGGAGATCAGCTCCTTCAACATAGACGACCTGAAAGATCTCGACATCGATGATTTCCTTAAGGACGGAAAACTTAATATTGCGGCGCTCAGGGAAGTTGTCTCCTCAAAGAGTGCGGCAGGGATCACTTTCAAGGAAATCCTCAAGAACTATCAAAACTACAAAAACAACAAAGGACAGAGGGGATAGCATAAAGGATAAGGGAATATGAGAAGAATGGTTTAAAAGAATGAAATTGGTGGTGGTGGCTGGACTAGAACCAGCGACACTACGGTTATGAGCCAAAAAATTTGGGGCTAAGACTTCTTTCTTTTTAGAAGATTTTCTATGGTTTCTACAAGTTTTTTTGGCGAGGTCATCATCTTTGACAAAAACTCGTCAGCGCCTGCATCGAGCACCTTATTAATGGTGTCTTGGGAGCTCTTTGAAGAAAATACTATAACAGGAATATCTCGCCATTGTTCGGAAGCTTTAAGCATTGCCAGTACTTTAAAACCATCAATATTTTCCATGTGAAGGTCAAGGACTATTAAATCTGTCTTGTCGACATTGAGATACTTAATAGCTTCATAACCGTCTTTTACTTCATTAACCTGAAAACCCTCTGATACCAGTTTGCTCTTGCATACTCTCCTTGAAGTATCACTATCTTCAACCAATAAAATGCACTTTTTCTCGGAATTGTCAGGGCTTGTTTGGGTAGCCAGGTATTCAATGTGCTTTTTTATAACATCTTTCTGTTCATCGGTTAGTTCGACGAACTTCAGTCCCATGCCAACGCTTGGTTGATTATGCTGTATGTTCGCTTTTACGGTTATCGTAATATCTTTAATAGGCAAGGTGACATCTACAATATTCCCAGGTGTAAATGAGCGGCCAGTATGGACATATAAACCCTCTTCACTTATGTCAATTCCCTTGACAAGAATCTTGTTATTAATAATGATATCTTTTAAAAATGGGATCCTCTTATGTTTTCGGAGTTCTTTTTTGTTATTCATGCTAATGATTACCAGTTTTAACCTTCATCTATTTCATTATACCAAAAGCTAACTTTTTGTATGGTAAAAGCCGTTAAATATCGTAACGTTACCGGAACAACTCATTGATGGAACCATAAACTAGCCGTGGTAAAATGGAAGCATCAGGTTTACGGAACAGCAACATTATGAGTTAAATGACAAGAAGTTGGTGGCGGTGGCTGGACTCGAACCAGCGACACTACGGATATGAGCCGTATGCTCTAACCGACTGAGCTACACCGCCTATGGAAAGGAAGCAAATCAGGGTCATAAGCTAACAAAACTAAGCGCTCAAAGTCAAATTAGTTAAGAACGCTGATGTTAACCAGAAAAATGCAGATATTGCTCAATCAGATAATTAACTCGATGAATTTATTGAAATAATATGCAGAAGGCTTTAAATAGAAGAGTGTGCGCTCATGATAGTTAATATTGTGACTAAGGTATCGTCCCGAAGCATCGGGATCACAACACCTGCATTTTTCTTAATACATTTTTTGAATTAGGAACACTTTTTGTCAGGAGAAATAAAAACTAAAGCAGGAGCCCAAGATTTATTATCTCATCTCTCCAACTTGAGACCTTTTTTAAACTGAAATCCTGATAGGTTTGTACGCTATATCCATTATCTTTCAGATTTACAATAACCGCTCCGTCAATATCTGTTCTGTAAATCCTTGTGCCCGCAGCGTTATATCTTTCGAGTGTTGCCGGATTGGGATGATTATAAGCATTGTATTTGCCGACGCTTATAACTGCGGTCTGAGGAGCGACCGCTTTAATAAATCCTTCTGAACTCGATGTCCTCCCTCCATGATGGGGAACTTTTATTATATCGCTCTTAAGCCATTTTCTTAGAGGCATCAAACTTTCCTCAGCCTCTGCCTCAATATCGCCGGTAAAAAGTATCGAGGCTTTATCCGATTCAATCGTTAAAACAAGGGAGCCGCTATTGTAGTTTGAAAAGTCGCCGCGTTCTGAATCAGCAAAGAAATCATCATAAGGATGAAGCACTTGAATCTTATAATTATCTGTCCCAAGGACATCCCCGCGCCTCTTAACTTCATAATGAATTTTGCTCTCTTTTACCTTCTCAAAAAATATCTCTGATTCAGGCGATATTTCTCCATTCAGCCAGATCTCTCCGATCTTAAAATTATCCATTAGGTAGAGAAAACCGCCGAAATGGTCCGGATGCGGGTGGGTTGCTACAAGATAATCAACGCGCCTTATACCTTTTGACCATAGATGCGGGGCGATGACCCTCCTTCCCATATCAGGTTCATATTTTCCTCCGTCAATAAGCATCACCCTTTTATCAGGCAATTCCACAAGGGCAGAGTCTCCCTGTCCAACATCAAGAAATGTGACTTTAAAGCTATCACCGGAGAGATAGGGGCTGATCATATAAACGCAGAGAACCAAGAGGAGCGGTAGAAACCTCCATTTAGTTCCGTTTATGAAGATAAAGAGCAGGCCAAGATAATAGAGCGCAATAATTGAAAATGACGGGTCAGGGATATGGAGGCTTGCATAAGGTATGTCAGAAAAGAGTTTAATAAGGCGCAAAGAAAAATGTGTTGCCGCGTCAGTCAGCGGACTCAACGGCATTGAAGAGATATTGGAGAAGAGCGCGGCAAAGCCTGTAAAAAAACCTAACGGCAATATTATAAAACATACCAAAGGGGTCACAATCAGATTTGTTAAGGGTGAATAGAGAGGGAATTGTTTAAAGACAAGGGCAATTAGCGGCGTGGTGCCTAAAACCGCCGCTGTGGTCATCAGCAAACCTGTTTTAGTCTGTTCAACCGCCTTTGTAATCAGCCGCCCGTCATCTTTGTTCTGCATCTCCGGCAAGGCTGGCTGACCGAGTTGATCTTGCTTCCTATTTTCAATCACATAGCCTAATGAAAGCACCGCCATAAAGGAGAGCTGAAATGAAAGCTCAAAGAGTGTGCCCGGGTTCCACAGCAGGATAATAACCGCTGCGATCGAGAGGGAATTCAGCCACTCTCCTTCTCTTCCAAGGAAGAGCGCGAGCATATAGATAAAGATCATTATAAAAGAGCGGACGGTCGGCGTGCTCAATCCTGAAATCACGGCATAGAAGGCTAAAACAGGCAGGGTCAGCATAACAGCCGCTTGCGTTGGAGTTATATATAAACTTGCTCTTGAAAGAAACTTACCAGGCAGGGATTTGACCAGGGACTTTGTAAGCTTAAATATTATAAAGGCAAGCATGCCGAAATGCGTTCCTGAGATGCTCAGCAGATGCGCCAGTCCCGTAGCGCTGAACGCGTCTCTCATATCCTGCCCTATGCCCCTTTGAAATCCCAGTATTATCGCCTTGTGGAAAGATGCGTTCTCTGCTGAGAGGCTTTTATCTATTATTCCGCCTAACCGCTGACGCTCTTTATATATCCATGCTAACAGCCCCTTTCCTTTTTCCGTCACCTCCAGACCGGTTACATTGCCTGATGCCGCAATGCCTTCTTTCTTTAGATCGTATAAATACACACCGGGGTTATGGAGAGGAGCAGGCTCTCTTAGTATTGCAACAGCACTGACCCTGTCGCCATATCCCGGCAAAAGATAATCCTTATCCTTATAAGCTTCTTCCGGTAAAAAGAGCCTAACTTTCCCATCTATCATCTTCCCGTTTATATATACATCACTAATGGTTAAGCGGAGATTCTCACCTGATATTTCCGGCACATCAACAACAATGCCCTGCACAACAGATGCCTTATCCGGCAGACGTATATCCTGAAGAGGCTCGCTTCTGATATGGCTATAGAGAAAGCCAAACGCGAATATGAATAGCAATATGAATGCCCTTACCTTATTCAGTCCTTCGACAAGCTCAGGATGACTGTCATGGTGAGCCTGTCGAACCATGGATTCCCGCCTGCGCGGGAATGACGAGAAAAGTTTTTTCAACGGTCTATCGAAGAATAAAAAAGCGGCGGTAATAAGAGAAAGAATGATTATTGAAAAAGGGAAGAACTGAAAGAAGTTGTAAGCTGCGATTCCAAGGATAAGAGATGCGGCCACACCTGTCATTTCATGCTGGATTTAATAACTTCAGCGATATCTTCTGCAATTTCTGTTATAACAGTCATATCATCGCCCTCAACCATCACCCTTATCTTAGGCTCTGTTCCTGAGGGCCTGACAAGGATCCTGCCGCTCCTGAGTTTCTTCTCGGCTTTTTTTATAGCGGCTGTGACAGCAGGCAATCCATTTATGCTGCCCGGCTTCTGCACTTTAACATTCACAAGCACCTGCGGATAGATCGGTATAACAGATGCAAGTTCGGAGAGGGTCTTGCCGGTTCTGGACATCACCGATAATATCTGAAGAGCCGTTATTGCTCCGTCTCCGGTTGTATTGTAATCCAGAAAGATAACATGGCCTGACTGCTCGCCTCCTAAATTGCAGCCTCTTCTGAGCATCTCTTCAACAACATACCTGTCGCCGACCTGTGTCCTTATAACATTGATCCCCGCCTTATTCAGACATATCTCAAACCCTATATTGCTCATGACTGTGGCGACAACAGTTTTGGCTTTAAGTCTTCCCTCCCTCTTCATATCAAGGGCGCAGATCGCCATTATCTTGTCGCCGTCAACTATCTCCTGTTTTGCATCGCATAAAATGACCCTGTCAGCGTCGCCGTCATGCGCAATACCGATATCTGCCTTATGCTCCAGAACCGCTCTCTGCATGGCTTCAGGATGCGTTGCCCCGCAGTCAGCATTTATATTCTTCCCGTCCGGCGTGTTATTGATCGCTATAACATCAGCGCCAAGTTCGTGAAGCACTGACGGGGTTATCTTATATGCGGAACCATTGGCGCAGTCAACAACTATCTTCAAACCTTCCAGGGTCTTTCCTTTTGGAAATGTTGACTTCACAAATTCTATATATCTGCCTGATGCGTCATCCACCCTGTGCGCCTTGCCGATCCCGTCCCCTTCAGGCCTTATCTTTTTAAGCTCACTCGAAAAGACCGCTTTCTCTATCTCGCTCTCTATGCTGTCAGGCAGTTTCAGTCCGTCTGAGGAGAAGAATTTTATGCCGTTGTCATCATAAGGATTATGAGATGCCGATATCACGATCCCCGCATCAACTCTCAGACTCCGTGTAACAAATGCTATGCCTGGTGTCGGCATGGGACCAACGAGTACAACATCCACACCCATAGAGCATATGCCGGAGGTCAGGGCACTCTCAAGCATGTAACCCGAAAGCCTTGTATCTTTGCCTATCAGGATCATGTCCCTGCCGTGCTTCTTCTTTAGCACATATGCTGCCGCCCTCCCGACTTCAAATGCCATCTCGCCGGTCATCGGATAATGATTGGCCTTGCCCCTTATGCCGTCTGTTCCGAATAATTTATTTTTCTTCATCATCATCTCTTCTTCCTGACAGTAATATCCACCTTTATTTCCCTAATGCCTGTTTTTATATTCGGCGTTATATCCAGCGATGCCGAGTGCTGAAGGTTTTCATAAATCCCCGATATATCTATAGGCTCTGTCTTTAATACATAGGTCTTTCTAATCAGGCTTTGCGGCCCTTCTATCAAAACTCTTTCAGGCGCTATCTTTATCTTCTCTACAGCAAAACCTTCTTCAGGAGATCCGACTATAACAGGTTTTACAGAGACCTCTTTCTTTAACCGTTCTTCAAGCGTCAAATTGACTGTCTGAGGAGAAATGCTGGTTATCAGCAGCCTCTTCGGCATCTTGATATTCTTTCTTGAGAGAGAGTAGATGTTTTTCCCGGCCTTCATATTCTCAAGATCAACAACAACGCTTATATCATCCTGATTGAGCCCGCTTAAAAGCCTCTTTTGCCCTTCTATCACAACACTGACATTCTTTGCCATCTCAACAATCTCAAGTGATTGAGGCATATTAATATACTGCACCGGAACCTCTTTGATAATAACCGACCGTCCGCTTGACATGACAAAAAACCAGAGGACCACAGCCAAAAAAATTGAGGCAAGTTTCAGCCATAAGTTTTCTGTTATGAAATTTCTCTTCATTTCTTCTTCTCTTTTTGCGCCGTAAGATTTTCAGCAAGAAAATTCCTCAGAGCCCCCATATCCATGTTCTTCACAAGCTTGCCGCCTGTTGACGCACCGATACTGCCTGTCTCTTCAGAGACTATTATGACAACAGCGTCCGTCTCCTCAGTAAGCCCCATACCGGCCCTGTGCCGGGTGCCGAGAGTCTTTGAAATTCCTGCGCCTAATGTCAGCGGCAGAAAACAGCCAGCCGCAACAATCCGGTTTCCCCTGATTATAACAGCGCCGTCATGAATCGGCGACGTAGGGTGAAAGATGCTTAGAAGAAGCTCATGCGATACCCTTGCATCAAGCTTTATTGCCATTTCAGAAAAGTCGCTGAGACTGGTCTCTCTCTCAATAACAATTAATGCGCCTATCTTTCTGTTTGCCAGAGAGACCGATGCCCTGATAATCTCTTCAAGCGACCTTGATTCTTCAGCGCTGCTGAAAGAAGGGAGAAAGCTCGCCTCACCCATATGGGCCAGCGCCTTCCTGATCTCCGGCTGAAAAAGTATGATAACGGCAAGAACGATCTGCGCCCACAGGCTCTGAATAATCCAATCTATTGTATAAAATTCAAGGGAGCCTGAGAAGAGAAAGGCTAAAAAAAAGACGCCGAGGCCGATAAGCATCTTCGCGGCTTTTGTCCCCTTAATGATCAGAAGGACCCTGTAGAGTATTACGGCAACAATCAGGATATCAACAATATCCTGCCAGCGTATGTTCTTAAGGATTTCCATAATTGGCTTATATTTATTTCAAAGGCAACAGTATCTTTTTGTTTGGATAATGTTCTTTATTCTTTGTGGCGATTTTGTGGCCTCTTACAACAGCAGTCGCATTGACAAGACAGTCAATAGATGTAAGAGTAAGTCCCTCTTTTCTGTATTGCCTGTAAATCTCTCCGGCTTCCATAGTGATTTCAATTGTGACGGGTTCAATAATGCATGCATTGACAAATTTCTCGGTATCTTCTGTTTCATTGTCTCTCATTCCTGCATAAAGTTCATATACTGAAAGAATGCTTAAGTATGCCGTATTGCTGTCCCACAGATGGAGCATGAGTTCATTGGCATATTGATAGCCGCGAAGATAGTCAATTGCAATATCGGTATCAACTATTACGGTCTGCATAACGCCGCTTATCCTCTTTTCTTATGTCACTAACTATCTCAACGCTGCGTTTGTCTCTTTTTCCCCATTTGCCGAAACTGGACATCGCTTTTTCAACTTTCTTTCTTCTAAGATATTCTTTGAGCGCTTCAGAAACTACTGAGCTGAAATTATCCGAGAGTTTTTTGGCTTCATTAAATACATCATCAGGGATATTAATGGAAGTTTTGACAGACATATCGGCCTCCTAATTAGTGTCATTCCGTGCCTGGCACGGAATCCAGAGCCTTTTAATTATCTTGATTCCGTTTTTACTTGGAATGACAAATACTGCAATCTTTATTATTATAAGGTATTACTAAAGAGTATGCAATTATTATTTTTTTTCAAAGCATTAAAGTACCCCCCAATATGTATATGAAGTGCCCCTTGATCTCCAGATCATCTTTCTCCCAGTTTGCAGGCAAAGGCCAGAACGGCTCAGCATCCTTGAGCGCCTTTATTGCCGCCTTATCAAGCTCCATGAACCCTGATGTTCTCACAACTTCTATCTTCCCAAGCTTTCCGTCTTTTTTTATAACAAAATCTATATAGAGATCGCCTGATATGCCGAGCCTTGCCGCCTCCGGTGGATAAACCCATATGCTTTCAATCTTCTGTGTCAGCATCCGCATATATCCTCTATGCTTAAACTCCCCGACATCAAATGTCAGTCCCTTCTTCTCAGGCGGAGAGGCATTCTTTGCAAACTTCTCAATGGTGTCTCTGTCAAAAAGACGAGACCGCATGGAAGCAGACGAATCATCCGGCAGCGCTGATAATGGCGCATCCTTTTGCAAGTGAGAATCACCATTTTCGCTGCTGCCTGAACCTTCCGAAGATTTGGCGTTACTTGCCGGAGGCGTTGATATGCTATCTTCGCCATGCATAGTCTCAGGCGATAATCTATTATCAGGCGGACGGTGACGATTGTAATCAGGCAGCGGGGATTTTTCCCTGCTTAGTTTGGGGCGTTCTGCTTTTAGAGTAGGCAGCGGAAGAGCATCAAGGGGATCAATAAGATCAATATCAAATACAGAGAGACCGGTATTTTGGTCAGGCTGTATTACTGCCAGCAAACCAATCAGCAACAGATGGGCTAATACAGCTAAAGCTATATAACGATTGAAACTCAATTTCTATCTTTTGATACAGATGACCTGGTAATAACCCATCAAATCACATTTTTTGTAATTCTTTACCATGTGGCATATTGCAAAAGTATCGTGGAAATCGCTTTTGCCGTCATACCCGCGAAGGCGGGTATCCATGTTTTTAAAGAGAATGGATTCCCGATAAAGCCCTCGGGAATGACGAATTAAAGACATTCACAAGTCCCTCTATTTACTGGGCAGTAGCTTTGAGATCACTTCTTCGCTCTATGCTCCGGCACCCTTACCGTTAACACAGGGCACGGCGCCTTTCTTACCACCTTGTCTACAGTGCTGCCAAAGATAAATTTTTCAAAACCCTTTCTGCCGTAGGTCCCCATTACAATTATATCTATCTTCTTATCTGAAGCGAACTTAATTATCTCCTCATAGGGGATTCCTTTTACAACCACTTTCTCGACATCGGGAAGTCCCCTGACATGTTCAATACAGCATGTGTCCATCTCTTTCATAGCCCATTCATTCATCTCTCTATGAAGCTCATCCGCTGAGACATGGGGCACATGGCTTGAGGTCGCCTGTGTAACATCAAACACAACATTAAAAATATAAAGCTTTGCTTTATAAGTTCTTGCAAAGTCCGCGGCATAAGGCAGTGCATGGAAAGACCCTGTTGAAAAATCAGTCGGAAAAAGTATACGCTCAACTTTCATGATTAAGCCTCCTTAAAATGTTTTGCCCTCCTGTCGGAAGTGCTTTATTGTTATGTCCCAATTATAACCCATTTATCAAGAATCTTATAATATCAAATACATCAAACATTAAGCTCATAGATAATCCTTAATCCCTCAAGAGTAAGAAATTGATTCACAGTCCATATGTTTTTTATATAAGGAGAAACTAAATCAGCCATGCCGCCTGTAGCGATTACTTTCGGGGTAATTCCCGCCTCTTTTTTTATCTCTTTAATTATCCGCTCTACCCCGCCTGCATGTCCTAAAACTAAACCTGCAAGAATGTTCTCTTTTGTATCTCTTCCAATCATCCTTTCAGGCGACTTGATTTTTACAAGGGGCAATTTTGCTGTATTTTCAGACAGGGCTTTAGCAGAAATGCCGATCCCCGGCATTATGGCACCGCCTCTGTATTCTCCATTTGCTGTGACCACACAAAGCGTTGTTGCCGTGCCGAAATCTACAACTATAAGGTCCCCCTTATAAAGCTTATGCGCTCCGGCAGCAGCAGCTATCCTGTCAGCTCCGAGATTCTCCGGATTCTTTATCTTAAATTTCAACCCGGTCTTAATCTTACTACTTACGACCAGGGGCTCTATCCTGAAAATCTTTTTTATAGCAGCAGAGATTAAAGGCGTAACTTTCGGCACAACTGAACATATAGCAGCGCCCGCAAGCACTCTCATCCGATATTTCTTTATGAAACTTTTGAGAAGAGAGGAGTATTTATCCGTATTAGCATCTATGGCTGTCTTGAATTTCAATACATGCTTAATACCCTTATCATAAAGGCCGATAGTTGTGTTTGTGTTGCCTATGTCAATGAGTAGAAGCATGATCCCTTAAATTGTTTATAAATTGTTTTTATTGTCACCCTGAGCCTGTCGAAGGGTGCTGTAACTTTTTGATTTCCCCCACAGCGGAGCGAGTGGGGAATGTATACGTCACTGACGAGTGCCACTGCATCTTAAAAACTGGCCTAAAAGTAATTTGCAAATCATAAAGCAATGCTACTCAAAAAAGGTGCTGTAGCACTCGTTCAAGTGTACGCAATGATTATACGCTGTTTTTTGCCTCTTCTTTTCTATCAGTTCACTGGTAACAACTTAAATTTATATAAATCTTTTCCTCTGTAAATTTTACCTCTTGCCTCACCTTTTTCACCTGCTGAAACAATCATAATGTAGTTACCTTTCGGAACATCAAAGACTACTTTTCCTTTTATAGGCACAAGAGGAGAAAGGCGATCAACAGTAAGTTTATATATGAAATTATCGTCTGGACCTCCCCCTGCAATCCCCCTATCGCTCACCTCATATTCATAACCTTGTTCGTTTACCAACGTAAATACTGGAGGAGTTAAAGTTGCTGTTTGTTTTCGCATACTTATTATGGACATATCTACAACCAAAAAATTTGCGTCTGCTATTTGATAGTTTATTTGGTTAGTCCAATATGCTTCTCCAATTTTCAGTTTGAAGTCTTCTTTATAGCTCACTTCCTGCCCCTGCGAATATGTAGGGATTTCATGGCGTGCCATTGTTGCGCAACCAACAAATATGAGATTTACCAGGAATAATAATTTCATAAATTTGAGTTTCTGATTCAATTTACCCTCCAATGAATATTAATCTTATTACCTATAGAGTGAAATGCTGCCACAAATAATTACGTATAATGTTGAGTTAACGCACTAAGGGCCTTGTGCCCTGAGTTAGTTTGAACTCGTTGTTAGGCTTCCTTTTCCCTTATCATAATTCATCTTGAATTTATTCAATTGGGTTTTGAGATCTTTTAATTTACCTTCGCCTGTCCATTCATTAGCATTGGAAGCAGCAGTTCAGAGAGGTTTTGATTTTCGATTTCGTTAATCATTTTTTTCTTGAAAATAGGTGCAATTACTGTTTTTTAAGATCGTAACATCTCCTGCGCTCACCCTTTCAATCTTACCGGATGAAAGCCTTATAAGAAGCTGTCCATCATCATTAATGCCCTCTGCAATCCCTGATATTATCTTATCCTCTTCTGATAAACCGGAGCGTTCAACTTTGACTTTTCTGCCGATAGTTGAGTCTAAAGAGAGCCACTCATTAATCAGAGCCCTTTTATCGCCGTTTAAAAGTATTTTATACCAGTGCTCCAGACTGCTAAGCATCACTCCAAAGAGTTTCACCCTGTCAATGTTTCTCCCAGTCTCCAGCTTAAGTGTGGTTGTAAGTTCTCTGACCCCTTCAGGCAGCATCTCCGGGAATAGATTCACATTCACGCCTATGCCAAGTGCGATAAGATTGATCCTGTTTGCATCAGACTTCATCTCCATAAGTATACCGCCTGTTTTTTTATCGCCCACAAGTATGTCATTGGGCCATTTAATAACTGCGGACAATCCTGTATGTTCCCTGATCGCAGATACAACAGCTACAGCAGCCATTAAGGTAAGAAGAGGCGCTTCTCTCGGCGGGAAAGACGGCCTCAAAAGCAGGGTAAAGTAAAGGTTTCCGCCCGGCGGCGATAACCAACTCCTGCCAAGCCTCCCCTTTCCGCTCTTTTGAGAATCAGCGATAACCACTATACCTTCGGGCTCTTCCCTCTGTGCCCCTATCTCCATTGCCGCATCATTTGTTGAAGCAACGGATTCAAAGAAGATAATCTCCCTGCCAATTATTCCGCCTGTATACACGTTCTTAAGCTTCTCTGCGGAGAGAGTGTCGTTGGAAGTTGGGGTGTCGGATGTCCGCAAGGCTGATTTAGAATTGAAGTCCTTCATATTCATAAAGATGATATTTTGATGGAAGACGAAAAGATTATAACATGACTAACATCACAATGCATGTTAATCACTAAAAAAACACAATGATAGCAGGCACATAGCCGTCAACTTTTGTTGACAGGCGCACAATTATGTGCTAATGTCCTCTAACCATATAATAACTTATTAATTTTTGTGAGGAGGTAGCGGTGACAAAGAAAATATTCTTTTCCGTTTTTCTTGTCCTTATTATTGTAAAGTTCGCCGTCGCCGATCCAAGTATTTCGATTAAAATTCCTGACCCGCTCGGACCAGTCGTTTCAATTAAAACTCTTAACGAAAACAATAAAACAATTGAAGAAAGAATTTATGATAGCAAGGGCAATCTCCTTAGATCAACTGTCTTTGATGAGGAGGGGGCAGTTTATGAGGAAAATGAGTACGCATACAATAAAAACAATACGAAAAGTAAGCATATATTCAGGGACCAGGCTTTTACTGGCGCTCTCATTATTAAATATGGGGAAAACGGTGAAGAATTGGAAGTTACAGATTCACGTCAGGGCAATTGGATCGGTAATGCACCATTCAGAAAGTGGATAAATAAATACAATTCCAATGGGATTATGACTGCACAGATTGGTAAGTTTAAAAACGGAGACATATTTGAAAAGACGTCCTATGTCTATAAAAACAATTTCCTTTCAGAGGAGAGGATGACCAAGAAAGGTAAAGCTGGCCAACACCTAAGAAAGTACGAACGCGATCCTAAAGGTAACGCCATTAAAGTTACCATAACGAACTTCGATGGTACCCTCGATAAAGTGGAAACCTTTGAATATGATGCTCAAGGGCATAAGATTGAATGGGTTGAAAATGCATACTATCATGGCTCACCACGAGGCATAACAATCCACAGATTTGATGCAAGCGGGAATAAGATCGCAAGAATCTACAAAAGCACGTTAGGCGCTGAATTGGAGAAGAGAATTTACGAATATGATGATAGAGGAAATTTGATCAGCGAAGATATGTGGGGTGAATCTGGCAACCATGCTGGAGCTTTTAAATACAAGTACGATGACAAAGGGAATCTAATATGGCAAGGAGAGACTAATGGAAACAGCCCTGGCTCCGGAGTAAGCTACGAATATGAATATGACAAGTATGGCAATTGGATAAAAAAAGCCGAATCTGATTCCGGGTCTATTGAAACACGCATAATACAATATGGGAAATAGAATTAAGCGGCGTTTTCTTGGTTCAGTTCTTTTGACCAAACAAAAGAATGAACCGAGGCATGGGGCCGAGACCAAGATTCTTCCCTCCCTCTCCTTGCTTCTATTCTTCCTTTAATATTCGTACTTCAATCTTCCCCTTCAGTCCATCTGCGAATCTCTTTGCGTCATCTTTATCCCCGACTATGGAGTTATAGTGCATAGGCACGGCGATCTTAGGTTTTATCTCAAGCGCCGCGTTAACCGCTTCCTCAGCGGTCATAACATATGTTCCGGATACCGGCAAAAGCGCGATGTCCGCCTTATAATTCTTCATCTCAGGGATCAAGTCTGTGTCTCCGGCAAGGTAAATCCTTTCGCCTTTTACAGTAAAGATATAACCGACCCAGCTATTGTCCTGTGGATGAAATTTCTTGTTCGTATTGTATGCAGGAACCGCTTCTATATCCATGCCTTTGACATTTATCTTGTCACCTGGTTTCATGGTCCTGATATTTCCTGAAAGTTTCCCGGCGCAGTCTGCCGGAGCAACGATTACCGTATCAGCAGACTGGAGCTTCTTTACATCTTCAGGAGAGCAGTGGTCACGATGTTCATGGGTTATCAGGATTATATCGGCGGAGTCCTTCTTCTTTATTTTGAAGGGATCCGTATAAATGACCTTTTCACCAACAATTTTGAATGTGTCATGTCCAAGCCAGTGTATATCATCTATCATTGCGCTCCTCCTCTCTCCTTCGGCAACAGAAACAGAAGCCATTAATAATAAAGACAAGATGGAAAATATATATCGTTTCATTTTCTTCTCCGGTACGTATATTTAAGTAAATTATATCATACGAGAGTCCAGCCGCAGATTAAGATAATTAAGCGGATTTTCGGATGCAAACTTCAAGGCGTCACCCCCCGCATCTTTAATATTCTTTAATGCGCCTGAAAGAGTAACCGCGCTTCCGGCAATAGATCCGGAGGATGTTTTTATAGGTCCTTTTTTTACTCCTGCTCCTTTTATGGAATCCGAGACAAGGATGACCCTGTCAGCCCGCTTTATTTTAAAGATAAGGCTCAACGTCTTTGGATCAAGATGAATTCCGTCAGCAACAACCTCTACAAAAACATCTTCTTCCAGAAGCCCGAATCCGGCAATCCCCGGCTCCCTGTGATGAAACGGCCTCATTGCATTAAATATATGGCTTATGCCTGTTGCTCCTGCCTTCTTGCCGCTCAATGCCTGCCCGTACGTTGCATCAGAATGCCCCATATTAACCTTGATTCCAAGAGAGACCGCCATTTCTATAACCTTCAGCGCTCCCGGCATTTCAGGGGCAATGGTCATTATCTTTATTATCTCTTCATAATCTTCAATGAGCCTTTTAAGGTCTGCTATTGTCGGTTTAGTCAATGACTTCTTTTCCTGTGCTCCGCACCTTGCAGGATTCAAAAAAGGCCCTTCAAGATGAACGCCCAGAATCAATGACGCATCATGACCACTTCTATGTTTTGTCCAAGTCCGGTTTTCTGCGTTCCGCATTATTATTGCGGCTTTGACTGCCTCCATATTTGCTCGCATCTGCCGGATTGTACCTGAGTAAATAGTTGGGAGAAATGCGGCTGTGCCGGCTTTTGCGTAAAGCATCGCCATCTTCAGGATATCATCGGGATTCTCAGTCTTCGTATCGTATTTGCCGATGCCGTGTGTATGCAGGTCAATAAGATTTTTATGCATATGAAATAATAGCATATTCAGGAAGGCGCTTAAACAAAGTCCGTTATTACTCGCAGGACAAAAACCTATATCAAAATCAGGCCATAATCTACTTGCTTTTCAGCGCAACTTATGTAAGAATAGTTCTAAAGGGGGGTTATATGATCCTGAATGTAGAAATTGATAAAGAGACAAAAGAGCGCACAACAGAATGCGAGAAGAATTTTGCGTGTTTAAATGATAAAAACCATACTATCTGCAAAGTCGAACGTTGTGTTCATGATGATGTGATATTCATCAAATGTCTGGACACAAAACATTGTGCTTACAAGATGTCTTTTGGATTTTCTATGTGGATGTGTACTTGCCCTGTCAGAAAAGAGTTCTTCAAAAAATATAAGATTTAAAAGATAGCTATAATACTCAGAGGATCTTCCCTCTCGCGCTGAAGAACCCGCTCAATGCAAGTCTGATAACAGCCCCTTTTGACCATTTCCGTCCTGTCTCTTTTGAATACTCTTCCGCAGCCTCCTCCAGAGCATCAAACACCTCTTCCTCAAGATAAACAGAGAACTTTTTCAATTTTTCATCTTCATCGCTCATTGTTTATATCTCCTTCTTTTGGACTCCACGGCGCAAATTTAAGCAAAAGCAGCATACCTGGGATAGCGATTAGCACGCAGCCGATAAAGAAGTTTTCCCATCCCATATATTTCGCGAGAAAGCCGGTCGGCGCTGAAAGCACTGTTCTGGGAACTGCCATAAGACTGGTTAAAAGAGCATATTGTGTAGCTGTAAATTTTTTATTTGTAATGCTTGCCATGAATGCCATATATGCGGCAGTACCCATGCCTGCGCTGAGATTCTCAAAACCTATGACTGCAGCAAGAGCGGGAATACTATGTCCTATTCGCGCAAGCACGGCAAACCCGGCAGTGGATATTGCCTGAAGAATACCGAAAATCCAGAGGGAGCGATTGATTCCAAGCCGTAGCATAATTATTCCTCCTATAGATGTCCCTGCTATAGTAGCCCAGAAACCAAATAACTTAACAAGAGTGCCAATTTCTTTTAATGAAAATCCTATGTCCATATAAAAAGGTGTCGTTATTGCGCTTGCCATCGTGTCGCCTATCTTGTACATAAGGATGAATGCCAGTATCCATAGCGCTCCCTGCCTGTTGAAATAATCAGCTAACGGGGCAAGGACAGCCTCCCTCAGGGACTTTGGTCTTGCAACAGAAATCAAAGGTTCTTTGGCAAGCAGAGTAGTGAGAATGCCAGGGAGAATAAAGGCAGCCATTATTAAATATACAAAGCGAAACGGCACATAGTCAGCAATTATCAAGCCGCCTCCTGCGACAAGTAGTCTTGCAGCTATTAGGTAGCCATTGACATATAAAGAAGAGCCCATGCCGAGTTCTTCATCAGAAAGAGATTCCCTTCTATATGCGTCTATCACGATATCCTGTGAGGCACTGAAAAAGGTAACAAAAAATGCGATACAGATCAGCAGCCATGGGTCGTTCCGTGGATTGGAAAAACCAATGCCTGCAATTGAAAGCATAAGGAGCAGTTGAACAATTAAAAGCCAGCCCTTTCTTCTGCCAAGGAACGGCAGGGCAAAACGGTCAAAAACAGGCGCCCAGAGAAACTTTAATGAATATGGAAGACCGAAAAGAGCTGTCAGACCGATCAGTGTAAGATCAAAACCCTCCTTTTTCATCCATGCCTGCAGAAGCGTTGAGGTTAAAAGCAGAGGCAGTCCGCTGGAAAATCCCATAATAAAGGAGACCAGCATACGGCGGCTTAAGATTGTTTTGAGTATTTTCATTTATTTAGGTCTCAATAGAACAATACCGGGTTTATCATCTATATATTCCCTGAAATCCTCGTCAACTACCTTTCTGTTGTTTGCTGCTGAAGATGCGTGCCTTAAAAAAGTCTTGTTTCCGTCCTTGATAATTATTCCCGCGTGAGAGACATCGAGCCCCGCTCTCTCCGAATATATTCCGGCATAATCGCCTGTGCTTAAACTCTCTATGAGAGCATCATCAACAGACTCAGAAGGAATATAAACAACTTCTCTCTCTCTGCATGAAATGCCCGTAAGAAAATATGCGGTGGCATCTTTCTGATTCAGCGCTTTTTTGATATGCCTGCTTTTTCCGGCGCCTATCTTCCCAGTTACATCTTCAACCAGACTTGAATTGAATTCACGCCAATCTGTGAAGAAGTGGTTCCTGCTTTCATAAGAAATATTTCCCGATTGGTATCTTACTTTCCTGAGATTGTCTTTGAATTCGGAAAGAGATTTTGAAAGCCGCATCGCTTCTATATAATCAATAAATGTAAAGCAGTCAATCCCTTCAAGATTTATTACAAGCTCTTCCGTAATATCTATATTGCCGACCAGCGTATCTTCCTTATACTGCGTGCCGAGAAATTGCGCGGAAAGAAATTCTATGCGTGCGCCTGAGGATCTGAGTTCAGAGGCCTGCCTGATCATATGGTCTAATTTATCTTCCGTCCATTTGCCGAAAACGATCTTCATTCCGCCCTATATCAACCTATTTGCTTTACAATTTATACTATAATACATCACATACCATGAAGTTTCTTGCGATCCTGACAGCAGTCCCGTTTGAATCAGAGCTGATTCTGAAACAGATGAAGAACGTCCGCAACATTAAGACCGCCGGTAAAATTGTTTTCAAAGGGAAGCTTTTAAATCAGCATGTCCTGCTTATGAACTCCGGCATAGGGAAAGTGAATGCAGCTCACTCCTCAACATTAATTCTTGAGAATTACCCGGTAAAATGCATGATCAATTCAGGAGTCGGCGGAGCATATCCGAATTCAGGGCTTAAGATCGGCGATATTGCAATAGCATTAAAAGAGATTTATGGAGATGATGGGGTGATAGCTCCAACGGGCTGGAAAGATTTAAAAGAGATAGGCATACCGCTTTTACAAATCGGCATGAGGAGATACTTTAATGAATTTCCGCTAAATCAGGCGGCACAGATTCCGGTTAATAGCGGAAAGGGCTTTCAAATAAAGAGAGGCGTCTTTGTTACGGTCTCTTCTGTAACAGGGACACATCAAAGGGCTCTTGAACTTGAAAACCGCTTTAACGCTATCTGCGAAAACATGGAGGGCGCAGCCATCGCTCATATATGCGCAATGCATAAAGTCCCTCTGCTTGAAATCAGGGGGATAAGCAACATAGCCGGCATACGGGATAAGAGGAGATGGAACCTAAGCCTTGCTTCAGAAAACTGCCAGCAGACGGTTCTTGAGATTATCCCGTATTTGAGGTGAAAGCATTGAAGTTATTGTAATCATCTCTTTGTTCAGTTAAAATTCATAAATATGTCTTTCGGCTGTTAACTGTTTAACTATCGGAGGTTATAAAATGGGAACGAACAACGTCGTATTTCTGGAAGTTTTAGAGTGGTTCGATAAGACCGGAAAAGAGATCGTTCAAAGAATACCGGAACACGGTTCAGGAGAGATAAAGTACGGGGCACAGCTTATTGTGAGGGAGAGCCAGGCTGCTGTCTTCTTTTACAACGGCAAGGCTTATGATGCCTTCGGCGAAGGACGCCACACCCTCAAGACCGCCAACATTCCTATACTCAATAAAATTATCAGCATCCCATGGGGCATGACAAGTCCTTTGAGGGCAGAGGTATACTTTGTCAACATGAAGGTCTTCCCCAATCTGAAATGGGGGACAAAGGACCCGGTGGCATTCAAGGATTCCAAACTTGGGCTCGTGCGTCTAAGAGCTTTCGGGATATTCAATATCAGAGTGCTTCAGCCGGTCCTTTTTATAAACAGGCTTGTGGGCACACAGGGGATATTCACTACAGAGGATATTGAAGATTTTTTAAGCCGCGTGATTGTTTCGCGTTTTAACGACCATCTTGGCGAAAAGCTTGACTCGCTGCTTAACCTTCCGGGTAAATATGACGAATTGTCAGACGGGCTGATGAAGCGCCTTGAAGAAGATTTCAGTCATTACGGACTTGGACTTTCACAAATATTTATAAGCTCAATCACCCCTCCTCAAGAGGTACAAAAGGCCATAGATGACAAGAGCCGGCTTAGTGTTTTTGACGATCTTGACAAACTAATAAAGATGAAGGCTGCCATGGCCATAGAAAAGGTCTCAGAACAGCAGGGTGAAGCAGGGGCGGGGGTTGGAATGGGGCTTGGAATTATGATGCCTGCAATGTTTTCCGACTTTATGAAGAAGACCCCTGGTAGCCCGTCAGGCGAAACAACCGTATGCCCTGACTGCAAGAATCCTGTCTCCAAAGAAGCAAGGTTCTGTCCTTCCTGCGGAAACAATCTGCTTATCTTTCAGCAGTGCGCCAAATGCGGGAAGAATATGCCTCCAGATGCAAAGTTCTGTCCGCAATGCGGCGCGCAGGCTGCGCAAATAAAAGAGCCGAAAAAATGCCCTCATTGCAGCGCTGAAAACCTGGCAGAATCAGTATTCTGCAACCGGTGCGGTGAAAAGCTCTAACAATACAAACCTTCTTATTGAACACCAGTGCCCTCAATGCGGAGGGCCTGTAACGCTTGAAGAGACAGACAGGCTTTTCCTATGCAATTACTGCCGCGTAAGGCTTTATATAACCGCAAAGAATTATTTCCGCTATTTCCTCTCACCGGCTAAAGAATATACGGAGGATACGATATTCGTGCCTTACTGGAGATTCAGGGGCGCGTGCTTCTCTCTCAAGGCTCTTACGATAACTGAAAAGGTGATGGATACGAATTTTCTTGCCACAAGGCAGGATTTTCTTCCATATTCCCTCGGATTCAGGGCGCAGACACAGAGATTGCGATTTGCCGACAGAAATATCAAGGCCGGTATCATAAATCATAACATACCATTCAACGAGGTCATTCAACAGGTCGAAACGGTTAAACGCTTTACGGACAATCTTATAGTTCGTGATATCGTAAAAAATAAAATACCGCTTAATGAGGCCATTCAACAAGTCGAAACGGTTAAACACGTTACGGACAAACTTATCTGTAATGATGTAGTCTTTCACAATGTCTTTATAGGCGAGACTACAAGCATCATCTACGCGCCTCTCTACATCAAAAATAATGCAATATATGATGCGGTGCTTGACAGGCCGCTGGCACAACATACTCTGCAGAGAGCTGAGACATTTCAATCCCTCGATACGGAGCGGAACTGGGGCGTAAACTTTGTCTCCGCACTCTGCCCTGATTGCGGATGGGACTTGACTGGAGAGAGGGATAGCGTAGCGCTCTTATGTAAAAACTGTGATACCGCATGGGAAGAGTCCGGCGGAAAAATGAGCAAACTGGATTTCGGGGTAATCCTATGCAAGGAACGGGACGTGATATATATCCCTTTCTGGAAGATGAAGATAAACTTCGAGGGAATAAGTCTGAAGACTTACGCAGACCTCATAAAGATTGCAAACCTTCCAAGGGTAATAACCGATAAACTGCGGGAGAAAGAACTCTTTCTCTGGGCTCCTGCCTTTAATGCCCGGCCAAACCTCTTCTTAAGATTAGCAGAACAATTGTCTGTGCTTCAGCCGGAAGAGGGATTTGAGAAGACAATTCCTAAATCTGAGATGTATCCGGTTACCCTCAAGGCAAACGATGTTATGGAGACTGTCAAGATAATAATTGCGGACATCGGAGTCCCTAAAAAGAATATCTTTCCTGTAATCCCTGAGATTAAGATGAAATTAACAGAATCGCTTCTTATCTATCTGCCATTTAAGGAAAAAGGGGATGAGTTAATTCATGAGCAGATGGGACTAAGCATCCTGCGAAATGCGCTGAGAAGATAATCTCCTCCATAGAAACGCGCCACTTGAACATACGATTTAGTCAATATCCTGAGTAATTTTACTCAGGATATTATGAAGATGTAAACTGACCAGATTTTTTCTCTCAAAACTGCTTATCTCGACTTAAATAATTGTTCTCAAGAAACTTTATGGCCGCCGTTGCTGCGGAAAGGGAAGCTAATGGCTGCCATATTTTTCGTAATTTAATGTCTCCATTGAGCGTGTCTTTTGAATTAGGGTCGCCAAAATCAGAGATGCCTTTGAACACTAACCAAAGCACACCTAATTCATCACAGGTACTTGCAAAGCCGCTTGCCTCCATTTCATAAAGTCTAGCTTTTTCATCATATTCATAAATAAGACTTTTTATAGAGCCGTCCGCAACTAAATCAGGACCGGAAAGAATATTATTTGAATGAAAGGAGGGCGTCCATGATGGCTCGACTTTGGGTATTTCGCTATACATTGCAAGTCTAGGCATACAACTGTGCAACAATTCTTTCCATCTCAACTGTTCTGGGTCAAAGTATTCAATATGCCGCGATAAGACAGGCCCAAGTTTAAAAGGATCTGGCCTTTTTTTCGGACCATCTGGCTCGAGTCTTCGTGAGGATATGTCCCATACAGTCGTGGCAACTACTACATCGCCAAGATTTACTTTGTCTTCCAATCCTGCGCCCATACCCATCAAAATAAATAACTGAACATCATAATTACTGAAAGTGTTCTGCAGGCGTTAGCACAATTAATGCCTCGGTCATGTCCTACCATTGTAAGTACAACATTCAGAGGTCGTTCAAAATGATTACTAGTCACTGTGGTTTCCCAATAACGATAGCCCGAATCCGTTTTAGTTTCCATTGTTCCCTTGTCTATATTCAACGCAACCATGGCAGCATATAACTCAGGTTTCTTTATTGTAATGATGGCCACATCAGCTCTTGGTTTAATAGAGACCTGTTGCACATTTGATTTTTTCATAATTTCAATGGTCCGTTCGTCGTTAAAAGATTTGTAGAGATTTAGCAGATAATACAATTTAGCTTCTTGTCTTAGATCTCTGACTCTTGTGGCAAAATCATGCAATAATACTGTCCGTTGCCTTTCATCTAACGTATCCGAAAGTTTTTTCAAAAGCACGCGGCAACTGATTTCACCATCTTCTTTTAAAGGGATATTCATATGGCAATTTCTTCCCATGTATTCATATTAAGTTCATAAAGAACATAAGAGTCGATGTCAGTTGGATCGTTCGTTTGATCAAAATTAAATACCGCAAAATGACAAAGAACCTCAAGCCCCTTGTGCCTTAGTATTTTGCTAAGGATTCGGCGAGTTTTACCAGAAGCACAAAATTCTTCCACAATTACTACTGGTTGCAATTTTGAAGCAGAAGATAATTGCATGCACCATGTGTCCTGCTCACATTTTTTCAATAATCCTGCAATATCATCATCGCTCTTAGATGAATTAATCACTCCTTTAGGAATATGAATTATGCTCATACCCTTAATAACACCGAGGTAATCAGCTAACGCATTGGCTCCCTTTTCGTCGGGGCAAACTAATAATAGAGGCTGAGCCGGATAATTTTTTGAATGTGAAATAAGTCTTTCAGTAATTTTTCTTGCAAGCCAAGCCCCGTTCTGAAGAATCATTTTTTCAAAATCTGGGATCAACCCCAGCCCTGTCCTATAGGCAGGAACATCTTTT
Organism: Nitrospirota bacterium; assembly: GCA_016222905.1. Classification (GTDB taxonomy): domain Bacteria; phylum Nitrospirota; class Thermodesulfovibrionia; order UBA6902; family UBA6902; genus JACRPZ01. The sequence goes on from JACRPZ010000005.1 coordinate 93,076, forward strand.
TCCTCAGCCCAGCCCGCCTTATCAGCCATTTCCCAGATGTCATAAGTTGTAAGCATTGCATAATCTTCATGGTCAAACTTTGATCCTGGAATCTCAAGCTGACACATTGGACATTTGTCAATATAGGTTTGTCGTTCAATTTGTAAAAAGTATCTTATCTTATGTTCATCATACGCACCGTTGGCTTGAAATAAACTGTTGTGACCAACCCCCCTTGTGGTTAGCACTGTAAGTACGTTGGGCTTTGGGAAACCTTTCTTTTTCCATTCATTTAGTATCAATTCGCAAGTATTGCCAGTATCTATTAACGGAAAAAGAATCAAAGGGGCAACTGAATAGTTGCACTGGATTTTTGCAGTATTCCCCAGAAAATCGTTAATGTTAATACATTCGGCTCCAATTTTTTGTGCGACTGCGATAGCTGGATTTTTCAGCCAATCAGAAAACTGTTTATAGTACAAAATCAAGGGTACTTGCGTTTGATATTCTTTATCAATATATTCCAAAATTAGCGTGACCAGTTCTTTCTCGCAGTGAGTTCCATCATAGAAGTACCTAACACAATGTTTTCCTATTTGATTTTCTTTTTTGAAATGCCCTAACCGTCTTATCATTTTAATTTGAAGCAGATCAAGCGAGTTATTGCTGACATCAGCCTTTTTTATCTTGTATTGCCCCAGATCAATCGAAAGTGACTTTTCTGCCAAATAGTTGCCATCATTATCGATGAAAACCACTTTCCCTTCTGCAATACGTTTTTCAAGCATCCTGTGAATCATCTCGCCTTCAGGTGGCAGTTCCGGGACTAATAAAATATATAAGGTTGGTTTTTCAGCTTTATATATTAGCGCATCTATTGCAGCAGCTATTTGAACATCTACAGGACCAGAAACAACACTATCTGCTGATAAGGTTTTATCAAAAACAGCAACATCTACGTTTGAATCCCATACCTGAAAACGTTCAAATATTTTTTGAAAAGTTACACTAACCTCCTCTTCATACTCGTATAGATTGAGTGCCAATGTAATATCATGACTTCCATCCGATGGCAGATAAAGTTCACAATCCTCTTGCATTACGACACCTGCCAGCCACTTATAAAATTGTACAAGGTCATTGGACAAACGCTCAGAAATTGCAGCCCCAAAATTAAAAGGAATCAGCCCAAGTTTTTTCATATCTCATCTGTTTTCTGCAACGGCAAATTAACGGTCAGCATATTGCCCAGAAACTGCGCGCTGGAATAATATCGAGCATTAACCTCGTAACCGTAGCTATCAGATTTAGCAGGTTTTATTTCCATAAAATATCCCTTTGTCCGAAAAGAAACGCTCCCATGATATACATTGCAAGCCGCATTTATCAATAGATATAGACCCATACCAGGCGACGATAAAATTGGATTTGCCGCTGTTTCAGGACTAGGCACATGAGTCTCTCCTTTTAAATCACAAGTTATTCCTGGAAATGTTGCCGCTAAAAGTAGATGTAAGTCCGAAATTGTTTTATCGGGAATCAAATCCGAAGTCAAAATAACAGGCTCTGTTTTATTTCCATCTATGTATTCGCACACTAATCGATACTTATCGATTATATTTATGGCTCCTCTGGTTAACGCATTCCCATTATTTAATACTTCTCTTAAAGTATCTATCATGCTTTTCCCGTCATCCCACCAAGTAATTGCCATTTGGCCTTTATTTTGGCCTTTGTCGATTCTTAAACATGAAGTTGTCAGAATAATACTAGCATTAGGATGACGGACGGCATTCATTATTGCCTCAAAAACAATTCTTGAAGCAAAAAAACCATGCGGCCCATACAAATGCTTCTCTAAAACAGAAGAAATAACTTCTCGTTTCCAGCGATTAGCTTCTGTAAGAGCACGTCCCACATTAAAAGAATCGCCCGTATTGCAAAGCTCTAAAATGGGAAGATAATTCTGAAGTATTCTTTCCCATTTACCATAATGATTAAATAATTTTCCAGCATAAGTCTGTTCATTCAAACTTGGATTTTCTCCGAAATAACTACGATCTTCTTCCGTAACAATAGCCCAGAAACTCAACCCTGTAGTATTCTTTATTGTATCTGGAAATGACCAAGATCTAAGAAAGTCTCTTACTTTTTTTAATCTCGGCAATTTCAAAATTGTTTCCCGATCATTCCGCGTCCTATTAATTAAAAGAGAGATTAAATAAATAAGGCAGGAAGGTTCAATAAATTCCGACTTTGAAAAATCAAGGACTAAAGACTGCTTATTGTCGCCTTTTGACGAATAGTAACTAAACCGTCGATCTAAATGTTCCAAAGTGACGTTTTCTGAAAAAGGTATATTCATTCTGTCTGAAACATCTACTTTATTAGGTTGCTGCATACAAGGCATGTGTCCTTTCTATATAAAATTCAAAAAAATATTAAGGATAGAAAAAATGCACGGGCTACTTTTTCTCATCCCCCAGCCTCTTCCTTCAAACTCTTATCCTTCCGCTGCTTCCCTCTGCTCCATAAAAAAATCTTTGAAACATCTGACAGTAGAATCTTCGGCTCATCCGGCGCTCTATGCGCCTGCATCCCTAATAAATCCCCTGACCGCATCCATTAAGCCCGGAAGGTCCTCCTGAATGACCTTCCACACTATCTCAAGGTCAACTCCGAAATATTCATGGATAAGGAGATTTCTAAAATCCTTTATGTCCTGCCATTCCACATCGGAGCGTCTTTGTTTCAACTCATCAGGGAGCTTCCCGACAGCCTCGCCGATAATCTCAAATTCCCTGATAACCGCCGAATATGTTTTTCTCTCGTTACAGAAATCCTCAAAGGTAATACCGGCAACATACTCCGTGACCGCATTACATGAGTCTAAAATGTCCGCAAGATATAGCTGAATATCCCTTTCAGGCATAAATAATTTGTTTTATAACTTTGTCTTTTATCGCAGGTTTCAGAGAATGCTCAAACCCAAGGTCTATTTCCCTTTCCATCTCATTCTCTAAGAACCTCTTAAGCTTTAGGAAACTGTGAATGTTTTTTTTGTCTTTATCCATTTCTACGACCATGTCAATATCGCTTGCTACTGATTGCTCGCCGCGTGCAAAGCTCCCGAAAATTCCGATTCGTATAACACCGAAGCTTTTTCTAAGCAATTCACTGTTTAGTCTTAAAAAAGATATTATTTCATCCGCAGATGTCTTTTTCATAACATCGTTTCCTTTAGTCTGTGTTCAACATCTTATGCCGCTTTCCGTATTACCAACGGCAATATACAAATATCGTACTTATCCTCAAGCCTGATGCATTCTTTGTGACATTCAGAAAGCGAAAATTGGGGAAAGGCGTAACTCATGTAAAATTATACATATTTATCTTTATTAAGACAATAAGTTATAACGTTTTGTACTACCCGCCTATTTTTGACATGGGCTTCAGTTTTATAAATGAGGACTCATCGCTACAGCCGATACTGTGCCCCTCTGGTTTAACCTCTATTGCGAGATTAATAATCCTCTTTATCTCTTGGTCTGATGCCCCGTTTCTGAGCGGTGTCTTCAGATCTATCTCTGTTTCAGAAAATAGACACGGCCTGAGCTTTCCATCGGAAGTAAGACGGAGACGGTTGCACTCTCCGCAGAATTGATGGGTCACGGCATTAATAAAGCCTACCACGCCGGGCGCATTATCAAACCGGAAATATCTTGCAGGACCTGATTTTCTTATCTTTACAGGGGTAAGCCCGCCGATCTTCTCAACAACAGACTTTATCTCATTGACAGGGATATATTTCTCTTTGCTCCAGAGATCTCTTGCGCCTATCGGCATAAATTCTATGAAGCGCACCTGATACGGCTTCACAAGGGTTATCCTTGCAAAATCCTCTATCTCTCTGTCATTAAAGCCCCTGACAGGAACCATATTTATTCTGACGGGTTTAAGCCCTGCCTTCTCTGCCCTATCAATCCCCCTTAACACAGCATCAAGAGAACCTCCTCTTGTTATCTCTGAATATCTCTCAGGGTTGAACGAATCAAGGCTTACATTTACACGGTCAAGGCCTGCGGCAGCAAGCTCATCGGCATATTTTTCAAGAAGCACGCCGTTGGTTGTCAGGCTCAGATTCTCAATACCGTTTATGGCTTTTACGGATTTAATAAGGAATGATATGTTCTTCCTTGCAAGGGGTTCCCCGCCTGTAATGCGCACCTTCCTGATGCCGACAGGCGCGGCTATCCTCACAATTCTTATAATCTCTTCATACGTAAGGGTGTCTTTGTGCCTGAGAGGCTGAACTCCCTCAGAGGGCATGCAGTAGAAACATCTGAGGTTACACCTGTCTGTAACGGATATGCGGAGGTAGTCTATCTTTCTGCCGTAAGGATCATGCACTATCTTTTTTTCTTTGAAGGGGTTGCTTCCTTGAGCTTCTTCTTTGCGGATTTTGCCTCTTCGGAATCAGGGAATCTCTCTATAAGCCTCTCAAGTATCAATTTGCCTGTCTTGGCATCCTTCAAAGCATAAAATGCCAGGCCTTGCTTAAACATTGAGCCCGGAATCTTCTCACTCTCAGGACTCTTTTTGAAGAGCTCCTCATAGGCAAGAATGGCTTCTTCATAATCTTCGTCTTTGTAATAACTCTCGGCAATCCAGAAGCGGGCATTGTCTGAATATTCATTTTCAGGATAATCCTTCAGCATAGCGGCAAAGGCTTCCCTTGCCTCTCTGGTCTTCCCTGCTTTATATGATTCGTAAGCTGTCATATAAGCATCTTTTGCTTCGGGAACTGCCTGTTTCTTCTCCTCGGTCTGGGCTGCTTTTGCTTCTTCCTCTTTCCCAGCTTTGCTGAAGACAGGAGACATCTCTAACTGAGCGAGTCTCTTCTCCATCTCTTCAATAAGAGTTTTTATTCTATTCACCTCTGAGGTTATATGCTCCAAATCCTTAACGTTTTTTCCTGCGGAATTTTGCGCTTCATCAAGGCGGCCTGTAATGCGCTGAATTTCTTTGGACAGCTCCTGAGTCTTCATAAACATATCTGCAACTGATCGCGCGGTAGTCTTCTGAGATTCCTCCATGCCGGCAATGACATTCTCGGCGGACAATCCGGATTCCGTCTTCGCTTTTAAGGCGGTGATCTCAGACCTTATATCATTAATCTCCCACTGCACTCTTCCCACGTCGTCGGAAGTTGCGCAGCCGGATATAAAGATGAGAGCAAAAAGCGGGATTATTATATTTTTCAGGTGCATATTAACCTTTTTAAACTTATAAATTCCCTCTCTCCCGACTCTTCGGGAAGAGGGTTAGGGTGAGGGGGTGAAATGTCATTTTATTCACCCTCCCCTTAATCTCCTCCACAAGGGAGGGGAGATACCCTGCGGTCTCTTGCAAGGCGGTTCATTCAAAAGAGGAGTACGATTATTTCACAAGAACAAAATGCGCTCTTCTGTTCTTCTGCCAGCAATCTTCACTGCTCTGTGTGCAGGCCGGCCTCTCTTCTCCATAAGTCATTATGCTTAACCTGTTAGCTGAGACGCCTAATAAGGAGAGATACTCCCTTGCAGCCTTTGCCCTTTTTTCTCCAAGTGCGAGGTTGTATTCATTTGTTCCCCTCTCATCGCAGTGACCCTCTATTGTAATGCTAACGCCTCTGTGGCTGTTCATCCACGCGGCCACGGAATCGAGAATAGGCCGGGCATCGGGTCTTATATCGTACTGGTCATAATCAAAAAGCACGTCTCTTGAGATAGCTTCCTCTGCTGCCGCCTTTTCTGTTTCGGTTGCTATGTCTCCCTCTTTCTTTGCGGCATAGAGCGTATCATCAACCATCTCTTTCTTTTTTGTGGAAGCGCCCTCATCTGCTTTCCGTTCTTTCGTTACAGGAGCTTCTTCAGTGGGCTTTATCTCTTTTTTCGCGCAGCCTAAAGCAAAAACGATCAGTAAAAAAATCAACACCTTCTTCATCGTCCTAATCCTCCCTTTAATTTTTTATAAGTTATTATCATCTTATTTCTTGAAAGGCGACCATCTGGGCGCTCTTGCAGTTGACTCCTTTGGAGTAATTCTACGTTGCTCCTCTCCGGTTGCGCGCATTACATAAATTCCGCGCCTGCCGTCCCTGTCCGAATCAAAGGCCATAAAGAGTCCGTCAGGGGAGAAGGCCGGTTCTTCATTATTGCCGGTCTCCGTGAGCTGCCTCATCTCCGTACCATCAGATTTTATCACAAAAATCTGGTTTTTACCATTGACTCTTCCCGCGTAAGCAAGCCTGCTTCCGTCTGGAGACCACGCTGGAGATGTGTTGTAACTCCCCTCAAACGTTATTCTTCTTACGCCCCCTCCGTCGGCATTCATTATGTATATCTGAGGCGTGCCTCCTCTGTCCGACACAAATGCTATTTGAGAAGCGTCAGGAGAGAAGGCCGGAGATACATCTATGCCGTAAGACTTGGTGAGTTTTTCAGGAATTTTTTTGTTTATATCCATCACATATATTTCCGGGCTGCCGTCCTTTGACGATGAAAAAGCAAATCTGCTGCCGGAAGATATGTTTCCTGCAAGGTTAAGCCCCTCTGACTGAAACAGCGTCTCCTTCTCAGCCCCCATCAGATCAATCAGATATATCGTCCACTTCTTATTGCCCTCTGAAGAATAAGCTATATAATTTCCGTCGTAAGACCAGTTGTGGCTTAAGGCGAGCCTGCTGGAAACTATGCGTCTTGGATTATAGCCGTCCCAGTCCATCATATAAAGCTCCTTCTTCCCATCTGAAACAGATATATAGGCGATCTGCGTCCTGAATATGCCGTTCCTTCCGGTGACGGCTTTAAAGATATCATTCGCCGCATTATGGGCAAGCGCGCGGATTATATTCGTTGAAGCCGAGTAAATCTTTTGCAGTATATTCACCCCTTCAATCATGTCAGTTACGGTCACGTATACATCCATATTCTCAGAAACCTGCGCTTCAATCTCTATCCTGATCTCAGCGCCCGGAATTTCCGGAGCAACATCAGAAAATATCCCCGTAAAATAGAGGTCATTCTTGATTATCTCCTCTATTGCCGCGGCTTCGCTTGTGCCTTTATGAGTTATTGAGGTAGGAATTTTTCTCTGTGCCGGAGAGGTAATATCTAAATACACCTTGGCATGAGAAACGCTGAAGAATGAAGAATAAAGAATAAAAAACGCAAAGACAATAAAAAAAACTTTCAGCTTTAGCCTTTTTCTTATAAAGACTTCCTTGCTCACGGATAAAACCTCAACACTATCTCCTCCATCACCAGCGAAAGCGGAGGCAGAGACAGAGGACTGGCTTTTGATATCGCCTTCAACGCAGACTTGTCAAAGAAATCATTGCCTGATGTCTTCTCAAGTGTCTTGGAAACCACCTTGCCTTTGCTGTCTATTTTTATAGATATTTCAACCTCAAGTCCCGCTGAATCAAAATCAGGAGGTATCTCCCATTCGTTCCTTATTTCGCCGGTTATCAAGGCATAGTAAGAATCTGAAGGTAGCCGCTCCCCTCCTACGGCGCCTTTTACAGAAGCCGCATTTTTTATAGCTTCTATTCCCAGCGTTTTATCTCCCTCTGCTTTTTTTTTGGGCAATGCATTTATAGCTGCATTTATATCTTTAAGATTTTGTCTCTTTTTGTTTACCGTTTCCCGCAACTTCATGAACATCTCTCTCTCAATATCCTTTTTTTCCGTGTCTGCTTTCTTATCAACTTCCTTCTTTTCTTTTACAGATTCTTCCTTCTTGACGACGGGCTTCTCTTCAGCCCTTCTTGCCGCAGGCTCTCCGCCCCCGCTCACTTTAGCAGGCTCAACAAGGCTGACGTAATAATTCTTGAACTCTCTCTCTCCTGTATTAAAAGGAATGAAAAAAAAAGCCATGAGAATAAAATGCAGAACTACAGAGGCGATTACAAGCCTTCGAAGGCTCGGTTCATGGCCGATGCCAATGGAGATCTTCATCTAAACCGTGCTTTTGGCTCCGTAACCATCCCCAGTTTTTCAACACCAATCTCTCTTAGCTCCCCCATAACAGCGACCACAGTTCCATAGGGAACATCCTTGTCGGCTTTAAGAAAGACCTCTTTATCGAACTTCCCGGAGAGTTTTATTTTAAGCGTATCTAAGGTTACGGCAGACTTATTCAGATATATATTGCCGCCTCTCTTTATGGTTATCTCAACCCTTTCAGCCGGGGAAAGCTTCTGGCCTGAAGCCTGCGGAAGGTTGACATCCACGCCCTGCTGAAGCAGCGGCGCAGTCGCCATAAAAATTATAAGCAGGACAAGCATTACGTCCACAAAAGGGGTTACATTAATCTCTGATAGAGCCTTGTTGCGCCTCTCCATGTTTCCTCATATAACGGTCTATTAATTCCTGTGAGAAATCTTCCATCATAATAGTATCCCTGCGGACCCTGCTCAGATAATAGTTATATGCAACAACAGCGGGGATTGCGGCGGCAAGTCCTGCGGCAGTTGCAATCAGCGCCTCGGCAATGCCCGGGGCAACTACAGCAAGAGATGCGGAGCCCATCCTGCCGATGCCTCTGAAAGAATTCATTATCCCCCAGACCGTTCCAAAAAGACCAATGAAAGGAGTCGTGGAACCGGTTGTTGCAAGAAAAGTGAGGTATCCTTCAAGTTTTGCGGCCTCGGTTGCCTCTGTCCTCTTCAGAGACCTCTTTATATCATCCTTATCCATCCCTTCAGAAGAATTGACTGTCCTGAAGAGATTCGCAAGGGGACTCAGTCTTAACCTTACAGTCGTCCTGTAAAGGGTGTCCCAATCCGGGCTCTTTGAAAAGGCCCTCTGAAATTCTTCAGACTCTTTTTCAATTCTTGATAGAAATCTGAATTTGTAAAATATTATCGCCCATGAAAATACCGAGAAGAATAAGAGCACCAGGAGTATAAATTTTACAACAGGCCCTGCCCTTAATATAAGTGATAATATTGTATCTCCGTCCATAATACATTGAAGTTTAAAAGAAAGCTCTCAAAAAGTCAAAGATTTAAATTACCTTCCTCCTGTTTCTTCTTGACAAAATCTATTGCGAGAAGATAAAATCTTTTGTCTTATAAATCTTTTCCTACCCCAGGAGGTATAGTCATGAAATTAGCTGTTTTTGTGAGTGATTTCAGGAATACTGTTGACACGCTGGACAGGCTAAAACCTGAAAAGCTCGGAGTCATCTTAGTTGGAAACGGTGTGTATCACGCTGTTATCAAGGAAAACGGCGCGCCTTCGCCGGTTTTGAAGACATCTGCTGACTTTTACGCACTTGCCGAAGACCTTGAGACAAGAGGAATAAACACTGCAAACGTTAAGAACAATGTGAAGGTTATCAGTTACGGGGATATTGTTGATTTGATATTTAATGATTACGAAAAAACTGCCTGGTTATAGGAGGATATAATAATGGGAAAACTTACGATTGGTTGTTTCTCTTCGCTTGTAGGCTCGATGAGCCTTGATTTTGCTGTAAAGCTTGCCGCTGCTGCCATTGATAAAGGGCATAAGGTTGATTTCTGGGTTTCAGGAAACGGGACAATGCTCTCAATAAAAGATCAGAGGTCCTTTAAAGATTATTCTTCCCTTGAAAAACCCCTTAAGGAACTGATGGCAAAGGGCTTGAATGTAACAGCATGCGAAGCTTGCGCCGAGGCAAGGGGTTATCACAAAGATATTACAATGGAAGGTTTCAAGAGACACAGTATGGACTGGTACCTTGCAAGTACTTTTAGCGCGGACAGGGTACTGCATATAGGAGGTGAGTAAAAATGGCTACTACAAAGTTAGGATTTATTGTTCAGAGGCCGCCGTACAAAAGTGAAAATCCAAAACTTGCATTAACACATGCTATAGCATCTCAGAGTGTAGAGGTATACCTGAATGACGGTGATATCGTCACCGCAGAGGTTGCTTTTATAGGCGACGGGGTTCTGAACTGCCTGAAAGACCAGAAGGCAACAGAACACTACGATATCTCAAGCACAGAGTCGCACATCAAGATGTCGCTCCTTGTTGATGTCAAAGTCTTTGTATGCAAGGAAGACCTCGCAAAATTCGGGCTTACTGAAAATGACATTGTAATGGATGCGGAAGAGTTCGGAGCTGACATGACCGTCAGCGTCGTTCCTTTCCAGGAGATAAACAAGATGATGGAAGACGTGAATCACCTTTTATTCTTTTAATTTTCAATTTAAATAAAGAGGAGGCAAGCATGGCTGATTTAAAATCTCAAACACCAACAGATACTCTCGACGTACTTGGAAGGGTATGCCCCTATCCGCTCGTACTGACAAAAAAGACTCTTCAGAACGCGGGGAGCGGCGCTTTGCTTAAAGTGCTCTGTGATGCTCCTGCATCTGCAGAGGATACAATACCGAAGTATTGCGAGAAGCAGGGATATGAATTCGAGTTAGTTAAACTCGATGACAAGGGCTATTGGGAAATATACATACAGAAGAGTTAATGTCTGCTGATTGACGCAGAGAAAAACACCAAAAAAAGCGTTCCGAGAAAATCGGAACGCTTTTTTGTTCGGCTATTCGTACACTACATTTCAGTTACAGTAATTGCGCCGTTAGGGCACCCTTCAACGCAGGTCAGGCAGTTTACACACTCATCAGCCTGGTACGGGTCGGACTTTCCATCAACCAGCCTAAAAACCTCTGAAGGGCAGAGATTAACACATTCCTCACACCCATCACATTTCGCATTATCAACGGTTACAATAAACACTCTTTCTTCCTCCTTGAAAAGTTATATTTAATTATTTAGATCTTATTATAATCCATTATCAAAATTAATTTCAATAACAATCATGTGCCTGAAAATCATCAATTTCCCTTTATCCAGCCCTTTGCAAAATACTGTATTTACTGATAAAATTTCATCAGGATATAAGAAAAAGGAGCTGCTATGTTCAAATATACCGGAATAAACCATATAGCTTTGGCAACAGGCGATATGGACAGCACCATAAGATTTTGGAGAGACTTGTTAGGCATGAGATTAATAGGGGGATATGGCAAACCTGGAAACAGGCAGTACTTTTTGGGGCTTACAGACAATGTCCTGATATCTTTTTTCGAATGGCCTGAGGTTAAGCCTGTGCCTGACAAGGATCCCGGCAGGCCTGTCAAAGGACCTTTCAGCCTTGATCATGTTGCAATTGAGGTGAAAGATGAGGAGGAGCTCTGGAAGATTAAAGAGAGTTTGGAGGCGGCGAATGTCTGGGTAAGCGAGGTCATTGATAATGGCTTTATTCATTCAATATTCTCAACCGACCCCAATAACATTCAGCTTGAGTTCTGTAGCAGGGTAGAGGGAGTTAATATGGATGAATTGAAAATGATTGACTCTCACCCAACTCCTACGGCCCTGGAAGGTCCTGAGCCTCAGGCCGACAAATGGCCGCCTGTTAAAAACCCCCTACCACCGGATGAACGTAAGATATACCCCGGGGAATTAAAGAAGATGCTGAAAGATAAAAAGTGAGAGCTGAGCTCTGCTTGATGGCCAACGATTCACGCTGAAACCGCAAACACTTCCTTAAGCTCTGGAATATTTTCTCCATTTTCAAGCCGGTCAGCCATGAGAATAGGATTATGAAGAACCTAATCTGCTACTGTTTCGGTTACTCCGAGGCGGACATAACAAAAGATGTCCGGGAGAATCAGGGAAGATCCCTGATCCTGGAGAGGATACTTTCCGAGAGGAAGAAAGATTCTTGCAATTGCGTCGAAACTAATCCAATGGGGCGTTGATGTTTGAGCGATGTCCGCCGTGTTGTGGACAAAGCAAAAGAAGAAATGAAGCTTAAAGACACTTAAGGTGTGCGTGAAGTTTCCCTGGTTTCACGGACACCCCTGAGGGTTAGGTAGCATCAGTGCTGACCAAAAAATAGTTAGACAATTCCAGGCATTTGATGATACCTTATTTAAATGAAAGCAGGCTGTTACCAGTTTGATCCGGCATTCGGGGAAAAAGAGGAAAACCTAAACAGGGTTGCGTCCGCATTAAAAAATGCCGACCTGAATCTCCTTGTCCTGCCCGAGTTCTTTGCGACAGGTTATCAATTCAGGTCAAAAGATGAGGTGGCAGAGCTTTCTGAATCTGTTAAGAGCGGACAGACAACCGAGTTTCTATGCGGCATGTCCAGAGAAAAAGGCATCTATATTGTTGCCGGACTTCCTGAAAGGGACGGGGATAAGTTTTATAACTCCGCTATTCTCACGGGGCCAGACGGCTTAATGGGTGTCTACCGCAAGACACATCTATACTTTGAGGAAAAACTCTACTTCAGTCCCGGAGACACCGGATTTAAGGTGTGGGATACGGAGATTGGACGCATCGGTATAATGATATGCTTTGACTGGTTCTTTCCGGAAGCGATGAGGTGTCTTGCATTGAACGGCGCGGAGATCGTGGCACACCCTTCAAACCTTGTCCTGCCTCATTGTCCTGGCGCGATGCCTCTGAGATGCCTTGAAAACAGGGTGTACGCTATCACCGCAAACCGCATCGGAACTGAAGATAGAACAGAAGGCAAACCATTGAAGTTCATAGGGCAGAGCCTGATAGTCTCTCCAAGAGGTGAAGTATTGGCAAATGCCCCGGCAGAGGAAGAAACACTTCTTATCGCGGAACTCGATCTAAAGTCGGCAAGAGATAAGACGTTAAACCCGCTCAATGATATATTTAAAGACAGAATGCCGGAGGCTTACGAAGCAATATTAAAGAAAGAGCGATGATCTCTTTAATCTTTTAGAATCTTTTCCTTTACCATTTCCTGCCTATGTTCATCCCCTGTTTCGGTTACATCAGAGATCATAAATAGGACACCGTACAGAAGGAATACAATGACAGCTATCGCAATGAAAATCTTAGGCTTGCGAAATATCAGCAGGAGGAAGACCAGCACAAGACCAAGAGTAACGTAGATGTTGCTTTGCAGGTAAGTTGCTATGTCGTTAATAGTCTCGGAAAAGTCCATAAGAAACCTTTTGAACTATTAGTTAAAAAACCTATATTCAAAGTATAGGAAATCTATCCCAAAAAGTCCACCGAATGACTAATTATGGCTTCTTAGGAAGTTTGCTATTTAGGGGTATTTTAATTTATGATTGGCACAAGTCATGAAAATCTCGCTTTCTAAATGTTTAACATATCTGCTTCTCTTTCTATTAACTGGCTGTGCCTCGCCGAACAGCTATGTCCCTGACTATCGCTATGAGCTTAATGCCCCTCCTTCTCCCATAAGCGTAAACAAAGACTCCCCCGCTCTTCCCCCTGAAGAAAAAGTCCTTGCCGAACCGGCAGGCGCTTCAGTTGATGAGGAGCAACCCGCAAAACCTCCTGTCTCGGTGGATTCCAAGACGAGCGGCGATTTAAGCGCGGGTAAAAAAGAGGTTCAGAATATGCTTGATACGGCTCTGGACTTATGCGATGCATCTCAGGAGTATTGGTCTAAGGGAGAGCTCGAAGAAGCAATTGATGCCCTTGACGAGGCTTACAGCCTTGTCCTGAAGGCTGAAACTGACGACAATCCTGAGCTGTTTCAGCAAAAAGAGGATCTAAGGTTTACGATCTCTAAAAGGATAACGGAGATTTACGCCTCCCGCTATACGGCTGTTGACGGCAGGCATGACGCAATCCCCATGATAATGAATAAGTATATTGAGGATGAGATTAAATTCTTTCAGGGGCCTGCGCGTGATTTCTTTATGGAGTCATATAGGCGGTCAGGGAAGTATCGTGAGGCTATGCTAAAAACCTTAAAAGAGGCGGGACTTCCCGCAGAGCTCTCTTGGCTGCCCCTTATTGAAAGCGGCTTTAAGGTAAGAGCTCTCTCTACCGCGCGCGCCTTAGGGCTATGGCAGTTCATACCTTCCACAGGTTATAAATTCGGGCTTACAAGAGATACATGGATTGACGAGAGGATGGATCCTGAAAAAGCCACTGCCGCTGCAATAGAGTACTTAAAAGAACTGCACAATATTTTTGGTGATTGGAGCACCGTGCTTGCCGGTTATAACTGCGGCGAGTGGGCAGTGCTAAGAATTATACAGAGGCAGCAGATCAACTACCTTGATAATTTCTGGGATCTGTATGAGAGGCTGCCGAGGGAGACAGCCCGGTATGTTCCAATGTTTCTGGCAACACTGCATATTATGAAGGATCCTAAAAAGTATGGGTTTGAATTTGAAGAGCCGTATAAGCCGACGCTTTTTGAGTCGGTCACTATTGAAAAACAGGTTCATCTGGAGGCGGTTGCGGGCAGCCTTGTGGTCTCATTTGACAGTCTCATAGATCTGAATCCTGAACTTCGCCAGCATATTACTCCAAATACCCCTTATGCACTGAAAGTCCCTTATGGAAAAGGGGAGGAACTGCTTGCAAAACTGGAGAGCATCCCGAACTGGGCTGCGCCGGAACCGGCGACAAGAAAGGCAAGAAAGGAGTACGTTTACCATAAAGTAAGAAGAGGCGAGACACTCGCAATTATAGCCGCAAAATATAAATCAACCTTGCCGGATATTGCCAAAGCAAACAGGTTAAAGCAGAAAAGTATTGTTCATGCCGGGCAGACGCTGAAGATTCCGGTTAAAGGCGGAGCGGGCGAGAAACGCATTGCTTTAAAAGACGAACTATTGCAGGGCGGTAAATACCGTGTAAAAAGGGGAGATTCACTCTACCTTGTAGCTAAGAAGTTCAATACAGATACAAAAACGCTAAAAAGGCTTAATGCCTTGAAAACCGCGCAACTCTATGTAGGCCAAGTGCTTAAGGTAACAAGATAGATGATTGTCTGACCGGCATTCCAAAAATAATATCAAGCCTGATTCACTAAGCTACAATCATTAAATGCGGATATTCTCTTTTAAACCGGACACGGCAAAAGAAGTTCTTGAAAAATCATTGAAAATCCTTAAAGCTGGCGGAGTCATAGCTTACCCAACCGAGAGCTTCTATGCGCTTGGCGTTCTTGCAGCAGATGAGGCAGCGGTTAAAAGACTCTGCCAGATTAAGAATAGACCTTTAAACAAGCCATTACCGCTAATAGTCGGTGATATAGAGATTCTCAGGTCTGTTGTTAAATCTGTTCCTTTACAGACCGAAATCTTAATTGGAAAATTCTGGCCCGGCCCTTTAACCATTATATTTGAATCAGTGAGGGGGCTGCCTGCATTACTGACAGGAGGTTCTGACAGGATAGCTGTAAGGATACCTGGTGAAAGCGTTGCCCTTCATCTCTCAAGGCTGGCAAGGCTTCCCATTACCGCCACAAGCGCCAATCCTTCTGGGAGCGTCCCGGCAAGGAGCGCCCAGGAGGTTATAGATTATTTTGGGGAGAGCGTTGACCTTGTCATTGATGCAGGGGAGACACCGGGCGGCAAACCCTCAACAATTATTGATGTCACAGTCACACCGCTGAAAATTCTGAGGGCGGGAAGGATAGATCTGCAAGAGTATTTATAAGGTCATTGCCAGCAGTTTATAAATGGCCCACGCCAAAATTGCGCACGCAGGAAGTGTGAGAACCCATGCCATCACAATTCTCCCTGCGATTCCCCATCTGACCGCAGACGCTCTTTTTGTTGCGCCGACCCCGAGAATAGTTGATGAGATGATATGCGTTGTTGAAAGAGGGAGTCCAAACCTGGAGGCTATCTCTATCACTGTTCCGGCAGAAGCTTCTGCTGCAAATCCGTGAATAGGCTGCAGATGCACAAGCCTCACGCCGAGGGTCTTTATAATCCTCCAGCCGCCTAACGCGGTGCCTAACGCCATAGCTACCGCACAGAGTATCATTACCCATAAGGGAACATTGAAGTCCGGAAGCTTATAGTAGCTTACCAGCGCCATTGTTATGATGCCCATTGTCTTTTGAGCATCGTTGTTGCCGTGGCTGAACGCCATATAAGCAGCCGACACTATCTGGAGTTTGTTGAAGAATGTATTTACAAAAGCTATCGGCGATCTCCCGAACAGTCGCAGCATCAGCATCATCAGGAGAAAGCCGAGTCCAAAACCGACAATAGGGGAGACAACCAGTCCTATCAAGACCTTGTATACGCCTTTCTGAATGATAACCTCTGTCCCGGCAGTGGCAACAGCAGCGCCTAATATACTCGCTAAAAGGGCGTGGCTCGAGGATGTCGGCAGGGCGAAATACCATGTGATCAAGTCCCAGATAATGGCAGACAACAGGGCGGCTACAACAGTGGCCTGTGTGATATATTGAGCCTCTACAAGGCTTGCTCCCACGGTTTTAGCCACAGCAGTGCCTGTCAAGGCTCCGGCCAGATTCAATACAGCAGCCATGGTAACCGCTGTCTTTGGCGATAAAACACGCGTTGATACGGATGTGGCTATAGCGTTTGCCGTGTCATGAAAACCATTTATGAAATCAAAGATAGTGGCAAGAACTATTACGCATACAAGGAGAAAATAAGTATCATGCATGTTTCAGGACTATACTTTCAAGGATGTTCGCAACATCTTCACATATGTCAGTAGCATCTTCGAGGTTTTCATAAATATTCTTCCACTTAATGACAAGTATAGGGTCTTTTGTATTCTCAAACAGTCTGGCAAGAGCTTCCCTGAAGATTCTGTCAGCGGCGTTTTCAAGTCGGTTTATCTCTATGCAGTATTCCTGTATATAAGAATATTTCTTATCTTTAAGGCTCGTTACGGCTTTAGTGATAATCTCTGTTGTGGAGAGGATGCATTTTGAGAGTTCAACCGCCTCAGGCGTAGACTCTTTTATCTTAAATAAGGTCGCCCTGTCAGCAGACGCCCATATGAGGTCAAGGACATCGTCAATGCGCGATATGAGGGAATGTATGTCTTCCCTGTCAAGAGGGGTAATAAAGGTTTTGTTAAGCCTGCGCATAACCTCATGCGTAAGCATGTCCCCTTCCTGCTCAACCTCATATATCTCTTTTGATTTGGTTTCAGCTTTGCTGAGATCTTCCATCATCTCAACAAGAAGGACAGCCCCTTTGTTAAGGTTGCGGGCTGCTTTATCGAACATTGTATAAAAGTCGGTCTCTTTTGGAAAGAATTTTTTTATCACAAGCTCTCCGTTATCTCAAGTATGAATTCAAGAATACTATAACATTTATTTGATGTCAACACGGTGAAAAAGTTATTAGAAAATTAAATAGCTTGTGAGAAATCGGGAAGTTTTTCTGGTCTTTAACCGACAAAAACCTTCAGCTCATCTGCCAGTGTTGGCTGTTTATAGCCGAGACTTACAGCTTTTGAACTGTCAAGTGAGAGGTCGGGTGGTCTTGAGGCGGGCATAGCAACATCTTTTTGCATACACGGCGTCAGCACAGCATTCTGCAGACCTAAAAGATTCTGCACCAGCTTCCCGAAATCATACCTGGAGATGCGCTCTCTGCCGCCAAGATGCAGTATCCCGCTCAACTTTTCAAGGGCGAGGAGGAGCCCTTGAGAAGCGGTCTTTCCGCTGACAGGGGTTCTATACTCATCTGTGAAGAGTTTAAGCTCCCCGCCCTCTCTCATAGCCTTTATCATCGGCTGGATAAAACTCGCTGATGCAGGGCTTGGAAGACCGAACATCAGGGGCATGCGGCAGACAGCGGTCTTTGGATAGCGCTTCAGCATCCCCTCCTCGGCACATGCCTTCTGCTCTCCGTAAATATTGATCGGAGAGACAGGGGCATCTTCCTTATATGGAGGGGTCAATCCGTTAAAGACGCTGTCTGTTGAGGTGAATACGCACGGGATCTTGTGATCAGCGCAAAGCCCTGCTGTATATATGGAGGCATCAAGATTTATCTTTTCTGATTCTGTCCGGTGAGTCTGGCAATAATTAGGATTAGAGGCTGCTGCCGTATGAATAACCGCATCAGGACGGACTTCATGAAACATCTTCTTCAGGCTATCGTAATCAGTGAGATCAATCCTGATGATCTTAACTTGCTCTATCTCTATCGGATGAGAATAAACCGTTCCGTATATATCCCATTTATCTTTTGCTTCCTGACAGAGGTTCCAGCCCAAAAAACCGCTTGCGCCCGTTACGAGCAATCTTTTCTTTGGTATTGTAATCTTCTCTTTCATGAGGTTTCAGAAAAGATGAATAATGGCTCCATTATGAGCCATTATTCAGGTCATCTAAGGAAAGCAATTTCAGGGGTTATAAAGTTATATCTAAACTCGCTTCAACGCTGTTTTCTTTAATGTCAAAAGCGCTTATCCTGACCCTTGCCTGCTGAGGCGTATAAGGCAGATGAAGCTCATGAAAACGGAACTGGACAAGATAAGCCTCTTCTCTGGCATTAAAGACTGCCGGACCTACCTCTATACCGTTAAAGTCGGGATTGGTGAGGTATTGATCCGGATTGTTTTCAGGTGTGTAAATATAATTCCACAATTCAATGTCATAAGATTGAGATGCAAGGCTTACTTCAGAGCCGCTTGATATGTCAAAGACTTCAACTTTGACCCGGTTAAAGTCAAGTTCATTTGAAGGCGAAGAGACCTCCGCCTCTACCTCTGGAGATAAAGTATTGGAGAAATCAGGGTCGCCCGCAAAACTTATGCTCAGATTCAAAGTATCCTGATACGGCATGGCTTTCCAAGGGTTTATACAGTTTTTCTGATAAATGCCGTTATCGCGTATCTCAAGATGCAGATGGGCAAAGCCGCTTTCACTTGCGCCGGTATACCCTATGATAGCGCCTTGGCTGACATTAGCCCCAGCCGAAACGGCAACAGAACTGAGATGCATACTGTTGGAATAATAGCACCCTCTGTTGGCACATGTCATTGGGCCGCTTCCGGGTTTATAATGCCTGATCTGGACTAACGTATCAGAGTAAGATGAATAGTTTCCAGCCAGCCTTACAACTCCGTCAGCAACGGCATGAACAGGCGTGCCGAGTGGAGTTGGAATGTCAATGCCGCGGTGAAAATCATAAATGAAATTTTCAGAAGCTTTTAAACGGGGGCCAAATACAGATGACATAGGAAGGTCAGGCGTGGTGGTTCCTGAGAGGGGCCAGATATGCGGCAGGTATCCTGCGGCATTTACAGTTGAGACAATGCCTGTCAAAAATGAGAGAGTCAGTAATAAAAAAAAGAGTCCGCAAACTTTCTTTTGTAACCCTGATAACCGTCTCATAATAACCCTCCTCATATAGGAAATATCAGAATATTATTGTATTATTGTTATTACAAATAAACATTACATTAAATGGTATTTCGTGTCAAGGATTTGAATCACCTGCTTGACAGGCAAACATAAATTTACGAGTAAACTCTAAAAGAGGATAAAGAGAATGTCTCTTCGAAGATACCTGGCTTTTGGCATAGGAATAGCGATAACAGTATGGCTTGTGAGCATGTTAAGCCTGCTTCGCATGCCGGATGGACTCTTTTATGATAAGTTTGTAACCATTACTCCTGAAGTCACCAAGTCGTCGTCAAATATTCTTTTGGTAGAGGCTGATCTTGACCACAGAAGCGACGGGGATGAACTCTGGCTGAAACTCCTTGAGATACTTGAGAGAATGAAGCCGTCTCAGGTGGTTTTTACCTTTTTGCCAAAACATGCTTCCAAAGACTTTTATAATGCAGCCGTCAAATACGGAAATGTCATATTCGGACGCGAGATTATTTCCGATATCTACAACCCTGACAAATTTTTTCTTGAGCCGGTTCCTGCTATTGCGGATGAGAGCCGTATCAGGTTTGGTGTAGTCAGTCTGCCTGATGCGTCCCACGGCATTTACCGTCATTCACACAGTTCATTCAAGATAGACGGAGTTGAATATCCATCTCTTGAAGCCGTAGCATCCGGCGGAGACGCTAAAAAAGAGTCCGGATTTCCTGAGGAATACACTGTCAATTTCAACGGCAAGCTCAGCGGCCTTCCGAATGTTGGCATTAAGAGGGCGATGACAGGTGGAATAATTAAGGAACTGGTAAACGGGAAGGCTGTGGTTGTCGGTTTTGGGACATCCGGGACAATTCCGGGACTGCACACGCCGATTATATCAAACAATAAGACCATGTCAATGCTCGAATTTCATGGTTATGCCATAGATACCCTGATGTCAAAAAGCTGGATTAAAACAGCAGGCCCGGGACTCAAATTCATATTGTTTATAGTTGTTGTTCTTATTAATCTGGCGGCTTACAAATTTTTAAATATCCGGCTCTCTTTTCTCTTTGCCTTTTCCATAGCTATATTGTCGTTTTATTTAATCCTCACATGGTTGGCGCTCTCATATTTTTTTGCATGGACGCCTTTGGTAGAAGTTTTAGCTGTTCAGATAGGGTTATCAATCTTCATCTTTACAAGAAAAGCGGTGCTTGAGGAAGAGGGCACAAAGAGGATGCTGATTGAGACATCAATCAAGCTGGAAAAAAGATTCTTGCCTGAAAGCTTTTATACTTCCGAAGAGTACTGGGCCCAGTTAATTGTTTTTGTCAGCCAGACCCTTCAGCTCAACAAGGTGATCTTTCTTGAAAAGGTTGAGGATGATCATCGTCTCAGGGAGGTCAAGTCCCTCAACTGCCTGCTGTCTGATATTTATGAGAGACGAAGGGATTATGAAAGAGAACCATACAGCACAGCCATAACAGAGAATAGTCCGGTGGAAGTGAAGAGGCCGTTTTTTAAAGATATAAAAGAGGGCGAGAGAGAGTTTGTCGTTCCGCTGATCTTTGCCAATGATGTTCTTGGTTTCTGGGCCTTCACCATTGAGCCTTCAGTAGTGCCTGAACTCAGCGCCTTCATATCGGTTGTAAGGGATTACGCAGTCCAGATAAGCGAACTCCTTTATCAAAGACGTCAGAGAGAGTTAAAGAAACGCGAATTAACCGGCCTCAGGAAATTGCTGCGTCATGAAGTCGCCAGGGTCTTTTACAAGGAACTGAACGAGAATATGGCGCTTTTGGAGGAGAGGCTCATCTTGCTTGAGAAGATCCTTGACGATATGAATACAAGCACTATACTCTATGACCTCTTCGGCAGGGTCATCTATATCAACAAACAGATGTTTGAACTATTAAAGTCAGCGGGAATAGCACCTTACAATATGACAGCCCTTGATCTGGCGGTTAAATTAAGCGCTGTGGAGCCTGAAAGGGTCCGCCTGCTCCTGCAGAAGGTTGTGCTTGATCAGGAAGTGATGTCTCTCTCCGCATCGTTTGAGTCTGACCCGAACAAGGCATATATACTGTATGTCAAGCCCATAATTTATGATGACAGCGGTATGACTTCCTCCAGGGCGCATCCTTTTCATGTTCTCGGCACCCTCTTTGATCTGGTTGATGTCAGCTACCTGAAGGCGCTCGACCTGTTTAAAGAGACCCTCTTTAAAGACATGGATTACCGGCTCCGCAACCACATCGAGGCTATTGCGCTTGCAGCTTCCCTGTTAAGCCATGAAGCCCTGCCTGACGCACAGCGGAAGCTCGCTATCGGGATGCTGAATGATAAAGTTAACGCTGTAAATGATTTCCTTAAAGAGATACAGGATTATCTTGCAAAAGATATCTTCATCAATGAACTGGAGCTTTATCCTGTGGATATAAGGAAGCCTGCGATAGCCGGGGTGGAAGAGCTCTCGGAAGAGGCCGGACTCCGCAAGATACAATTAGACCTGAAAGTTCCTGATCTCGTATGCATGGTATTTGCATCTCCTAAATTAAAAGAGGTTATCATGAGTCTGCTTAAGATCATAATGAATGATTCGGTTGAAGACGGCAAAGTTGCAATAATATTGGAAGAGACGTCGGATTGGGTCATCTGTACATTCTCCAATACAGGCCTCGGAATGCCGGCGGAGCTTTTCCATAAATACATCTACTCGGATACCGAAGAGATAAGTTCAGGCGAACTGAAGAAATTGCGTGCGATGATCAAGCAGGTTAAGCAGTGGGGGGGAGAGCTCGAAGCATCAAGCGATATAGGAGTTGGGATGCGCTTTATTATGCGGCTTAAGAGGGCGGCTAACGACTGATTTTTCATTTTTCATTTTTGTATTGACAAACACCATATTAATGAAGTAGGCTTTCATCTAATGCCGTTTGTGAGATAAACCGAAACAAATTTTATCTGACTGCATATGAGCAGGTTGGTGATTGCTGATGAAGATCAGACAAAAAACCGGAAAGAACAAATTGGCCCGGAATTTGCTCACTCACTCACTCACTCACTCACTTTTTAAAACCTTACACGAACTTTTCCATTAACAACCAAAGGGCGTCTTCTGTTAATTCAGGAGACGCCCTTTTTTATTTCAAACAGGAGGATGAATATGAAGAAAGCGATTGTTTTAATGATATGGATACTGCTGCTTAGCAGCAATCTTCCGGCAGAAGCCGGAGATTTTATCGTGGAGGGGAATGTAGGTATTGGCACAGATACCCCAGGCGCAACCCTTGATGTAAGAGGTTCGGCTGTTTTTAATGAGGATGGAGGCGATAATGATTTCAGGATTGAAGGTGATACAGCCCCCAATTTATTTGTTGTAGATGCCGGAAAAGATGCTTTTGGATTTGGAGAAGTTGCCGATTATAGTTATGGACTCACGAAATTCTCTTTTGTATCAAAGGATAAATATAATGCAATGACTTTTGGTGTAAGCCAGTCAAATCCTGCTGGTCAGGCAAATGGAATGTTATTTGACTTGGGCAGAACAGGCAGCGCTGATGTAACTAACGATACAATAGGAATCAAGTTTGGTTTGGGTTTATGGGGTTCCGGAAATATTTCCGCCGGTCAATTAACTCCTTTTTTGACAGTGATTAAATTTGGATCTACCGTTGCCGGAACATCAACTGTTAACACAATGGAAACCTCAAATTTCGCGGCGAGGTGGCGGGCATTAAATAATTCAAGGACCTGGAATATAACCTCTGTTGCTTCTGATTATTTAAGTATAGGACAAGATGCGAATACCGGCACAGGCGGGATAAATTTTTCAGATTTCAGGCATTTCTATGCTCAAGACAGTGCGCAAGGGACATTCACTCAACAAACCGGTTTATGGATAGACAAACAAACAAAGGGCACAACCAAAAATGGCATAGTCCTAAATGGCGACGGGATAGGCGCTGATTTGGTTTTAGGAGCCAGCAAAGAGACGAGATTATATGGAAGCTCAGGGAATCTTATAGTTAATACTGCGGGTAAAGTGGGCATTGGGACGACAACCACGCCAACGGAAAAACTGGAAGTTAACGGGGCCGTCAAGGTGGCGGGTACCACGTCACAGTGCGACCAATCTAATGCTGGAACAATAAAATTTGATAACGTAACCTCTAACTTCTTTGGTTGTAATGGAACTGCATGGGTACAATTGAATAATTAAAGATCATATGGCAAGCGGCTTCCTTTAAAAGTGTTTAAGAGAGAAGAAATGAAATGCAATATGTATAAAAGATTGTTTTATAGAAATTTATGAGAAAAATAACCTGTGCATTAATCTTATGTATCTTCTTCATCTTACCCTCCTTAACCAGCGGAGACTCTGTTGACTACAGCTATGATGATAACGGCAGACTTGTAAGAACAAGCAACGCAGACAATATCCGTGTCCTCTACCAATATGACGAGGTAGGCAATCTTATATCCATTTTCAAAGAGACCTCAACACCGCAAGCCGTGCCCCCTGTGCTCCAAAGCATAGACCCTGATATCTTTCTTATCGGCAATAATTATAATGTCGTTATAACAGGACAGAATCTTCTGACAACAAGCAGTGTTACATCAGATAATCCCGATATCTCCATCAAGTTTATCGAATCCATAGATACAAAGATTATTGCGCTTTTATCAATAGCAGGGACAGCCTCCCCCGGACAGGCTAACATAACAGTTACTACATCATATGGCTCTGTGAGCATGTCAATTAACCTCTACCGGGCAAATATTTCACCTGATTCGATCGCATTATTTCCCATATTCACAGCGTCCTTGTCTGTCAGCCTCACTCCTTCAGCGCTGACGGATGTAACCGTATCAATAGAGAATAAAAACCCTGACGTTATAGATACACCCTTTTCTGTCACCATTCCTGCAGGGGGAGCCGCTGATTTTACAGTAACAGCGCTTAGTGGAGGCACAGGCATAATTAAAATAGCAACCGCAGAAGCAACTGTTTTTGTTATTGGCGATGACTCTCCAATACGGTCTATGCCGGTAAGCGTTTCTATGGGACATATGCCTGACGGCTCTATCTTATTTTCTCATCAGGTCAGCGTTGAATGGTACGCCGTCGTAAACGCAACAATATTATCCATTCCTGTAAGCGTTGCGCGTATATGTCCGAATCCTCCGGTAAGGATCGCCGGCAGATCCTCTTACTCAACGCTTCAGGATGCGTATGATGCTGCACTGAACGGAGATATTATACAGGCTCAAAAAGGACCATTTACTGGAACCCTTAACATCAATCGTGACATATCGGTTACTCTGCACGGAGGTTATGATTGTGATTTTACGGCTATCAGTAGCAAGACAATGCTAATAGGACATATGACAAAAAGCAGCGGCACATTTAAGATTGGAAACTTTATATTGAAGAACTAAGGTGTCATTAAATTGATGATAAATATAAAAACTCAAATAGGGAGGTCATATGAAAAGAGTGTTTTTTTCTAAGATAATCACCCTGAACTTGATTCAGAGTCTTGTTTTGACGCTATTTCTTACGGGCAATACCTATGCTGCCTTTGACAGCGGCAGCACAGGCGCAGATGGCGCATTTAACCCAACAGCACACACCGAAGTTACACTTCCGGCAGACGGCAAATTGAATTACACATCTGTAAATATCCCAACTGGTGTTACAGTCACATTTAAAAGGAATTCCACTAATACACCTGTATATGTCCTTGCAACAGGAGATGTAACAATAGCAGGGACTATAAACTTAAATGGCACAAATGCAAACGGCAGATTTCATGGGAAAGGCGGGCCCGGTGGATTTGACGGAGGGTTTGGAGGCACGCCGGTTGATGGCGGCATCCCTGCTTCACCGGGCGGCAAAGGACTTGGCACAGGGGGAGGAAACCCGGGATCATCCGCTTCAACTAATCCAGTTCAATATGGCGTAGGAGGAGGTGGAGGAGGTGGTGGTTTTGCTTCTAACGGCTCTGATGGCGCAGGCAATTCAACATATGCGCCGGGAGGCAGTGGAGGAGGAAGTTATGGGAACATAAATATCCTTCCCATGATTGGAGGCGCCGGCGGAGGAGGCGGTGCAGGCTCTGCTGCTGAAAATCTCAAAAATTCGGGCGGTGCAGGAGGCGGTGGCGGTGGCGCAATATTAATCGCTTCATCAAGTGTTATTACAGTATCAGGCTCAATAACAGCCAATGGAGGAAAAGGTGGTGATGGCACCCCAGCTATAGTTTATGCAGGCGGTGGAGGAGGAGGCAGCGGTGGAGCTGTAAAACTCATGGCTGATACCATAACAGGCGATGGCATAATCTCTGCAATCGCGGGGACAGGAGGTAATGGCTACAGTGTTGGCGGCGCTGGCGGAAGCGGCAGGATCCGCCTTGAGGCAACAAATCCAGTAACAGGGACAATATCAACCTCGACAACGCCTCTATTCTCATATGGATATCCGGGGACTGTTTTTGTAACAAATATTCCTACTCTTTCCATCACCAGAATCGGCGGGATAGATGTGCCTGCAAATCCAACAGGCTCATATGCGCAACCTGATATAACGCTTCCGGGCACAACTCAAAACCCTGTAACTGTAAATATCTCTGCAACAAATATTCGAACAGGCACAACTGTTACAGTTACCTCAATCCCGGAGTATGGCAACTCAACTAATGCAGCCGGAGCTCTCAGCGGTACAGACGCGTCATCAACGGCTTCTGTCTCTATAACACTTTCAACATCATATCAGAGCATACTGACTGCTACTGCTACATTCACCATTCAGACAGCGATGTATTGGGACGGTGAGAAGATAGAAAAGGTCAGGGTGGCTGCAACAGCGGGCAAAGGCTCAGAGGCTTTTTATATAACAGAATCAGGAAAGGAAATAAAGGCAGGAGAGCTGATGGCAAAGCTCATGAAATGAAAGTTTAATCCAAATAATGCAGACATTGCTCAAAAATTTATTTAACTCGATGAATTTATTAATGAACGGCTCAGCAGTAAGCTGCGAAATATCCAAGCCGTCATTCCGGCTTGTCCGGAATCTTTCGTCAAAAAGGTATCGAAAAATAAAATTTCTCGCAACATCTGCATTATTTCAAAGCAACATCTGCATTATTTCAAAGACATTTTTGGGTCAACTGCACGCTGTCTGCAAGGGAGATTATATGAAAAGATTAATGCCTTTATTCTTAATTGTCGTTCTATCCGCATTCGCTGGTTCCGCATCTGCTTATGACATCCGGATAAATGCGAATATCCCCCTTGCGGACAAAATCTCAGGCATCTCAATAAACCCTGACGCAGGAACAGCCCTTGCCGCAGGCAAAGAGACAAAAACCCTCTATCTGATTGATACGCTGACAAATGCTGTTATAAAAAAAATCCCTCTTGATGCAGTTCCTTCCGGTGTTGCTGTTTATGAAAAGAAAAACTATGCTGTTGTCTCCTCTAAGGATGGGGCGCTATATTTTATTGATCTCGTGACAGGAAATCCTGTCAAAACAATCAATACAGGCCGGACTATTCATGCTATTGCCATTAATAAAGATAGCGATATGCTCTACATTGGAAATAGCAATAGCCTCGTGGCAATGGACTTAACTATAGAGAAGACCGTCAAAGAATTGGTGTTAATGGAAGGAATGGGCGAATTATCAATCTATAATTCTGAGACATTACAGCCTTTTACAGAAATAAAAATCTGTAGTTCAACTCTAAACTCAGAACCCGGAACTCGCAACTGCAATCTTGCAGGAGTTTCAGTTAACCAATCAACACACATTGCGGTTCTCACAAACAATTCAGACAACAGCATCTCAATCATTTCCCTTGAAAATAAGACAGTATTGGATACAGTTCCTCTTAATTCCCCTCTATCAAGAGGTGTCTTCCCCACTTTGGAAAAGGGGGGCGAGGGGGGATTTTCAGTTGAAAATCCGGGAGCAATTGCAATAGACCCTGTGACTAACACAGCCCTGATAAGTCACACAAACGGCATCGCAGTGGTTAAGCTTGAAAACCCGGTGCCTTTAATTCATACGCTCATACCTGAATTCAGCAGGGTCGGCGACGCCGGTTTTACACTTTCAATAAAAGGAGAAAAATTTGTAAAAGAGACAAAAGCAAGATTTAACCGGAAGGAGCTGGAAACAAAACCTCTGGACAATTTCAGCCTTCAGGCAGATGTTCCGTCGTCGGAACTGCAGGCGCCGCGTAATGTTGATGTAACAGTAGTTAATCCATCACCCGGCGGAGGGCCGTCAAATAAACTCAGTTTCAGGATTTACAATCCCATGCCCGCTTTAGAATATATATCCCCAGATACAATACTTTTAACCTCGAATAACGAACTCCGATCCTTGTCCCCGCAATCTTTAAGCGGGGATCTGAACTCCGAACTCGTAACTACCTTCAGGGTATATGGCAAAGGTTTCTTACCTGTATCGGGTATAAATCTTAACGGCCAAGACCTCAAAACCAGATTTATAAGCAGTATCCTTCTTGAGGCAGAGATAAAGCCAGCAGACATAGAGTCTCCTGGGAAGTATATGGTTGTTGTCATAAATCCTTCACCGGGCACATTTACCTCCAATGCCGTTTAT
The DNA here is from genome assembly GCA_016222905.1 of Nitrospirota bacterium. GTDB lineage: Bacteria > Nitrospirota > Thermodesulfovibrionia > UBA6902 > UBA6902 > JACRPZ01. The sequence goes on from JACRPZ010000005.1 coordinate 120,879, forward strand.
CTCAATGTTGTTAAAGATGCAACGGATCTTCAAGGTGAAGAAACCCAAACACCTGCTTTGGGGCAGGCGCAATCAACTCAGAAAAAAGATGCTGCCGGAACACTCAAAGGAAGAATTTTAAATACCAATAAAGAGCCTGTTGAAGGCGTGACAGTCAAAACAAAGAATATCTCTGCTGTCACGGATTCCAATGGATATTTTACCCTTGAGAATGTGCCTTCAGGCAGACGGCATCTAATGGTACACGGCTCTACCGTAAAGGATGCAGGCAGTCATTACCCGACAATCCCTCTCACAATAGACATTCAGGCAGGCATGATAAACGAGATGCCTTTCCAGATCTACCTTCACCGGCAGAAGAACTATAACTTTAAGGACATAAATCCTGATGAAGATACCGTTCTCACTGACCCTGAGGTGCCGGGCTTTGAGATAAAAATTCCAAAAGGCATAAAGATTACAGGATGGGACGGCAAGCCCAATAAAAAAGTTTCGGTAAGGACCGTGCCTGCAGACAGGCTTCCTGTAAAGCCCCTTCCGTCAAACGCAAATGTGCGGACAGTCTATATGTTCTATTTTGATAAAGAGGGCGGCGGCATACCTGACGAGCCTATCGCGATTAAGTCCAGGAACGACCTCGGCCTTCTGCCAGGGGAGAAGGCGGTGCTCTGGTATTATGACGAGTCACCAAATGAGGGAGAGGCGCCGAATGACTGGGCCATAGCAGGCACAGGCACAGTCACTCCTGACGGGAAATATATAGTCTCCGACCTCGGCGTAGGCATTCCCAAATTCTGCTGCGGCGCGACAGCATGGGGAGGGTCAGGGAGTGGCGGGGACGGCAGCGGTGGAGACGGAGACAGCGGCGGCGGAAGTGGTGGCGCTGGAGGAGATGATGGCGGAAATAATAAGCCCCCTGACCCATGTGGCAATGCAGGCGATCCGGTTAACCTTGCAACAGGATATTTCATCCATTCAAAAACAGACCTGCATATACCGGGCATTATCCCTGTGAATATAACAAGGTATTACAGAAGCGGCGTCACCGGACTGGGCGCATTCGGCATAGGAACATATTTTGAATACGATTGGTGGCTTGGGGCTTATGGCGCTGACGGGCAGCTTAATGATACCAATCCAACTATGCTTTTGCTTATCAAGCCAGGGAATTTTCAATACAGATTTACAGACCCTGACGGCGATGGAACATTTACCAATACAACCGACTCTGCATTTAGCGGCGTCACAGTTTCTTATGATTCTTTTTATGAGACAAGAACTCTCAGAATGAGGGATGGGATACAGTACAAGTTTATTTACTCAGAAAAGTACAATGGAGAATTGATGGAGATAGCGGACAGAAACGGGAATAAACTCAACTTCACAAGGCAGCCGAGACCGGAATCCGGAGATGACGCAGGCGGATATTTAACTGGAATAACCACATCGGAGGGAAGAACAATTACATTTAATCAGACATACACAGGTAATTTCTTTCAGACAGATTCAATAACCGACTCAGCAGGCAGGACTGTCACATATACCTATGAAGATGACCCATTAAGCGTTTATCCCCGGTTGCAAAAAGTCACCTCTCCTGACGGAGGGGTGCTGGAATATCACTATGATGCATCCGGGAGAATGTCTGAAATTATAAATGAGAGAGGAATCCGCGAGGTCTTAAATGAATACTATGATGCACCTCCTGAAAAACAGAATAGAATTTACCGGCAGACCCATGCGGATGGAGGCATTTACTTATTCGACTATACAATTGCAGGCGGCAATATATCAGAGACAACCATGACAGCCCCGAATGGCGCGGTGACAACATGGAGGTTCTATGATGATCTGGGCAACTTCTATGATAAATACATAGTAAAAAAGACAACGTCTGATGGCGCAACGATTTACAGCAGACAACTTGGCTCTAATCTCATAACATCCATTACAGACCCGCTTAACAGGGTGATGAACTACACTTATTATCCGAATGGACAGGTACAGACAGTCACGGACAATCTCGGCAATGTGACGAGATATGAATATGAAGCGGTCTATGGCCTGACCACAAAGATAACGGACGCGAATCTTAAAGACACGACATTCACTCATACATTTGTAAACAACAAACTCACAAAGACAGATATAAGAGACCCGCTTCTGCATCTTACTACAACTAATTACAATTCATACGGGATGCAGACAAGCATAACAGATGCCAACAATAACACAACAACATTCCTGTATGATAATGCAGGGAAGCCCGCTGAACTTACAAGAGTCATTGATGCTCTAAGTAATACAACTATCAATACCTATGACAGTCTTGGAAGGCTGTGGACAATAACAGATGCGAAAGGAAAGACAACGACATATACGTATGACAACATGGACAGAATGATAGAGGTAAAAGACCCGCTTGACGGTATAACGATATATACTTATGATAAAAAAGGGAATCTCAGGTCAGTCACAGATGCAAAGAATCAAACCATCAGATATGAATATGATACAAGAGACAGGATCAAGAAGATGACAGACCAGTTGGGAAGGGATGAAGTTTATACCTATTACACCGGAACGGAGATAACGCCCACCACCGGCGATAACCTCAAGAGCATAACAGACAGGAAAGGGCAGGTAACAACTTTTAATGAATACGATTCCCGGAACAGGATTAAAAAGATAACATATCAAGACGGTTCGTATGTCCAGTATACCTATGATACAGTTGGCAGGATTGATTATATCAATGATTCAATCTCCGGCTTCATAGATTACACATACAACGACTTCGGCTGCACAACCTGTTCCGGCATCGGCAGAGACAGGATTTCACAGGAAGTAACGCCTCTTGGGACAATTGATTATACTTATGACAAACTCGGCAGAAGACAAACAATGACAGTAGCAGGTGAGCCAGATGTCACTTATACCTATTACGATAATGGCAGATTAAAGGATGTAATTAGAAAGATAGGGACTAAGAGCAGGACATACACGCTGGCCTATGACAACGGCGGAAGAAGGACATCCCTCGCATTGCCCATGTCGCAACACAACAAATACGTTACAACAAACTATGCCCCATACGATAACGCCAACAGACTGTTAGGAATGGACATACAGGGACCAACAGCCCAGATAGAGAACCTTGTTTATGGATATGACGCTAAAGGAAACAGAACAAGCATGAACAGGCTGTCTGTGACTCTACCTATGCCTAATGCTGTGACAAATACCTCTTACAACGACGCTAATCAGATGTTGGCATTCAATGACAAAAATATCTCCTACGATAACAACGGTAATCTACTGACTTCAACTAATGCCGCAGGAACGGCTAACTACACATGGAATGCAAGAAACCAGCTCACGGCAATAAGCGGCCCATCCTTAACAGCCTCTTTCAAGTATGATGCTTTAGGAAGAAGGATAGAAAAGACCATTAATGGCACGACCACGAAGTTCCTCTATGACGGAGTGGATATTATGCAGGAGATTCAGGGAACCGCTAAAACAAGCTATATAAGAATGCTCAATATAGATGAACCGTTAACAAGAATCAAGGCTGACGGAACTGTAAGGCATTACGTTAAAGATGCATTGGGCAGTGTGATTGCTCTGACTGACGACTCAGGAGTTGTAAAGACAACGTATGCCTACGACCCATTTGGAAATACCACTGTAAGCGGTGAAACCTCTGATAATCCAATTCAGTATACGGGTCGTGAAAATGACAATACTGGACTCTATTACTATCGTTCCCGTTACTATTCACCTGAGTTGCAGAGATTTGTGTCAGAAGATCGATTAGAATGTGAACGGAAACATGGGAATAATCTCTACCTTTATGTGAGGAGTAACCCTATAAATCTTGTGGACCCATTGGGGTTAGATCCTTACGAGCCTCTTCCTTCAAGTGGATGTGAGTATTATAAAGAACAGTGCAATAAGAATAAGAAATGTGAAGGTGGAGATAAAGATGAATACCCGTGTAAAGCTTATCAATGTTGTAAAGATTTTGGTGATGGCCCTACAAATAATTGTGTAAGGGGGTGCTTAATAAAATGGGATAAAGAAAAGTGTTCAAAATTATCAGAGCCGGCAAGAACAAACTGTAGAAAGAATGCTCACGCTAGTTGCTACAGTAGTTGTTTAAAATTACCCGTTAATATTCCCCCGTCTTGTGGAGGGATATTGTAAGTTTACAATCACTGATGAATGATAATAATAAAAAAGATCGACAGTTAATATATATTTCCATATTAATCCCTCTTTTTATTTTGCTTAGTAATTTATATTTGGGGTTGTTAGTTAATAAGGAAGTCGCTTTCTTAGGAAGAAAACCGATTGTTTTTTTAATTTTATTTTTAAATTCTTTCTGGATTATTCGGTTTATATGGGAAAAGTTAAGAACTATTAATAATAAAAAATTTTATGAGATGTATCGGTATATTTGGCTTTATGTCCCCGCGTTATGGTCCATTGGGGTTGGTTTATACTTTGCTACAGCAGCAATATTTTTTGGTTTTGTTTCTGTAATTTCTTCTGATAAGGATAAAATTGAGTTAGCTTCAGGGTTCGTATCTAGCCATGTATTTTATGAGTGTGGTTGGATTATTCTAATTGCATTCCTATCAATGTCAAAAACTGTTATGGATAAGATTGGAAATCTCAAAAGACCAGGACATTATTCGGTAATTATTGTTGCTCTCTTGTGGGTTGTAATGTATTTGAATCCTGAAAAAGCTATGCTACCTAAAACTTATAATGAGCTAAAACCTAATTTAATTGTACTGATTGTTGAAATACTCTATATATGGGTATTTTTAATGATCTTGTTCTCACTTTTTAATAAGAAAAAATCTACAAATTTAATAGGTATCATAAGTTGCTCAATTATTATTATGCTTATTTTCTTCACAAATATAGGACTAAATTATGTAAATAGGTTTACCTACAACTTTCTTTTTTTTGGCCCGACTATTTTATTTGCGATGCTTAGTTTAGAAATAATTTTATGGCAGGCTTTAAGAAAATTGGGTAAAAGATAAAAGGGCCACCCAAAAATAGCGAGCAAAGGAACGGGGTCTTGTTCCGTGCATTTTGCGTAGGATAATAGGGGCCTCACCCATTTTACGGAGTCGGCACACTTAAAGGCAGAATTTTAAACACCAATAAGGAGCCTGTTGAGGGCGTAACCGTCCAGATAAAAAATATAAAGGCGGTTTCAGATGCGAATGGATACTTTACCCTTGAGAATGTGCCGTCAGGCAGACGGCTTCTCATGGTACACGGCTCCACCGTAAAAGACGGCAGCCATTATCCGACAATCCCTCTTTCAATTGAGATTCAGGCAGGCGCGGTAACCGAGATGCCTTTCCAGATATACCTTCACCGGCAGAAGAACTATAACTTCAAGGATATAAATCCTGATGAAGATACCGTTCTCACGGATCCCGAAGTTCCGGGCTTTGAGATAAAGATCCCAAAAGGCATAAAGATCACAGGATGGGACGGAAGTCCGAATAAAAAAGTGTCAGTCAGGACAGTGCCGATAGACAGGCTTCCTGTAAAGCCCCTTCCGTCTAATGCAGATGTGCGCACGGTCTATATGTTCTATTTTGATAAAGAGGGCGGCGGCATACCTGACGCGCCTATTGCCATTAAGTCTAAAAACGACCTCGGCCTCCTGCCCGGACAGAAGGCGGTGCTATGGTATTATGACGAATCACCAAACGAAGGAGAAGCGCCGAATGACTGGGCCATAGCAGGCACAGGCACAGTCACCCCTGACGGAAAATATATAGTCTCAGACCCCGGCGTAGGTATTCCAAAATTCTGCTGCGGCGCGACAGCATGGGGAGGGTCAGGCAGCGGCGATGGGCCGAGCGGCTCTGACGGAGACAGCGGCGGCGCTGGAGGAGGCGACGGAGGCGGAGCTGGTGGTGGTGCTGGAGGTGGTGATGACCCTCCCGGAGGTGATGACGGAAATAATAAGAACCCTGACCCTAACCGTTGCCCCAATGGCAATGCGGGTGATCCTGTTAACCTTGCAACAGGCTATTTCCTCCATTCAAAAACAGACCTTCATATACCGGGTATCATCCCTGTGAATATAACAAGGTATTACAGAAGCGGCGCCACCGGACTGGGCGCCTTTGGCATAGGAACATTTTTTGAATATGACTGGTGGCTTGGCGCTTATGACGCAGACGGCAACTTAACTGATACCGATCCTACCATGCTTTTGCTTATCAAGCCGGGGAATTTTCAATACAGGTTTGATGTAAAACAGGCAGATGGGACATTTATAAATGACTCAAATCCTGCAATGCGCGGTGCAGTTATTACAAAGAATGCAGACAACACAAAAACCATGAGGATGAGAAACGGCTGGACGTATAATTTTGATAGCAGCGGTAAACTTATAGAGATAGCTGACAGAAACGGCAATCAACTTACTCTTACAAGACACTCTGACTTTGAAGGCGGATATATAAGTGGAATAACTACATCGGAAGGCAGAACAATAACCTTCAACCAGACCTATACAGGAAATTTCTTCCAGACAGATTCAATAACCGACTCAGCAGGCGGGACTGTAACATACACCTATGAGACAGTACCCTCCAGTGTATACCCAAGATTAAAGACCGTCACCTATCCTGACGGTGGTGTGCTGAACTATCACTATGATTCGGCCGGGAGAATGTCGGAGATTAAAAATGAGAGAGGAGCCAGCGAAGTTATAAATGAATACTATGATACGCCTGCTGAAAAACAGAATAGAATCTACAGGCAAACGCATGCAGATGGAGGCATTTACACATTTGACTACACAATTCCAAGCGGTAATATAACACAGACTTCAATGACAGCCCCGAACAGCGCGGTGACAACATGGAGATTCTATGATGATCTGGGCAATTATCATGATGGATACATAGTAAAAAAGACAACGTCTGACGGAGCAACTGTTTATGAAAGGGATTTAGTGTCAAATCAGATAAAGTCAGTCACAGACCCGCTCAACAGGGTGATGAGCTACACTTACTATCCGAATGGACTGGTACAGACAGTCACTGACAATCTCGGCAATGTGACTAATTATGAATACGAAGCGGTCTACGGCCTGACCACAAAGATAACGGATGCAAACCTGAAGGAGACAACTTTTGCATTTACATATGATGCGAACAACAAGATAACAAAGAAAGAAATAAGAGACCCGCTTCTGCATCTAACGACAATCAATTACAATTCAAACGGGATGCGGACAAGTATAACAGACCCGAACAATAACACGACAACATTCTATTATGACAATGCAGGCAAGCCTGCCGAGCTTACCAGGATTATCAGCCCATCTCCCATAAACAGCACGACCACTATGACCTATGACAGCCGTGGAAGATTATGGACAGTCACTGACGCATTGGGCAAGACAACAACCTATACATATGATGAGATGAACAGGATATATGAAGTAAAAGATCCGCTTGACGGTATAACGAGATATACTTATGATAAAAAAGGGAATCTCAAATCAGTCACAGATGCAAAAAACCAAACAATAAGATATGAATATGATAATAGAGACAGGATCAAGAAGATGACTGACCAGTTGGGAAGGGAAGAGGTTTATACTTATTACACAGGCGCGGAGATAACGCCGACAACAGGCGATAACCTCAAGAGCATAACAGACAGAAAAGGGCAGACAACGACTTTTAATGAATATGATTTTATGGGCAGAATTAAAAAGATAACCTACGATGACGGCTCAACAGTTAATTACACCTATGATTTAGCCGGGCGAATTGATTACATCAATGATTCAGTATCAGGCTTCATAGATTACACATACAATGACTTTGGATGCACAACATGCTCCGGTATCGGCAGAGACAGGATTTCACAGGAAGTAACGCCCCTTGGGACAATAGATTACACATATGATAAACTTGGCAGAAGGGAGACAATGACAGTAGCAGGAGAGCCTGTAGTGACTTATACAAAAGATGATGCTGGCAGGATGACGAAAATATCCAGAGCGATAAACGGAACCACGAGGGACTTCATTATAACTTATGATAATGGCAATAGAAGGACATCAAAACAGATTTTTTTATATCGCCATGGCAACAAAGATTATTATTTGACGAATAATTATAGTTATGATAATGCAAACAGGTTAACGGAAATAAAACATCAGTTGCGGGATTCTATCATAGAAGACCTTGTTTATGAATATGACCTTAACGGCAATAGAACAAGGTTCACAAGGAATGCAGCACAGCCTTCAAGAGATGCGGTAACAAGCACGAATTATAACGATGCAAATGAGATGCTATCATTCACGCCTGCAACAAGTTCTTCAAAGAACATGGTTTACGATAATAACGGAAATCTAATGACGTCAACTAATGCCTCAGTAACGACTAACTATACATGGGACGTAAGAAATCGTCTCACCGCAATAACTGGCCCATCCTTAACTGCTTCTTTCAAGTATGATGCGCTCGGCAGAAGAATTGAGAAGACCATTAACGGAACTACCACAAAATACCTTTATGACGGAGTGGATGTAATACAGGAAAAGAACCAGAGCGGAGCAGTAACAGCAAACTATATCCGCACATTAAACATAGACGAGCCGTTGATAAGAATAAAGGCTGACGGAACTGTAAGGCATTACGTAAGGGATGCTCTGGGGTCTATTATTGCTTTGACAGACGACAGCGGTGTGGTGAAGACAACATACTCTTATGACCCGTTCGGTAATACCACCGTCTCAGGCGAGACAAGCGATAATCCTTTCCAGTATACGGGGCGTGAGAATGACGGTACAGGTTTGTATTATTACAGGGCAAGATACTACTCCCCTGAGCTGCAGAGATTTATAAGCGAAGACCCGATACGGTTAGATGGCGGCGATGTGAACTTTTACGCATACGTGGGGAATGACCCCGTGAGGTTTAAAGATCCTACCGGGGAATGGCTTTGCGATGCTATTTGTGATCTAATTCCGCTGCCATTGTACTTAGCTCCAATATGTAATTTAGTGTGCCCTGACGAGACTTCACTGGACCCCAATGAATGTGTTTTAATAAATTCTTCTGACGACAAATGCGAATATGAATGTTATGGTGGACTTAGATATTGGACTGCCAAGGGAGAATGTCAAAAATGTCCTCAGTAAATTTGTGTGCTTGGGAAATAATCTGGAAAAAAATTTAAGACCTTACGGGGAATGGCTTTGAAATGCTAAATATTGTTGAAAAAAGAGCATGAAAATTCTTGGAGTATTTTTTTTCCTTTTAGCTTCTTATGGAAGTTTAGCTTCTTATAGAATTTTAAGATACAGAGAGCTTTATTGGGCATATCCTCTGTTAAGGTACAGAAAAGAAAAAGGTTATTCTAGATTTATTTGCAATTTAGTAGGGATTGGCTCAATACCTATTATTTTAGTGTTTTATATCCTCGCAATGCTCATGTTTTTTCCAAAAGAATGATGTGAAAAAACAGGAGACGTTGATGAATTAGATGAGTTTTCGCAATATAAAAAGAAGAAAAAAGGGTCAGGTCTACACCCTTGACAAGAGCGCCTGTTTAGCATAAGATAATTGTCGAAATGGCGAGACCCCTGAGAATAGAATATCCCGGCGCTTTTTATCACATCACAGCGCGAGGCAATGAACGAAAA
>JACRPZ010000077.1 GCA_016222905.1 Nitrospirota bacterium
TACGAAAGCATATAAAAACATGAATCCCTTTGCCCTGAGAAAAATGATTGAAGATAAACTGAAAAAGATATTCAAGGCTTGTTATTAAAAATTGCCTTGAGTCAACGAACTTTCGGTAACATTTTCTTATGAGGCAACTGGATCTTTCGCAAGCTGTTATGATAATCGCATACGAGCTTTCAAAATGCGGGCAGGAGACATTGGATGAGCAAGGCAAGACGAAAAAGAAGAAGTTTGACAATTCATCTCTGCCGGAACACCTTCAAACCCGTGAAGATCTTGCATACTTATACAAAAGGATATCCCATGTGTTAGAACTGCTTGAATACTTCCCAAGGGGGGAAAGAGATATTTCACAGAAGATCATCTTCAACCTGAAACGCTTCCTCGGCAGGAGCGGACTGACTGAATCCGAACTAAAGATGCTCCTTGGATTATGCACGAGGATAGAGAAAAAGCTGGGGAAAAAATAGCCGGATGAATAGCCATCGCTTTTCATTAAAGCCCTTCTCGTCAGTAGGCATTCCAATAATGATCAAAGGCAGCATCGAGCGTCATTCCAATAGATTTGCCATCAGCTATTCATTGACAGGTGCTCTTTCAGATGTCGTTATCCCTACTCTGGCGGAGATGCCTGAACGCAGAGACAACCTCTGGGAAGAAACATGTTTCGAGATCTTTCTCGGTTTGAAAGATTATGACCAGTATTGGGAATTTGACCTCTCGCCGTCTGGACACTGGAATGTATACCGCTTCAATGCATATAGGGAAGGCAGGCAAGAGGAAGAAGCTTTTACATCGCTCCCTTTTAACGTCATTAGCCGTACTGACGCCTTTCTGCTTAACCTGGAGTTTGATTTAGATAAGATCATTCCGGCAGATAAGACGTTGAAGGTTGGTATCAGCGCGGTCATAAAACTGAGAGACGGCAATACAACACCCTGGGCATTGGCTCATCCATTCCAACAGGCTGATTTTCACAAGAGAGTGAGTTTTATTATAGAATTGTAATAGATACTGATTACTTCATCCTCCTATTCTTCAACTACGCGCTTGTGACATTGATAAATATCGCTCCTAACCTTATCATATTTTTGTAAGGAGGTCCTGACTTCCCCTAATTAGTATGACAACCCAGTTTTTCCACTAATTTATTCACATCCTCAGAGATCTCGGCACTGAGAATGAATGGTTCATTTGTTACCGTATCAACAATATGGCCTCCGTGACTGTCCACAACAAGTCGACGATCCTTTGCAGGGAAAGGCCTGTGGTGAGTTCCATGTGTCTCCCCAAAGCAAGTGCTACAAAACAGATGAGAATGTGTGCTTTTATTGCGTCTTCTTTGTAGTGAAATATCGGTCGTGTTGCAAGATCGCTCTTGGACAGTCGAAATGCTGCCTCGATATGCCAAAGATCATGGTAGCGAGCGACAATAGTGTCATTATCCATATCTTCTTTTGGTATGTTCGTGTAGTAACCTTTGATGCCAAGCAATGATGTAGCTTTTGCCTGGAGCGCTTCGTCAAGTACTGGGGTGTTATCATTTGTCTTTTTCACAAATTTTGCGCGTTTCCCCGACTCGTTCTTATTAATGAGTGCTTGTGCTTTAATGATCTGCTTTTCCATCTCCGATTTATCTTTTCGATAACGTTTTGCCGAGAACGCAGCAATAAGTTCACCATGGAGCGTAGCAATACGTATTGTCGCCCCGTCTTTCTTGTTGAGAGTGGTTGCTATGTTACTGATTACCGCTGGCGAACAATTTGCTAAGCGCGCCCCCACAATGTAGGAAAAACCACCTTCCGTAAGTTTTTTTATATTATCGCGACTAATCATAGCAGCATCAGCAACCACTGTTGGTGTGATGACTCCGTGTGTCTTTCCAAATGCTTCGAGAACGGGCAACATCGTTTTACCTTCGAACGTGTTTCCCTTGAACACTTCGTATCCAAGCGAAAAACCAACACGGGTGACCAAGAGGCCTACGACGATCTGGGGCTGTTGAGACTTGTTGTCTTTGGAGAATCCGGAGACACGAATATCATCTGTCTTAAATGTTTCGAAATAAAGAGTGGTGACATCATAGAGGACGAGAGAAAGGTCAGCCGAAAGACCATTCTTTGCCCATGTAACCGTGATTGTTTCAACTGCTTTCTTCAATTTTGACAAAGTGGGGAGAATTCGATACACCGCGTTCTCCCCATATCCGATATTAAAGTATCGCTTGAGAAGTCCAATCGTCCGTAATTTTGAGCACGGTTCGATTATGCGCATGTAGGCCAGATCAAGAAGCAATGGCGACTGAAGGGCCGTAAATCCAAGCTTTTCTCCAAGAATACTGAATATGCGATAGGCGAAATGATGTGTTACTCCGATATAACGAGTAGTCGCAAGTGCAAGGGTACGTCGTGGTTCTTTGGGAAACAATGTCTGCTGTTTAGTTTCCTGTGTCATCCATGATGTGCCACTTTCAATAAGCGCAGTAATTTCTTCTTTTGTTCTTGCGCTTCCAATATGCTTCATCACCACCACTTTCCGGTTCTCATAGCGGACAACCTGTATAGCGGTAGCCCCGGACGCGGTCTTTGTTTTTCGTATGGAGGGCATAATTATGCCCATTAGTATGACAAAAAAGTTCAAAATCTCCAAAAAACCCTTTGTTTAAGCCACAGAGATTTTTGAAAATATTGAGGTGGGGAAGTCAGGATAAATATCGCTCCTAACCTTATCATATTTTTGTAAGGAGGTCGAAAATGAGGTCTGTTATAACATCTAAGTATCAAACGACTATACCAAAAGAAATTCGGGAAACGCTGAAGATTTCCATCCACGACGCTGTAGAGTGGCGGATAAGCGGAAACACCGCAATTGTATATCCAATACAACGGGACTTCCTATCGCACAGAGGAGCTATTAAGACCGGCAAGGGCGATATCGCCGCTGACATTGCGAAGGCGCGGCTTGCCCGCGCGGAACGTACGCAATAAATACGAATGCGCTGTTTTGAAGATGCTATCGTAGCTGCGTGCGCCCAGTCGAAAAAAGGGGTCTACGTCATTCCCTTCGACTGCCGGTTCATGCGCAAACTGGCGTCCTGCCGTATTCCGTATATGTATGGTAAATCCCGCTAAAAAGTCGGAAGTCAGAATGTAGAACTTAGAGTAAGAAAGCTGCTTTTCTGCTACCCCAATATGCGGTCAATATAATCGCATTTGCATTATGCCGTTTTATTTTTCTAATGATGAGTAGTTCCATCTGGTTCTAGCGTTATAAAGTCTGAATTCAATCCGATATTGAATGCAGAGCTAAAATCAAACCACAGCGGTACGGAACTAATGATTCCAGTAATAGATTGACCTTGATAAATGTTATCACAGCCGTCCCAGGATGAATCATAAGTTATTAGAGCAGTATTTGAATCAATTCCAAATGTACTGTCACTTAGATAAAACGTATCATTACCTTGAATAAATTTATATGCTACGCTAGGACAAACAAAAGGATTCCCTGTAACCGGAGTAAATTTTATTTCAAATGTATAATCTTGCTTAGATGTAAGGTTAACCTCGTAGGAGGTACTAGTGCTAATTACCAAAAAATGCCAAGATTGCAAATGAGTATTTGTTCCTTTTTCAGCGAACCAACATCCAGTACCGTTGCTACCCCACTTTAATGTTCCGTTTATTGTATTGCTTGAAGCATTAAAAGTCCCAGTATATATTGTATCGTTAAAGTTTATAGTTACAATATTATTTTGCATTTCCCATGTTGCGTCATTGCCACTATTTGACAAAAGAATACCATCGTTCTTAAAAGTCCAATAAGGTCTTACATTACTGACTTGATCACAATAATAATCAACATCTACTCTCCAGCTACCAATAATATCAGACGGCTCAGGAGATACCGTGACTGTAGTTGTTCCTGTCTTCCCTTCACATGAAGCGGTGATAATAACTGATCCTAATGTAACTCCGGAAACGACACCATCAGATGAAACAGTCGCAATCAATGGATTGTCAACTGTCCATGTGATAGCGTAACCAGTCATCGTATTGCCATACTGATCTTTAACGGTCGCAGATAGAGTGGTTGTGTTTCCAACATATACTGTAACGGTCGATGGCGATACCTCAACTGCATTGACTACTGACGGCTCAGCAGGCCCACTACCGTTTTCACCACCGCCACCACAAGCAGCCATAAAACATGATGCTACTACAATTAGAAAAAAGAATTTCATTTAACCCCTCCTTGGCTTATCGTATTCCGACATATAGCCCATTTTTACACCAGCTATTATAAAGTTTGTAACTTGCTTAAATAATAATCACTTAGCAGTATTATTGTCAAGATTATAATCCGCCTTACTCTCCCTGTTAATTCCTTGGACAATTCATTAACATTTTTAAGCAGGGAGAATGAGATGAAGGAGAAAAATAAAGAAATTTGTCAGAAGATAAGAGAAATTCGATCATCGCTAAAATTAACCCAAAGCCAGTTTGCAGAGATCTGCAATCTAAGTGAGGACAGCATAGGTAAAATAGAGCGAGGAGTAACTGTCCCCACAATCGAAACACTGTACAAGATAGCAAAGAGCCTCAAGAAACCTGTTGAAACCTTTTTGCCTTCTCATAAAGAAAAATGCTGTAACGATGTATCTGATGAGTTGACATCTCTTGTTAATTACCTGAGACTTTACACTGCCGAAGATATCAAATTCATTCACGAACTGGCTGTCAAGATTTTCAAAAGAAGAAAATAGAAATTTTCTCTGATGAACGAAATATTAAATCTGGTGCTTACCCCTTGCTGCGCTTAAGTATTTCAGGCATAAAAACTAAAAATCCTCAGAACCATTGCCAGATAGCCTTTTTATCTTTATCCCTTCTATTTCCCGTTTGTGATAAAATAGATTAACATTCAAAGGAGGTTAAATATGAAAGCAGCGGTAACTGAAAACGGCGTTGTAATTCCAAAAAAGCTTTTAAAAGGCGTGAAGGAGGTTGAGATACAAAAAGAAGACAATAAAATTTCTGTTATACCTATTTTAACTAAAGACACTCTCTTGAAATTAGGGACACATCCCGTGATATGCGGGATAACAGATGCCTCGGAAAAACACGATAAGTATCTTTATGGTGCCGATTCTTGAAACCTATCTTTATTGACAGCAGTTATTTGATTGCGCTGGAAGCGGCAGACGACCAGAATCATAAGAAAGCTTTACTGCACTGGCAGGAGCTAATAATGAATCTTCCTATGATAGTTACAACGTCTTATATCCTCAATGAAGTCGCTACTTTCTTTAACAGCCGCAATAATCATGACAAGGCTGTTGAAATCGGCAATAATATTCTCAACAGCTCTTTAGTCAAGTTTATACATATTGATGAGCCATTATTTCATGATGGATGGCTCTATTTCAGAAGACATAAAGATAAGTCCTACTCTTTGACAGACTGCATATCATTCATTGTAATGAATCAGCATGGCATTAAAACTGCTTTGACATTCGATGCGCATTTCATTCAAGCAGGATTTAAGACTCACCCCGCCATCAACTAGAGCGCATACCACGCTAATCGTCCTCGCTCTCAAAATCCGCAGAGCGATTACCAAACTTTTACCTGCTTACCCCCTTACTTCGCTTCAGCATTGCAGGCATAAAAAAAGGCGGCTCTTTTAAATAATAAAGAACCGCCTTCAGGTTTATATATAGTCTGAGCTTACTTCTTTCTCTTATTCTTCAACTGAGCCTTTGCCGCCGCGAATCTCGCTATAGGAACGCGGAAGGGCGAACAACTCACATAGTCAAGCCCGATGTTGTGACAGAACTCAACAGACTTCGGCTCGCCGCCGTGCTCTCCGCAAATGCCGAGCTTTAAGTCCTTCTTGACCGCCCTCCCCTTCTCAACAGCTATCTTCATGAAGGCGCCGACCCCGACCGTGTCAATCGTTACAAAAGGGTCATCCTCAAGTATCCCATTCTCAACATAGAACGGCAGGAACCTGCCCGCGTCATCGCGAGAGAGGCCGTATACGGTCTGCGTAAGGTCATTAGTACCGAATGAGTAGAAGTCAGCTACCTTTGCAATCTCATCGGATGTTACGCATGCGCGCGGAAGTTCTATCATCGTACCGACTGAATACGGGACTTTTACCTTCGCCTTCTTCTGGACTTCTTCCGCAACACCGATTACAACCTTCTTCATGGCCTCAAGCTCTTTAACATGCCCAACAAGAGGGATCATTATCTCAGGAATGACCTTCACCTTCTTCTTCGTGAGCTGACATGCAGCCTCCATTATCGCCCTCGCCTGCATCGCATATATCTCAGGGTATGTGATTCCGAGCCTGCATCCCCTGTGCCCAAGCATCGGGTTAAATTCGTGCAGAGATTCATTCTTAGCCTTAAGCTGTTTAAGATCAACCTTCATGCTCTTTGCGAGGTCCTGAAGGTCCTTGTCGGTATGCGGAAGGAATTCATGAAGAGGCGGGTCAAGAAGTCTCACGGTAACTGGCAATCCCTTCATAGCAGTGAAGATACCGATGAAGTCCTTCTTCTGAAACGGCAGGAGTTTGACAAGCGCCTTCTCCCTGCCCTCAAGCGTCTCAGAGAGTATCATCTCCCGAACAGCTTTTATCCTGTCAGGCCCGAAGAACATGTGCTCTGTCCTGCAAAGTCCTATGCCCTCCGCGCCGAATTTTATAGCCGCCTTTGCGTCTTCAGGCGAGTCGGCATTCGTCCTCACCTTGATGAACCTTATTTTATCAGCCCATGTCATGAGCTCTTTATACCATTTGTTATTCTCCGGGTCTGCGGGTATCAGCTTCAGGCTCCCCTCATACACCCTTCCCTTGGAGCCGTTCAGCGTTATCCACTCGCCTTCTTTAATGACCCTTCCATTTACATTTATCTTCCTGCTCTTAACGTCTATGTCAAGCTCGGAACAGCCTACGATACAGCACTTGCCCCATCCGCGCGCAACGAGTGCCGCGTGGCTCGTCATCCCGCCTTTTGCCGTAAGTATCGCCTGCGCAGCATGCATACCGTGAACATCCTCAGGCGATGTCTCGTTCCTCACAAGTATTACCTGCTCGCCCTTCTTTGCCCATGCTTCTGCATCGTCGGCAGTAAAGACCACCTTTCCTCTTGCCCCGCCCGGCCCCGCAGGAAGTCCCTTTGCAAGACCGATAGCCTTCTTCTCAGCCGCAGGGTCAACGCTCGGATGAAGGAGTTCATCTATCTGGTCAGGCCTCACGCGCATAATAGCTGTCTCCCTTGTGATGAGCCCCTGATTTGCCATATCAACAGCCATGCGTATTGCAGACTGTCCGTTACGCTTGCCAACCCTCGTCTGCAACATCCAGAGCCTTCCGTCCTCGATCGTGAACTCAATGTCCTGCATGTCTGTGTAGTGGTTTTCAAGCCTCCTCTGATAGCCGTATAACTCCTTGTAGAGCTTCGGCATCTGTTCTTCAAGTGAATGGAGGTGCCTTGTGTCAGCGGTCTTGCCTGCCTTGTTCACAGGGTTCGGTGTCCTCAATCCGGCCACAACGTCCTCTCCCTGCGCATTGGGAAGCCACTCGCCGAAGAACATGTTCTCGCCGGTTGCCGGATTGCGTGTGAATGCCACTCCTGTTGCAGAGTTGTCGCCGGTGTTCCCGAAGACCATGCTCTGCACATTTACCGCTGTGCCCCACCAGTCAGGCAGGCCCTCTATCTTTCTGTAAGAGACAGCGCGCTTGCCCATCCAAGACTGAAATACAGCGCTTATACCTCCCCAAAGCTGTTTGTATGGATCGTCTGGAAAATCCTTCTTAAGTGTGTTTTTTATGATCTTCTTGAATTCATCACAGAGCTTCATGAGGTCAGTTACTGAGAGATCTGTGTCGTTCTTATAGCCGTTCTTCTTCTTTACATTTTCAAGCGCGGTCTCAAGCTTATGGCGGATGCCGTGTCCGTCTTCAATCTCAATGCCGGCGGCCTTCTCCATGACAACGTCAGAATACATCATCATGAGCCTTCTGTACGCATCGTAAACAAAGCGCGCATTGTCCGTCTTTTTGATAAGCCCCGGTATCGTCTTTGTCGTGAGCCCGACATTGAGGACTGTCTCCATCATACCGGGCATCGACGCCCTTGCGCCAGAACGGACAGAGACAAGAAGCGGGTCAACAGGATCGCCGAACTTCTTCTTCATTATCTGCTCAACCCTCTTCAAAGCAGCATCAACCTGCCCCTTTAATTCCTTCGGGTATCTGCGGTTATTGTCGTAGTACTCAGTGCATACTTCAGTGGTTATCGTAAATCCGGGAGGCACGGGAAGTTTCAATTTGGGATGCCCTGCCATCTCCGCAAGGTTTGCGCCCTTGCCGCCGAGAAGGTTCTTCATCTCAGCACTGCCGTCAGCCTTGCCGGCGCCGAAAAAATAGACATATTTTTTTGCCATCTTGCTCCTCCGAGAATTAAAATTTATTATCAATTATTAAAGAAATTTTCTGGTAGAATGGAAAAATATTTTACAAAATCAAAGAAATAAAATCAAAGACAAAAATTTTAAGAA
Organism: Nitrospirota bacterium; assembly: GCA_016222905.1. GTDB lineage: Bacteria > Nitrospirota > Thermodesulfovibrionia > UBA6902 > UBA6902 > JACRPZ01. The sequence continues at coordinate 8,574 of JACRPZ010000077.1, forward strand.
GATTATAAAGAATATTAATTAGGAAAGCCTGGCTTTTGTATGAGATGCAGGATCTATTATGTTTATTTAACACTAAAAATATGCAATTGGAGTCCGTTGTAAAAGATGAAGATAGTTGCTATGATTTTAAAATGTTGCGTAAAATAACCAACTTATAACGGTATCTTATTTATTCGAGGCTTGCAACTCATTGAATTCATTGAAATCTCAATTGGTACAAAATATGCAATAATATAGAAAGACAGATTGGGGACATAAATTATGAGAAGAATAAAGAAAAGTGTCCGCAACGCGGGTTATTTGCGTTATCTTTACTTGTTTGCTCTTGTTTTGTTCCTCTTTTCAGGAGTTGCATACTCATCAGAATTGGTCATAGGTCTTATCCCTGAACAGAACGTCTTTAAGCAGTTAGAAAGATATAAACCTCTCGGCGAATACATAGAAAAGAAGACGGGGATCAATATTAAATTTACGATGCTCTCAAGGTACGGCAATATTATAGAATCTTTTCGAAACAATAAGATGGACGCTGCTTTCTGGGGGAGTTTTACCGGAGCGCTGGCGGTCAAGAAATTGAATGTAGAATTTATTGCCCGTCCGGTAAATCCCGATGGGGCATCAACTTACAAAGGCTACATATTGGTCAGAAAGGACAGCGGCATTAAAAATGCAGCTGACATGAAGGGAAAAACTATCGCCTTTGTAGATAAGGCAACAACCGCAGGCTATGTCTTCCCTTTGGCATACTTCAAAGGAAATGGCGTAAAAAATCCTGAGGGTTATTTCAAGGAGTATTATTTTACTGGAAGCCATGATGCTGCGATCAAAGCGTTGCTTGAAAAACAGGCTGATATCGGATGCGCAAAAAATACGATATACGAAAAAATGGCAAAAGAAGATCCGCGGGTAAAAAAAGAGCTGCAAATAATTGCCGAATCGCCTGATGTTCCTTCAAACGGGCTCGGAGTAAGAAACACTATTGATGATTCCATTAAGACAAAACTCAAAAAAACGCTGCTTGATATGGACAAAGACCCTGAGGGGCAGAAAGTCCTTGAAATTTTCGGCTCAAAAAATTTTGTCCCTACAACTGCAGATGACTATACCAGTGTATTTAAGCTTGCTGAAGAAGCAGGCATTGACATTCTGAAATACGATTATCTGAATAAATGAAGGTGATTTTTTAAATGAAAAAGAAAATAATTACGTCGCTCTTTATCCTCTTTACCTGTTTCAGTGTCGGAGCGGTATTATCTATATGGTATATACACGATTCCACTGAGAGACTGAGCCGTGTAATAGAGCTGCACCAGGTTGAAAACATAAGGCGGTCGCTTGTCTTAAGCCTTCAGACTGTTCAGGCAGACCTGTATAGTGTAAAAACCGGATTTGCCCGCGAGCTTGATTCTATAATTGGAAATGTAAGGATACTTGATAAAGCCAGCGAAAATTGCACTACCTGCCACCATTCCCCTGAACTGACAAAAAATCTGCAGGAGATGCAGAAGCTTGTTCATCAGTACCAGGATTACATAAGCTACTACATAACCGGTTCCGCAAACGAGAACAGACTGGAGAAACTCAAACTTCAAGCTGTAGAACAAGGCAATAATCTACTTGGGATAACGCAAAACATGTCTCACAGGTCAAGTCGTCATCTTGAAACACTCTCAAAAAACGCCATGGATAATGTCAATAAAGTTAAGACAATCATGTTTATTACTCTTTTGGGAACACTTTTAATTGCCATATTTGTTGCCGTAAAACTGATAAATTTTGTTACTTATCCGATAAGTAACCTGTTGGAGGCCACAAGAAAGATCTCATCAGGTGATTTCGGTTTCACAACTTCATATAGGGACAGTACGGAGTTTGGAGAACTTGCCGAACACTTTAATATTATGAGCATCACCGTCAAGGAAGAATATGAAAAGACACAGAAAGAGATACAGAGAAGCATGCTCGCGGAAGAAGCTTTGAGCGAAAGTAAAAAACGATATGAGCTTGCCGCAAGGGGAGCCAATGACGGGTTGTGGGATTGGAATATAGCGACCAATAAAACTTATTTTTCTCCTCGATGGAAGTCGATGCTTGGTTTTGAAGAAGACGAAGTCAAAGACGCTCCGGAAGAATGGTTTAACAGGGTGCATCCTGATGACAGAAAGCGGGTTGAGTCAGAAATAGCCGGCAGTTTAGAAACACCTACTGCGCATTTTATATGCGAGTACCGCATGCTGCATAAGGATGGGACTTATCGCTGGATGCTCAGCCGGGGGCTCGCAGTCAAGAATGAGTCAGGGCTTGTTGCCAGAATGGCAGGATCCCAGACAGAGATTACCGAACGCAAGATTGCCGAAGAGCAGTTGATACACGATGCCTTTCATGATACCCTGACAGGTCTGCCAAACCGTGTGCTCTTTATGGACAGGCTGAAACATGCTGACAGGCGTGCGGCGCGGCATAAAGATTATATCTTTTCCGTGCTTTTTGTTGACCTTGACCGCTTCAAGGTGGTAAATGACAGTCTCGGGCACGCGATTGGAGATGAGCTCCTTGTTGCGGTCAGCCAAAGACTTGAGGAGTGTCTTCGCCCAGGAGAGACCGTAGCGCGCCTCGGGGGAGATGAGTTCGCAATTCTCCTTGAAGATATCAAAAGTAATAATGATATGGAACATATTATAAACCGCATACAGAATAAACTTGAAATGCCCTTTAATTTGAGCGGTAATGAGGTCTTTACTTCCGCAAGCATCGGGATCTCCTTAAGCGTAGCCGGATACGTCAATCCGGAGCATATGCTGCGCGATGCCGATATTGCAATGTATCATGCAAAGCTGAACGGCAGGGCGCGATATGAAATATTTGACGAAAGAATGCACGCGCATGTGGTGGCACGCCTGCAGCTGGAGACAGATCTCAGACACGCTATAGAAAATCATCAATTTCACCTTAACTATCAGCCTATCATGCTTATGGATACCGGCAAGATAAAGGGCTTTGAGGCGCTTGTAAGGTGGAACCACCCTAATCGCGGACTGATCATGCCGGCTGAATTTATTTCAATAGCTGAAGATACCGGAATAATCCTGGCTTTGGGCAAGTGGGTGCTCGAAGAGGCTTGCAAGCAGTTAAGCATATGGCAGAAACAGGTTGCCTGCGATATATCCATGGGTGTAAATTTATCCATAAAGCAGTTTACGCCGCATCTTGTCTCTACTGTGAAAGATGCTATCCTGCACGCAGGAATAAAACCTGAAAGTTTGATCCTTGAGATTACCGAAAGCATGATCATGGAGAATGCCGAATCAGCATCAAAATTATTAGCGGAACTGAAGCTGCTCAATGTAAAACTGCATATTGATGATTTTGGGACGGGTTATTCGTCTTTAAGCTATCTGCATCAGTTCCCGCTTGATGCGTTAAAGATAGACCGCTCTTTTATAGCAAAGATAGGTATAGATAGTGATGAAAAGCTGGAGATCGTGAAGGCGATTGCCGCTCTTGCCAATAACCTTAATCTGGACGTAATTGCGGAGGGGGTGGAGACAGTCGAACAACTTGCCCATCTTAGACACCTTAACTGCAAAAATATGCAGGGATACTTATTCTCCAGGCCTCTGGATGTTGAATCTGCAGGAAAGTTTTTAAGGCAGAGCCTGAACGGTGATGGTGAGTCTGCCAGAAAACAAAAAGAAGGGTAAAAGCTTACTCAGTCAATCTGACGCCATTCTATTTTTGAGAAGTCTCCCAGATGGTCAAATACTTTCTTGACTTGAAAGAGCAGCGCTATCCTGTTTAATTTTATATTGACATCTTTGTCCATTACCATGACAGCATCAAAAAAATTATTTATAGGGTCTTTAAGTTCAAACAATGCCTTAAAGTCTGTATCTTTTAATCTGCCGATGACATCCATGGTAGTTCTATAAAGCTCTTTCTCAGCAGTCTCTCTTAACAGCTCTTTCTTTACATCGGATGGGCCGGCTTTTGAGAGAATATTGCAGACCCTCTTTGCTGCGGTAAGAAGCTCAGGAAATCGCGGAGATTCCTGCAGCGCTGAAAGAAGCTCAATCCTCTGTTTCAGGTCTCTTAGATTAAGCTCTTTTGACGCAATGGCTGCCTGAATAATATCATGGCTGTAACCCTCTGTTAGCAGTATGCCTTCAAGCCTTTGAAGGAAAAATTTAATTATGCTGCTCTTTAAAGCCTTTATTGAAGGCGCATATCCCTCAAGCCCATTAAGCGCTGTCTCTATCAAAGTGTCGAGCGAAAAAGGATATTCTTTATTCTTCAGGGTAGTTATAACACCTGCGGCCTGCCGCCTGAGGGCAAAGGGGTCTTCAGAACCGCTGGGGATCAGATCAAGCAGGAAGAATGAGGCTATATTGTCAACCTTATCTGCAAGCGAAATTATGGCTCCAATCTCACCTGAAGGGAGAGAATCGCCTGCATATCTTGGAAGGTAATGTTCATAAATCCCTGAAGCTACCTCTTTATCTTCCCCTGAATTTAAGGCATAGGTCATTCCCATATAACCCTGCAATTCAGGAAATTCCCTTACAATGCCTGTGACAAGGTCTGCCTTGCATAACATGGCTGTCCTGAGAAGATTCTCTCTTCTCTCAAAGTTTAATTTATCTGCTATAAAGGAACATATAAAAGCGATTCTCTCAATCTTTTCATAAATACTGCCGAGCTTCTCCTGAAAGGTCACCGTCTTTAGCTTTTCAACATAATCCCATAACGGTATTTTCTGGTCCTCAACAAAATAAAACCTTGCATCCTCAAGCCTCGCCTTGAGAACGCGTTCAGCGCCTTTCCTTACGGTCTCGTTGTTCTGCTCCTTTGTGTTGCTAATCACAATAAAATGAGGCAGGAGATTACCTCCTGCATCTTCAACTGAAAAATATTTCTGGTGGGTCTTCATAACCGTTACAGGAAGCTCTTTTGGCAAAGAGAGGTACTCCTGATTGAAACTCCCAAGTATTACAGAAGGATACTCTACAAGCGATGTTACAGTATCAAGCAGCTCTATATCTTCATGCACCTTGCAGTTGTTTTCCGATTCAATCTTCTTTATCCCGTCTGAGATGATCCTTCTTCTCTCTTCAGTATTTGCGACTACGTGATTTTTCAAAAGCAGGGATAAATAGAGAGAGGGGTTGTTGACCTTGATTGCTTCCGGAGATATAAAACGGTGGCCATATGAGATATCACCGCTTTTAAGTCCGTCAAGCTCAAAGGGTATGATCTCGGAACCGAAGAGCGCAAGTATCCAGTGTATAGGCCTTACAAACTTCAGCGTGCCATTGCCCCATCTCATCGCCTTGGGGAATTGAAGCGACTCTATAAGTTTCGGCAGATGACTTGAGAAAATAGCCTTTGTCATCTCCCCCTTCTCTTCAATTACAGCCGACAGATACTCACCGCGCTCTGTCTTAACTATTCTGATATCCTTCAACTCAAGATTCAGGGACTTCGCAAAGCCGATGGCCGCGTTTGTCGGGGCTCCGCTTTCATCAAAAGCGATTCTTTTCGGGGGGCCGGTTAATTCCGTTACCCTGTCTTTCTGCTTTTCTGAAACATCATCAATGAATATAGCCAGCCTTCTGGGCGTGGCATATTCAGTGATCCTGCCGTAATCTATGGCTTTGTCATTTAAGAACTGCGTAAATCTTTCTTTCAGCGATTCCAATCCACGGGATATGAATCGTGCCGGTATCTCTTCAGTTCCTATCTCTAATAAAAATGGTTTCATAATCAATGTAAAAGCTGTTTAAAGCCTTATCTCTATATGTCACCCTGAGCCTGTCGAAGGGTGCGTTAATGCTTGATTCATCTCATGGTTCGACAAGCTCACCATGACAAATTAACAGCTTATTCAATTTGCGCTATTTTTTTAATAACGGAAAGTCCAGGTCTGCACGAAGTTTTATGTACCCCTCAGCGCATTTCTTTGCAATGTTTCTAACCTTTGTTATATACGCAGTCCTTTCAGTTACACTAAGCGCGCCCCGAGCGTCCAGCATATTAAATGCGTGAGAACACTTCAGGCAAAAGTCATAAGCAGGCAGCACAAGACCTTTCTTCAGGAGTCTCACAGCCTCTTTCTCGTACATTTCAAACAGGTTTAAATGCATGGCTATATCCGCCTCATCAAAATTGTATCTTGAGAATTCAACCTCTGTCCGATGATGTATATCGCCATAGCTTATCTCCTTGCTCCACTTAAGGTCATAAACGCTTTCAACTTCCTGCAGGTACATTGCTATACGCTCAAGCCCGTATGTCACCTCAACAGAAACAGGCTTAAGCTCTATGCCGCCCACCTGCTGAAAATATGTGAATTGTGTTATCTCCATCCCGTCGAGCCAGACCTCCCAACCCAGCCCCCAGGCTCCAAGAGTGGGCGATTCCCAGTCGTCCTCAACAAAACGTATATCATGTTTGAGAAGATCTACGGTAATGGCGGAAAGGCTCTTCAAATAGAGATCCTGAATGTCCTTGGGCGAGGGCTTCAGTATGACCTGATATTGATAGTAGTGCTGAAGCCTGTTGGGGTTCTCCCCGTACCTGCCGTCAGTAGGCCGTCTTGACGGCTCAACGTAAGCAGCCTTCCACAGCTCAGGGCCGAGCACCCTGAAGAACGTAGCGGGATTGAATGTGCCTGCGCCTACCTCTATATCGTAAGGTTGGTGAATAACACAGCCCTGTTCAGCCCAATATGAATGAAGTTTTAAGATTAAATCCTGTAAATACAAAGAGTATAACTCGCAATAAAGGTTTACTATGATTGAACTGACTGAACTAAATATTAAGAAAGATGAGGGATTTTGTCAAACAGAATATGAATGCAGATATACCGTGACGGAAAAAACATTGCTTTTATGATACTATGGAAAAATCTGTTATTATGATAAATATCATAGACTATTCGTTAAAAACATCGTATCATTAAATGATAGAACTTAATAAGGAGGAAACATGTTAAAAGAAAAGATTGAAGATGTATTGGGAAAGATCAGACCTTTGCTTCAGCGGGATGGTGGTGATGTGGAGCTTGTTGAAGTGACCGATGCCGGCGTGGTAAAAGTAAAACTGAAGGGGGCGTGCTCCGGTTGTCCGGGGGCAACAATGACGCTCAAGAATGCGATAGAGAATACGCTCAAGCAGGAAGTGCCTGAAGTGAAATCTGTTGAGCAGGTATAGTCTACAAACAGTAAACGGAGAACAAAATGGATAAAATAGTTGTATGGTATTTAAGAATGAGCCTGATATATTTCACAGCAGGCGCTGCAATCGGCCTTGGAATGCTTATATGGCCGCATGAGGCTGGTTCATATACGGCAGTTCATGCCCATCTGAATCTTCTCGGTTTTATGTCCATGATGATTTACGGAGTGGGGTATCATATACTCCCCAAATTCAGCGGCGCTCATATATACAGTCCTGCGATCATGACCGTTCAATTCTGGTTTGCAAATGCCGGTCTTATAGGAATGGCTGTAAGCTGGCCTCTTAAAATGAGGGGAAGCATGCCGTCGCTTTCCGGGGCTGTGTTAACGCTCTCAGCAGCCGTATCTTTAATTGCAATTTTTCTTTTTGCATTTAATATACTAAAAACAATTAAACCTGTAGAAATGAAGTAAAGGTCAGTAGTTCATAATTAAGGAGGTTGAATATGGAGATAACAAAAAACTCTGTAATAGGAGAAGTTATTAAAGAAGTCCCGGGAGCAGAAGAAGTCATTAGAAAATACTTTGGCGGCGGCTGTTTCACATGCCCTGGGATTAATGTCGAAACAATCACATTCGGCTCTGCAATGCATAACGTTGATCCGGAAAAGATCGTTGAAGATATCAAAAAGCTTCAAGAAAAGAATACAGCATAAATAGCACTCAGAAACATGTTTGCCATTTCAAATGAAGCATAACCCGTTGATAGGTCAACAGGTTTCTTTGTCTCTTCATAAAATTCCATTTCTCCATATTGACACAAAATATCTTCGCCTTGTTGACATACTGTGCGGAGAACTGTAATATTTAATTAAAGGCTTATTAGAAGAAATTTCAAAGACTTTCTTTCTTAAAGGGGGATATTATGAAGAGAACAAAAGGAGTTTTATTCTATTTTTTCCTAATGCTATTTGCAGTTTCTGCCGGTTTAATATTATCTGATATAAAGGCAAATGCCTTGAGTGACTCAGATGAGATAGGTGAATTCAAATCCATTAAGGGTGAGGCCAAACTCATCAGATCCGGGAAGACTATTGTTGTCAAAGAAGGGGAAAGTTTTAAATTGCAAGATATTGCCGTAACAGAGACTAATGCAGAAGCCCTGGTTATTTTGAAGGACGAAAGCCTTATTGTTCTTGGCGGACCGCCGAAGTCGAAACTGTCCTTAAAGGAATATTCACTCTCCAATAAAGATGGGGGGAAGTCAGTGCTTGCTCTTCCATACGGAGAGATGAGAGCTATAACATGTCAGGATAGGTTTGATATAGAAACTGCTTTGTCTAAAGTGTATGCGTTCGGCAGTTTGGACTTTGCCATATGGGAAAGCACTGTAGACGGCAAACCCGCATCCTGCGTGGGTGTGCTTAAAGGGGGAGTGGTAGAGGTCAAAAACATTGATGTTTCCATAAAAGAGACTGTAAGGATACCGAAAGGAGAGATGAGTTGTGTCACTGCCGGCGAGGTTCCTTCAGACCCTGTCACTATATCAGACGAGATTCTAAAAGCCCTTATTGCAAAGGGGAACAGAGCGCATATTGATCATGCGTGCCAACCGTGCCTGGAATGCGAGAGGCTGAATCCAGAAGGAGTGTGTGTTCCTGATAACTTAAAACCGTGCGATGATGGAGACTCCTGCACAATTGATGATCGTTGTTTAGGTGGGAAGTGTAAAGGCAAGAAGGATCCAAGTTCTGTAGACCCTAATTGTTCATAGAGTGACAAATTTAAGATTCAAAACTTTCATTTAAATATTAATATATGAAGAAGGCGCTTGTTATGCCTTTGCTGTTTCTCTTTTTGATAAGTTACAGCGAGGCATCAAAAGATGTCACTATACAGAAACTTAGATTTTCATCGCATAAAGACCATACAAGAATTGTTGTAGACGTTGATGGACCTATAAAATTCACATCAAACAGCCTTTCAAAACCTGACCGCCTCTATTTTGACCTGACTGATTGTACCCTGCCAAAAAAACTAAAATCATCATTCTCTTTAAATGACGGCATAATAGATGCTGTAAGAACATCCCAGTTTAAGCCCGGCACTGTAAGGATAGTGATTGACCTTCAGAAGCTTAAGAGCTTCTACGCTTTTACTATGGAAGATCCCCACAAGCTTGTAATAGATGTATATGCCGAAGAAGCTCATCTCCCAGAAAAAAAGGATGCTGCAAAGAAAGAATTCATCGGGATAAAGAAGATAGTGATTGATCCGGGGCACGGAGGCCAAGATCCGGGAGCGATTGGTCCTGGAGGTCTCCGTGAAAAAGATATTGTTCTTGATGTCGGCAGAGAGCTCGGTAAAATACTTAAGGAAGAATATCACATGGATGTTATCTTCACACGTGAAAAGGATGTATTTGTGCCGCTCAATGAAAGGACTGATATCGCCAACCAGCAGAAAGCGGATTTTTTTATATCTATTCACGCAAATGCAAGCCCAAGAAGGGCGGCAAGAGGGATAGAGACATACTTTTTAGGCTCAAATAATGACGATGGATCATTAAGAGTTGCAGCAAGAGAGAACAATATCTCTATTGATAAGATGCGCAGGTTAAGGGGAGATCTTCAGATGATTCTTGCAGACCTTAGGAGAAGCTACAAAATTGAAGAATCCGGCATATTCGCACGAAACGTGCAGGATTCAATGGTCAGCACACTAAGAAAAAATTACAGCGGGATTGAAAACCTTGACGTTAAGCAGGCGCTCTTCTATGTGCTAATAGGCGCTGAAATGCCCTCTATACTTGTTGAGACGTCCTTTATAAGCAATCATGAGGAAGAGAAGAGGCTCTCCAATCCCGGTTACAGAAAAAAGATAGCTGAGTCAATTGCACGTGGGGTTTCAGCTTATATCAGACGGTCAGGGTTTATAGCAGCCCCGGTTGAAGAGTTTGAGATGGATATTCTTTCTGAAGAACTGAAAACAGAAGGCAACAACCTTCAGCAGCAAAGCTGATATATCTCATAACTCTCTTTAACCTACAAAAAATTCCGGCAATTATTTTCTCATCTTCTTTGTTGTTAGATAAAGGCATTCTTTAGGTTATCAGGCATACAAGGAGAAGATTTTGGGCTTCAATTTCTTAATCAAAAACGGGATCGTATTTCAATATGTAGATAATAAAGCGGCATTTCAAAAAGCTGACATAGCAGTTGAAGATGACCGTATAAAAGCAGTGGGGAAACTTTTGGGCGCTGGCGCTGACAGAACTATTGATATAGAAGGACTTTATGTATCCGCAGGATTTATTGATACCCATGCCCATTCTGAGTTCTCTCTGCTTGCAGACGGCAGGGCTGAAGGCAAAATATCGCAGGGTATTACCACCGAAATAAACGGCAATTGCGGTTTGTCGGCAGCGCCTCTGTATGGACATGCCCTTGAGCGGAGAGAAGACGAGCTTAACGCCCTTGGCATAAAGGAGAGATGGCATACCTTTGATGAATATTTCAGCATTTTAGGCAAAAGAGGAATTGCACTGAACTTTGCAACCCTTGCAGGTCATAATAATCTCAGGGCATCTGTAGCCGGCTATTCAGATAAAGATCCCTCAAAAGCCGACATGAGTAAAATGACCGCTTTGCTTAAGGACGCTATTGCCTCAGGTGCAAAGGGACTCTCCACCGGGCTTATTTATCCGCCGGGGTGTTATTCCGGGAGAGCGGAAATAATCGAGCTTGCCAAGACAGCTTCAGCCCGCAATGGTATTTACACCAGTCACATGAGGGATGAAGGCGATAAATTACTGGATGCTATTGATGAGGTTCTGGATATAGCCAAAGAGGCTAAGATACATGCCCATATATCGCACTTAAAGACCAGCGGAGAAAAGAACTGGAACAAACTCAAAGAAGTTTATGAGAGGATAGAGAAGTCGCATAAGAGTGGGATTTCAGTGACTTGCGACAGGTATCCATATACGGCATCAAGCACTGATCTTGACGCTCTCTTGCCTTCATGGGTTTATGAGGGCGGACACAAAGAGGAGTTGAGGAGGATTAAAAACGAACAAGTAAGGCTAAAAACCGAACTTTCAGCCTCTTTCCCTGAAGCCTCGTCATGGGAAAGCGTGAGAATATCATCAATCAATTCGGACAAGAATAAATGGATGGAGGGCAAAAGTATTTTTAATATCGGCAAATCGCTGCAGATGAGTCCGATAGATACCTTTTTTCATATTCTTACAAAAGTGGATTTAAGCGCAGGAGCTATCTTCTTCTTTATGAACGATGAGAATCTGAAATCAATCCTTCAGCGTCCGTATACAATGATAGGCTCTGACAGCTCTGCGAGGAGTTTTGACGGCATTACCGCCGCCGGGAAACCTCATCCGCGAGGGTTCGGCACTTTTCCAAGAGTGTTGAGTAAGTTTGTCAGGGAAGAGAAAGTCTTGACGCTGAGCGAAGCTCTTTATAAAATGACTGTATTGCCGGCTAAAACTTTTGGGATTAAAAAGCGCGGCAGCATTAAAGAAGGATATTTTGCTGATATGGTTGTTTTTGATCCTGATAAAGTGGCTGACATTGCAGACTTTGATGATCCGTTTAAGAAGCCCGATGGTATATATCATGTATTTGTGAACGGGACGCCAGTTATGCTTGACAGCGAGTTCACGGGAGCCATGCCCGGCAAGATAATGAGGTAATACTTATGGAAAATATTAAAAGAATCGCAGATGATAAGCTTTTCAAATGGATGATTGATATAAGGCGTGAGATCCATCAATGGCCGGAAAAGGCTTTTAAAGAGCACCGGACATCTGAACTGATATCAAAGCGCTTAAAAGAGATAGGGATTGAGCACAGGACAGGGGTTGCAAAGACCGGAATATTGGGAAGATTGAAAACCGATAAAAAAGCCCCTACTGTTGCGTTAAGAGCTGACATGGACGCCCTTCCAATGCATGAAGATACAGGACTTCCATTTGCGTCAAAAGTGCCGGGGGTTATGCATGCCTGCGGACATGACGGTCATGTTGCCATTCTGTTGGGCGCAGCGAAACTCCTGAAAGCCAGTCCTCCGAAGGGTAATGTGGTCTTTATCTTTCAGCCCGCTGAAGAGGCCGGAGGCGGGGCAAAACCTATGATTGAAGAAGGCGTTCTAAAAGGTGTTGATATAATCTTCGGCGGACATATTGAAACGCATTATCAGGTCGGAGAGATAGCCATAAAAAGAGGGGTGCACACAGCTTATACCGACTCTTTTGATATAGAGATAACTGGCAGGGGCGGACATGCTGCAAGGCCTCATGAGGCGGTTGATTCTGTTGTCATAGCAAGCCATTTGATAACGCATCTTCAGGCGATTGTATCAAGAGAATTGGACCCGCTCTATCCGTCGGTGATAACGATAGGATATATGCAGGCGGGAACAGTATCAAACGCCATTGCCGATAAGGCAATATTACAGGGGACAATAAGAACAATTGAAACTTCCGTAAGAGCACAGATTGTTGATAAAATCAAAAATACAGCCTCATCGCTCTCGACACTTCATAACGCAAAGATAGATGTCGGAATTAATCCGGGATATCCTCCTGTAATAAACAGTGACAGAGAATTTAAATTTGCGTGGGATACTGCGGAAAGGCTGTTTGGGGAAAAGCGGGTTATCTCTATTCCTCACCCGAGTCTTGGCGGTGAAGATTTTGCCTATTTCACGCAGAAAATTCCAGGATGCTTTGTCAGGTTTGGAGCGGCAAAAGATGGCTGTGAATATATAGCGTCTCACAGTTCTCAGTTTGATTTTGATGAAGAAGCGCTAAGGGTCGGCGCTGTTTATCTGTCTGAACTCGTGAGAGATGCTGTAGAGAAACTTAAATAGTAGAATTAAATTCTAAACTTTTCATACAGATGCTGTTAATATATAAAAAAGTCCCCAACATACAATAATGGCTGAACGCATACAGACAACGATCTCTCTTGCAATACTATTTGTACTTTTTTATCTGCTATATAAGATATTAAGCCCTTTTCTCATTATAATAGCCTGGGCAATGGTTTTGAGCATTACATTTTATCCGCTTTACAGGGTGATTATCAGGCTTAAGGCTCCCCCTTGGATCGCTTCCTTAGCTACACTTATTATTATTCTGGCTCTTATATTAGGGAGTTTTACTTATATTGCCGGTTCTCTTCTGAATGAAATTACCTTTGTGTACAGTGATCTGGAAGAGAAAGGTTTTGAAACCCTCGCATTGATACAGAATCATCCCCTCTTTGCAAAGGTATATCAAAAAATAAACGCGTACAGGCTATTTGAGGGTTTTGACCTGCGGGAAGGCGCTGTTACCGCCCTGAAGAAGATTGGCGCGTATATTGCCGAACATATTTCCCTGATCTTCAAGAACGCTATTGTTTTCATAATGAACTTTATAATTATCTGCCTGACTGTCTTCTATTTTCTCAAGGACGGCGAAGCGATTGTTGCCTTTATAACAAAGTTCCTGCCCTTCTCTGATGCCCAGAAAAAGAGGCTTGAATATCGTGTTAAGGAGATGGTGGTGGCTGCAATATACGGGGGAGTCGCAGCAGGTATCGCGCAGGGAATTCTTGGGGGCATTGGTTTTCTTGTATTCGGGATACCATCGCCTGTTTTCTGGGGAACAGCAATGGCCTTTTTCTCTTTTATCCCTGTCTTCGGCTCTTTTCTTATATGGGGAAGCGGCGTTATATTCTTAATCCTCTCCGGAAACCTTCTGAAGGGTATCGGGCTTCTTCTTTACGGCGTGCTATTGATAAGCTCGGTGGACAACGTGATAAAGTCGTGGGTTATAGGAAGCAGGACAAAGCTTCACATACTCATTATTTTCTTCAGTGTGCTTGGCGGAATGATGTTCTTTGGTTTTGTGGGATTTATTCTCGGGCCGCTGATTACAGCCTTATGCCTCTCACTGCTTGAGATATACACATATGAAGAGGTTGAAGAGTAAACGGGTATCAACCTTCTACTATCTTTTCTTCTTCCTCCTGCCGGACTTTACACTCTATACATAAATCCGTAACAGGCCTTGCCTCAAGTCTCTTAATCCCGATCTCATTGCCGCATGATGTGCAGATGCCGTATTCGGCATTGTCAATGCGTTCGATTGTCTCTTCGATCTTCTTTAACAGCATACGCTCCCTGTCTCTCAGTCTCAGCATAAAATTTCTGTCAGTCTCTGCTGTTGCCTGATCACCCATATCAGGGAAATTAAGATCTCCTGGGAGATTATTAAGCGCTTCTTCAGCTTCTCTGAGTAAAGCATTCTTTTGAGACAGAAGGCTCTTTTTAATCTCCTGTATTTTATTTTTACGCTGCGACAATGCCGGTTTTTTTACTGCTTTCTTCTTTTTGGCAGGAACAGAAGGTTTTGCAGCGCGCGTTTTAGATGGTTTTTTAGACACCGGCTTTTTCTTTGCGGCAGCAGATTTTTTTATCAGGGTCTTTGCCTTCGTAGTGGAAGTTTTCTTTGCCTGTTTTTTTGTCTGTTTCTTGGCGCTTTTTGCCTTTTTTACAACTGCTTTCTTTTTCTTTGCCATAAGGAGTTCCTCAATATTAGTTTTTTAACAGTACATAAAGTAACAGATTAATATCTCTTAAGTCAAATCAGATATAATGTTGAATTAATTTACGCATACATTTATATTAATATGCTGTCGGAGGTTAGTAAAGTGATTCCTGAATTAATAAAAAAGAAGGCTCTAAAAACAATACCATAACCCATGATTCAATCCCTCCTTTCCGTTGAAGACCTCAGCATATCCTTTGCTTCTGAAATAAAATCGTTAAATACGGTTAATGAGGTCAGTTTTAAGGCCGCGGATCAGGATTTTCTTGGAATTGTCGGAGAGAGCGGCTGCGGCAAGACTCTCACCGCATTAGCTATTATGAAACTCTTGCCGTCAAATGCGATATCTTCCGGCAGGATACTATTTGAAGGCAAGGATATTCTTGCTTATAAGGATAAGGATTTACAGAAGATCAGGGGCAGCAAAATCTCCATGATATTTCAGGAACCGATGACCTCCCTCAATCCGGTATTTACTGTCGGAAATCAGATCGCAGAGGTCTTGATAACTCATCAAAGCATGTCCGCTAAAGAAGCGATAAACAAGACGATTGAACTTCTCAAGGTGGTCCAGATACCGTCTCCGGAACTGAGAGTCAATGATTATCCCCATCAAATGAGCGGCGGCATGAGACAAAGGGTGATGATCGCAATGGCAGTAGCATGCAAGCCTTCTCTGTTAATTGCTGATGAGCCCACAACAGCATTGGATGTTACCATACAGGCACAGATTCTGGAGCTTCTTGGCAGCCTTCAGGAGAGAAACAGGATGTCCCTTCTATTTATCACGCATGATCTGGGCATAGTGGCAGAATATGCCAGCAGGGTCATGGTTATGTATGCAGGCAGGATAGTCGAAAAGTCCCCGGTGCAGGATATGTTTATTAATCCAAGGCATCCTTACACAATCGGCCTCCTTGAATCTTTGCCTGGAAAGAAGGGGGCAAAACTGAAGCCTATTCCGGGACAGGTGCCAAACACAGAATCTCTGCCCTCAGGATGCAAATTCAGAACAAGATGCCGTTATGTGATAGAAGAGTGTCACTTAAAAGAGCCTTCGCTAAAGCCGGCCGGGAATTCCGAACATCTTAGCCGCTGCATAAGGGCAATGGAATTATGAATGAACTGCTGAAATTGGAGAGGACTAAAAAATATTTTCCCGTAAAAGGAAACCGTTTTCTGAAGGCTGTGGATGATGTAAGCTTCTCTGTTGCAGCAGGCGGTGTTTTTGGTCTTGTCGGAGAAAGCGGATGCGGCAAGTCAACGCTTGCAAGGCTGATTCTCGGATTAATGGAACCTACAGGCGGAGAGATTTTTTTTGACGGGATGAATGTTATAACCGCCACAAGACATGAACTCTCCAGGATAAGACGCGGGCTCCAGATTATATTTCAGGATCCCCTTGCCTCGCTGAATCCGAGGAAAAGAATCCAGGATGCTGTTGGCGAGTCGCTGCTTATAAATGATGTAGTAAAGAGAAGAGAAATCAGGGATCATGTCGCGCATCTCCTCGGCAAGGTCGGAATGGATGAGGATGCGCTCGGCAGGTATCCGCATGAGTTCAGCGGAGGGCAGAGGCAGAGGATCTGTATTGCAAGGGCTCTGGCTGTAAATCCAAAGATGATAGTTGCTGATGAAGCTATCTCATCTCTTGATGTCTCTATACAGGCGCAGATATTAAATCTGCTTGAGGATCTTCGCAGAGATAACGGGCTTGCTTACGTTTTTATCAGTCATAACCTGCTCACAGTGGAGCATTTCAGCGACACTGTTGCTGTGATGTATCTTGGTAAGATAGTTGAGATGTCAGCGACAGAAGAGCTTTTCAATGATCCTTTGCACCCATATACCGAAGCGCTCTTATCTGCTGTGCCAAAGCCTGATGTAGGCAAAAAGGGCAAAAGGATCATACTTGAAGGAGATGTGCCCAGCCCCGTGCATATTCCTCCGGGGTGTCCGTTTCATACAAGGTGTCCAAAAAGGTTTGAACCTTGCGACAAGGAAGTGCCTGTTTACAAAGAAGTGAAGAATCAGAGATGGGTCTCATGCCATTTATGGGTATGAAGAAAGGGAAGGTGAAATAGATGATACTTGGCGTAAACGTTGACCATGTTGCAACTGTAAGACAGGCAAGAGGAGGGATTGAGCCCCAACCCTTGGCCGCCGCATTGCTGGCAATTAAAGGAGGAGCAGACGGCATAACTGTTCATCTGAGGGAGGACAGGAGACATATACAGGACGGCGACCTTAAGCTCTTAAAGCGGAAAATATCAGTTGAACTCAACCTTGAAATGGCTGCATTAAATGAGATGATAGAGATTGCGCTGAAGGTCAGGCCTGATATGGTCACGCTTGTTCCTGAAAAACGAAAAGAACTTACAACAGAGGGCGGACTTAACCTCAAGACAAACAAAAAAAAGGTAGAGAAAGCGGTTGATATAATACAGGGAGCAGGAATCCCCGTTAGCCTCTTTATAAATCCGTCAATTACAGACGTGACTCTATCAAAAAAGACAGGCGCGCAGATGGTTGAAATACATACAGGCCGGTATGCCGACTCTAAAGGCAAAAAACAGAACGCAGAATTCAAAAGGGTCAAAGAGTCAATAAAAAAAGCTCTTGACATAGGGCTTTTAGTAAATGCCGGGCATGGACTTAATTTTTTAAACGTAAAAAAAATTGCTTCTATTAAAGGCGTAAGAGGACTATATATCGGCCACAGCATTGTCTCTAAATCCATCTTTTCAGGAATAGAAAATGCTGTTAGAGAGATGAAGAGACTTATTAAAGATAGTAGCAGGTAGTTAAGGGGATAAAATGATTTACGGCATAGGTATAGACCTCATAAAAATTAGACGCATGAAAGAGGCAGTAGATAAATGGGGCAAGAAATTTTTAGATAAGATATTTACAGAAGATGAAGTTGCGTATTGTTACGAGAAGAAAGAGCCTTATCTCTCATTGGCTGTGAGGTTTGCGGCAAAAGAGGCTCTCATAAAGGCGATAGGCTCGGAGGTCTTTATTCCTTTGACGGATATCGAGATTGTGAATAATAACAGCGGCAGGCCTTCAATAGCGGCCAAGGGCAGACTTCAAGAGTTTTTCAAAACAAAAGCTATAAAAAGTTGCCACCTGTCGCTCAGCCACGAAAAAGAATTCGGCATCGCACATGTAGTGCTTGAAAAGTAGAAAGGTGACACAAAATCAGCCGTTGCCTTTAATGGATCCTCTCAATCTCGCCCTTCTCTTCTAATACTTCAGGCTTATAATCTCCGGGCTTTCTGCCGAAACAGACGCCGAGAGTCTCATAGAAAGAGACAATATCAAGACTGACATGCCTCTGCTTAATGACCTCTGCAGTAGGTTTATAAGATATCTTTGTGCCGTTGACCTTGACGACCGTGTTGCCGCCGAGCCCTTTTGTAAGGAGTATCACAGCGGCGCCTCCTGCCTCCTTGCCGAAATTGGTATCGTATGCTGATGAAGCGCCCGAACGCACCAGATGCCCCGGCGTCACTTCCCTCACTTCCGGTATCTTGTAAACGCCCGGCACAAACATGCCGGTCCTCTTCATGAACTCTTTGATATCAGGGTCTTCCTTCATCCTCTTCTCAAGCTGCTGCCTTACATATTTTCCGGCGCCCGCGAGTTTCTTATGTCCGAAAGCGTCAACTCCGGCTGACTCATCATATAGCAATTCTCCTGTCGCAGTTGTCACACCTTCCGCCGCTACAATGGAATATGTCCCTGCCTTCACATCGCTGCGCTCAATCCTCGCCAGGAACCTCTTCTTCACATGCGCATATACGATATCAAAATCAACGGGTATCTCAGGTATCAAAATACAGTCCGCATCAGCGCCAATGCCGCCCCTGAAAGCAGTATGCCCGGCGTACCTGCCGAACGCCTCAAACACGATAACCCTGTTGTGAGTATTCCCCGTGGTCTTGAGTTCCCTAACAAAAGTCGCAATCCTGTTAATGGCTGAATCCCCGCCTACGCTGTAGGTCTGAAGGTCAAGATCCATGGTCTTTGGAGCATGCACACATGTTATGCCCTGCCCTGCAAGGTCAACCATAACACTGCCTGAATCATCACCGCCGCTTATGACAAGCCCGCCTATATTGAATTTTTCCAAACCCTTTTTAATCCTCTCATACTTCTTTTCATCTTCTATCTTCTTGACCTTAACCCTTGAGTTCCCTGCCTCTGACCCAGCTATACCCGCGTCGATCATGTCAAGCCTCTCAGGTGTGAGGACAACAACCTTCTCCATATCTATGAGGTTATAAAGTCCGGCATAACCGTTAGGGATGATGACCGCCTCTATTCCCATTGAATTTGCCATCTGCGCCGCGCCTTTAATTACTCCGTTAATGCCCCCGCAGTCCCCGCCGCTTGTTAAAATACCTATTCTTTTAATGCTCATATTAATGCTCCTTTCTTAAGGAAGTTAGATTTAAGTGGAATGGGTAAATTTTACCACATTATTTGAGAGGATGCCAAAGTTGTTTATTTAGATTCTTGCTGGATTTCTGAAAGATAATATCTTCCCTGTAAGTCATTGATCCGAAAATACCCCTCTCCCAACCCTCTCCCCCAAGGGGCGAGGGA
The DNA here is from genome assembly GCA_016222905.1 of Nitrospirota bacterium. Lineage (GTDB taxonomy): Bacteria > Nitrospirota > Thermodesulfovibrionia > UBA6902 > UBA6902 > JACRPZ01. The sequence goes on from JACRPZ010000077.1 coordinate 27,978, forward strand.
ACTACTTCTTTTCCCCTCCCTTGAGGGGAGGGGACTAAGGGGAGGGTGATTTTCAAAGACCCTTCTCCTTTTTATACACAAATATTGTGAAATCATCAGAGTTGCTGCTCTCCTTTAATAAAACATGCGGAGAAAGTTCTTTTAATGCAAATTGTAGAATCTTCTCAGGAGAAACATAATGCAGTTGAAAATCTTTATTAAGGCTACGATCTGAGAGAGCGTTAAAGGCAAGGGCTGTGTTGCAGTGTTCAAAAAGCATCTTCAATACATTTCTGATAGTTTCATTAATTCCCGCGACTTTCAGGTTAAATACCCCGCACAGGAAGATGTAATCGAAATTCTCACTCAACCTATCTTCTTCAATATCAAATTCCCTGAATTCGGCTTCAGGGAATTTGATATTGGCTAAAGAAATAAGATGCTGATTGATATCAAAGCCGGTATAGGATACCGGAATATTCTTATCCTTTAAGAATTGATAAAAATCTCCCTTGCCGCATCCGTAGTCAAGGACCTTCTTCCCTCTGATATCATTATCTATATTTAGAAGATCTTCAAAGCGAAGATTCTGCCCTTTCCCCGACCATCCAACAGCCTCCGGCCTGTCGCCATGCAATTGAAGCGTCTTATCAAAAAAAGATATTACGTATTCTTTATAAAGCTCTTCCAAAATATTTCCTTTCAAGAAATTCCCCGCTTAAAGCACCTGTTGTCTTAATAAAGGGGATAGGGGGTTGTTTAATAAGATTTCCGATAAGCGAGAATGATAAAAACAGGACATTATTTTTGCATCTTTCAATAATCCCTGAAAAAGTCTAATAAACTTCATCAGATATATCAAGGTCATTGTTTCCATTGACCACTCGTTCAAATTTATGCTACTTTTACTTAGTTGTTCAGATAATAACTGGCGACTGAACGCTCTTATGGTAGCGTTAAAAGGAGGGATATATGCAAATATCACACTTCGGCACTCTGCTAAAGAACGCGATAGCACTCGCTATCCTCGGTGTCCTCAGCTTCTCTGCTGTGGTCCTCATACTGAAGCTGCCGCAGAAAATCAAGACGGGCGAACGGGGCCAGGCGGCCATTCAGATGCTCGACGAGATGAGACGTCCCTTCCTGACGATCAAGCAGGTAGAAGCACGCTTGATCGAGACAGCCGATGTCGAGGCCAGTACCCGCGCGCTCTCCCTTGCCATTGGCTCAGCGACGGATATGTTGGAACGCTACAGGGACTTGTCCCGCTACAACAAGGAGCTGTCGGCCAATGTGGGCAAGCTATCAGTGACCTACGAGAACTGGATGTCTGCGGAACATCACCTTTTTAGCTCGTTTGAGGCTGTCTCTGGTCGCGCAGGCGACGGCGTACAGCCGACCAGCGATTTAATGCCAAGCCTCGCCTCTGCAGCGACAGGTTTCTTGAACACCTTGGATGTCCTCGGCGCAGGAGAGGGACCGATTCACGCCGACATTACTGAAGGACGGGTAGCCGGCAAGCTCTTCCAGGTACTCGTTCTCACCCTGCTGCTCTATTTCATTGGCGTTGCCTTCTGGCTGCAGCGTACAAGGAATAGACAAGAGGAGGCTTTCTTGCAGCAGCGCATTCGCTCGGAACAAGAAACACGCGCCCTGCAGCAGTCCCTCAGTGAATCCCTCGCCAAAGTTTTAAGCGGGTTCATCCCCATCTGTGCGAGTTGTAAAAGCGTCCGAGGCGAGGACAATCAATGGACGCAGGTTGAAGTCTATGTCTCGCAAAAGACCGACGCCATGTTTAGCCATGGCATCTGTCCCAAGTGCGCGGAGCAGTTGTACGGAGACTTCCTCCCCCTGAAAGAAGTTCCGAGATCGCCAGCCGCCTAACACCCTCGCTGCGTTCGGAGTTCGCGCCAGCGGATTTTGCTGGCCGAACGATCTTTGGCTTCATCCCATGCACCTCGCGGGTGCCTTATTCCCAGTTGCCTCATAAGAAAATGTTACCGAAAGTTCGTTGACTCAAGGCAATTTTTAATAACAAGCCTTGAATATCTTTTTCAGTTTATCTTCAATCATTTTTCTCAGGGCAAAGGGATTCATGTTTTTATATGCTTTCGTA
>JACRPZ010000083.1 GCA_016222905.1 Nitrospirota bacterium
AAAAAATCGTAACAAGGCAAGAAAGTTTAAGTAAAAACAGGAAATAACGATAGACTTATAAAAACAGAAGACGGATTTTAAAAAATCCGGCATGGAAAAACTGAAAATCTCTAAATGACTTTTTCAGGAGTCTCAATTTAGAACTAAAAAATGAAATTCACAGGAGTAAGAATGAATAAGAAGATAATCTTTATTTTCGTAATCGCACTTATATTAGGCTATTTTGCCGGCAACAGCACTCTCTTCTCTCCAAAGGAGACTAAGGCGCCGTATACATATAATTTTCAGGCGCCGAGTAACCTGAAAGGAGAGGGAACGGGTTTTTCAGAGATTGTCAAAATTTTAAGCCCTACGGTTGTGAATATATCCACAACAAAGACCGTAAAGAGAGAGATTCAGCCTTTTTCACAATTTTTTGAGAGCCCGTTGGGGGATTTTTTTGAACCTTTTAATATGCCGAAGAAGTGGAAGGAGCAGAGCCTCGGGTCCGGCGTTATAGTATCAAGCGACGGGTACATAATAACAAACTCCCATGTTGTAGAGAAGGCTGATGAGATAAAGGTCACTTTGTATGATAAAGAGGATTACAGCGGGAAGATCATAGGGTCTGATCCAAAAACCGACATTGCAGTCATAAAGATCTCTGCCAAAGAAGACCTCCCGGCAATAAAATGGGGGGATTCGGACAGCCTGCAGGTCGGAGAGTTTGTTCTTGCTTTTGGAAACTCCTTTGGTTTAAGCCATACAGTTACGCTCGGCATTGTGAGCGCTCTCGGCAGGGCAAACGTAGGCATTGCAGATTATGAGGATTTTATTCAGACCGATGCTGCTATCAATCCCGGCAATTCAGGCGGGCCGCTTGTAAATGTAAAAGGAGAGCTTGTAGGAATTAATACCGCAATATTTTCGAGAACCGGCGGCTATCAGGGGATAGGCTTTGCGGTGCCAAGCAATATGGTAAAGTCTGTCATGAGCGAACTGATTAAGGGAGGAAAAGTCACCAGAGGGTGGCTCGGGGTGACAATACAGGATGTTACTCCTGAGCTTGCCGGTGAGTTCGGACTGAAGGAATCAGCAGGCGCGATTATTACCGATATTTTCAACGGAAGTCCTGCGGAGAAATCGGGCATGAAGAGGGGCGATATAATCATAGAGGTGGAGGGCAAGGAGGTAAAGAATGTTGTATCTCTCAGAAACATGATAGCCCAGAGCAAGGTTGGAAGCATACTGAAGCTTAAAGTTATAAGGGATGGCAAGACCATTCCATTTGAAGTAGCCATTGTTGAATTTCCAAGCGATACATCCGAGATTGCATCCCATCAGTCTGAAGAAGCTGTAAGTGATGAAAACAGCCTCGCCGGTTTCCGAGTCCTGGATCTTACAGACGAGATAGCAAAACAGCTCGGACTGTCTAATAAAGAAAAGGGGGTTGTAATAGTAAGCGTTATCCCTAACAGCGCCTCGGATGAGGCCGGGCTTAAGAAAGGTGACGTGGTGCAGGAGATCAACAAGAAGAGGGTGAGCAGTTTAAGCGATTTTAACAAGGCGGTCTCCCGCTTAAGAGACGGCGATATGGTCCTCTTATTTATAAACAGAAACGGAAAGAAATTTTATGTTCCCTTTAAGGTCCATCCATAACGGAAGGAAGGTGATATTATGCTTTACAGGATTATATTTTTAGTTGTTTTTGCGGCAGGCGGATATATCTTCGGGATAAGAGAGGGCTTATACTATCAGGGCATTATCTGGGGCGCGGGCATCGGCATTATCGGCCTTATTTTAGAATTTGTCTTTAGCAGGATCGGCCATGGTGCAATAATCGGATCATTGATAGGACTCTCTGTCGGCATCCTCTTTGCAAAATTGGTTTACTATCCGCTTAAGACCTTTCTTGGCGGCACAGACGGAGTTTATGTTGCGCTTGTTCTCAATCTGCTCTTTGGTTACAGCGGCCTGCTTCTGGGCTTCAGGAAAGGGAAGGATTTTGTCCTGGCTGATATTGTTAAGGTCTTTAAGGGCAGGGTGGAAGAGGAGAATATCAAGATACTCGATACAAGCGTAATAATAGACGGCAGGATAGCCGATGTATGCGAGACTGGTTTCATGGAAGGGACTTTTATAGTGCCGCAGTTCATTCTTCATGAACTCCAGTATATTGCGGACTCTCCCGACTCTCTGAAGAGGGCGCGCGGCAGAAGGGGTCTCGATATCCTGCAGAAGATACAGAAGATGTCGAATATCACAGTAAAGGTCATTGACAAGGATTTCCCAAAGATAAAGGAAGTGGACGCAAAACTGGTCGCGCTTGCAAAGATGTTAGGCGGCAAGGTGGTCACGAATGACTTTAACCTCAGCAAAGTCGCTCAATTGCAGGGGGTAACTGTTCTCAACTTCAATGAGCTTTCAAACTCCGTAAAACCTGTTGTCCTGCCCGGCGAAAAGATGAATATCTTCATAGCCAAAGAGGGGAAGGAGTTGAATCAGGGAGTTGGTTATCTTGATGACGGAACAATGGTGGTGGTTGACAATGCAAGGAAGATCATAAATAACCGCGTCAATGTTGTGGTCACGAGTGTTCTGCAGACCACGGCAGGAAGAATGATATTTGCAAGACTTAAGGAAGACGCGGGGAAAGAAGAACTGAAGATGGTCCAGCAACAATGAAGATTAAAACGGTTGCGATAGTTCCGGCAGCAGGCATCGGCAGAAGGTTTGACGGGACGGTCAGAAAAACATTTGTCGCACTTAATGGAACTCCGCTTTTAATACATACCCTGAAGAGACTTCAGGATAACGTAGCGATAACAGAGATAATCCCTGTGCTTAAAGAAGAGGACATAGAAAAGTGGAGCGAAGTCATTGAAGCTCATGGATTAAACAAGGTCAAAAGGATTGTCCCCGGGGGTCGCGAGCGGCAGGACTCCGTATATAATGCTTTAAAATTTTTGCGTGAGGAGAGTCTGATACTGATTCATGACGGTGTAAGACCGCTCTTTTCCGCGAGGCTTGTAGAAAGGCTGATAAATGAGATTAATGGTTTTGACGGCATTGTGCCCGTCTTGCCTATAAAAGATACAATAAAAGTCATTGATGCAGAAAACATTGTAGTCTCCACAGAGGATCGCAGCAAGCTTAAGGCGGTTCAGACGCCTCAGGTCTTTCCATTGAGAGTAATTAAGGAGGCGTATAACAAGGCTTATGCTGACGGTTTCCACGCAACAGATGATGCGGCCCTTGTTGAGAGAATGGGAGGCAAGATTAAAGTTATTGAGGGCAGTCCATTTAACATAAAGGTCACTACACAGGAAGACCTTGAGATGGTGCAGTACTTGATTAATGAACAAAATTTATAAATATTATGAGAATCGGAACAGGATATGACTCGCACAGACTCGTTGAGGGCAGGAAACTCATTTTAGGCGGAGTGGAGATACCGTTTGAGAAAGGACTGCAAGGCCATTCAGACGCCGATGTGCTCTGTCATGCGATAATAGATTCGATAATAGGCGCTCTCGGACTGGGAGATATAGGGAAGCACTTCCCTGACACTGATGCGAAATGGAGAGACGCCTCAAGTATAGCCCTTCTCTCAACAACCGTAGAGATGATGCGGAGAGAGGGTTTTGAGGTTACGTGGATTGACTCTGTGATATTTGCTGAAAGCCCGAAGCTCCAACCATTCATTCAGGCAATGAAAGAGAGGCTGTCGAGCGCCGGGATTCCGCAGGGCATAATAAATATTAAGGCAAAGACTAACGAAGGAATGGGGTTTATCGGCAGAGGCGAAGGTATCGCGGCACAGACAGTATGCCTGCTGAAGCATAATAACAACAGAAGTACTAATTAATGTAAAATAAAAATGATCCGGTTATTCGTTAACCGTAAAACCGGAAAAAATAAGACAGGAGAGATCAGATGAAACATAAAAGCATTATCCTCATAATTGTAATTGCAGTTGCCGCTGCCGCAATTTTTCTCACCCCGGGAGAGAAATCATACAAGACAATAATGGCGGTCGGCACCCCAGCTCCGGCGTTTGAGCTCAGGGATTCGACAGGCAAGCTCTGGAAACTCTCCGAACTTAAGGGCAAAGCAGTTTTTATTAATTTCTGGGCAACATGGTGTACCACATGCAAGGCTGAAGCGCCTCAAAAAACAACTCTATTCAACGCCATGCAGGGTAAACCTTTTCAGATGTTAGGCGTGCTCTACAAAGATGGTCCCGAAAACCTGCCGTCCTATTACAAGAAATATAATGTCATGAATCCCACTCTTATTGACCCTGACAATGCAATGGCAAAATTATACGGCATCACAGGAGTGCCTGAAACTTTCATACTGGACAAAGAAGGCATTCTGAGAGAGAGGCTTATAGGTCCGCAAGAGTGGAGCAGTCCTGAGAAGATGGCTTTAATTGAGAAGTGGTTATAAAGATGTATGAAGAGCTTAAGAGCATCGCCCTCAATTCGGGTGCCCCGATCTTTGGAGTCGGGAACATAGACGATTTAAGAGAGAATTTTGAAGCCCTTCCCTTAGACCAGACCGAGGGGCTGATAAACGGCATCTCAATAGGGGTAAGGGTCTCGGACCCGGTGCTCAAAGGGATAATCAACTGGCCTACCCGCCATTATCTGCATCACTATAAGATGCTCAACATGCTTCTTGATCAGACAGCGCTAAAGATATCCCTTGCCATTCAGAAGAAAGGTTCCAATGCCATGCCTATTCCCGCAAGCCAGATAGTTGACTGGCAGAAGCAGACAGCCCATCTCTCGCATAAGATGATCGCATTGAGGGCAGGCACAGGCTGGATCGGGAGGAACAACCTGCTGGTGCATCCTGAGTTTGGATCGAAGATAAGGATAACAACAGTTCTTACAGACATGCCTCTGAAGACGGATAATCCGACAGATAAAGACTGCGGAGACTGCAAGAAATGCATCTCAATATGCCCTGTATCCGCAATAGGAACTACATATAAAGAGTGGGACCGCAACGCGTGTCTTGAAAAGCTGAAATACTTTTCCAAGACCCATAATATCGGCCAGTACATATGCGGCCTTTGCGTCAAGGTCTGCCGGCCGAAAACAATACAAGCTTAACCCAGGCGAACTGCTAAAACAGGCTTTGTTATCTGAATAGTTAAGCATAGTTACTATTATGCTAAATCTATATCTGTTCTGAATCTGTTCTGAGCCAAAAATCGGTTTTTAGCACTTATTTGTCAAATATTTTTTCTTGCCTTTTCTATAAGGAACTTGTTATAAAATATGCATAAAAATAAGCATCACCTCACCCCTACTTTCCTAAATATTACAGAATAAAAAGGAGAAAGTAATAACAACATGCCAGACAATAAAAAACCCGTAGCAAACCCTTCTATAGTACTCCGCGAAGAATTCGATGACTGGGCTATCCTTTTTGATCCTGACACAGGGGATGCCTTTGGTCTCAACCCCACAAGCGTATTTATATGGAAGCTCCTTGACGGCAAGAACTCTTCTGAAGACATTTTGAAAGCCTTGCATAAGGAATGCGAGCAAGTGCCTGAAGATGCGGCGTCGCATTTAGATGACTTCTTAAAGGATATAATCGAGCGGGGATTCGTGGGTTATGAACAAAAAGGGGTATAACTCATTATGAAACTGATGAAGACGCCAAAATCAGTTGACATTGAGATAACCAACAGATGCAATTTGCGGTGCAAATACTGCAGCCATTTCACAAGCTCCGGTGATGTGGGCAAAGATCTGCCTAAAGAGGAATGGCTCAAATTCTTTGAGGAATTGAACCGCTGTGCAGTAACGAACGTTTGCCTTTCAGGCGGAGAGGCTTTCTTTCGGGAAGACTTGAAGGAGCTTATCGCCGGAATTGTAAAGAATCGTATGCGCTTTAATATCCTCAGCAACGGGACTCTGATAACTGATGACATATCAGCCTTTCTTGCCTCAACAGGCCGGTGTGACGGGGTACAGGTATCAATTGACGGCTCAATTCCCACCACACATGATGCGTGCAGAGGAGAAGGTAATTTTCTCAGGGCTATGGAGGGGATTAAATCTCTCCGGAAACACCGTGTCCCTGTTACTGTGCGCGTAACAATTCACAGGCATAATGTCAGAGACCTTGAAGATGTTGCGAGACTGCTGCTTGATGAGATGGGGCTTACAGGTTTTTCCACCAATTCAGCTTCGCACATGGGGTTGTGCCGTCAGAATGCGGAACAGGTGCAGCTTACTCCTGAAGAACGCTCCCTTGCAATAGAGACGCTATTGAGACTTAACAATAAATATAACAATCGCATCAGCGCAGCAGCGGGACCGCTTGCAGAGGGAAAGCAATGGATAATTATGGAGCAGGCGCGCAAGGAAGGCAAAGAAGATATGTCGGGACGCGGTTATCTTACAGGCTGCAATGGTCTGATGAGCAAGATCGCGGTGCGTGCCGACGGTGTTATGGTCCCATGCGGACAGATGAGCCATATTGAACTTGGACAAATTAACAGAGATGACCTGAGAGATGTCTGGCAGAATCATCCTGAACTTAAAAGAATAAGGGAACGTAATAAGATACCGTTGAGCAGCTTTAAATTCTGTCATGGATGCGAATATATCAATTACTGTACGGGCAACTGCCCTGCACTGGCTTATACAATTACAAATGAAGACAGTCATCCAAGTCCTGACTCCTGCCTCAGGCGGTTTTTAAAAGACGGGGGAAGTATCCCTGATGAAAAGTTATTAGTTGCATCAAATGATAAATGTAATTGCTGAATATGGAAAAGGAAAAGACTAATATACCAAAATATCCGTTAAGCCAGATATATTTTTATCTGACCGAAGGGTGTAACCTTGCCTGCCGTCACTGCTGGATACAGCCCAAGCACCAGACCAAAGAGCATATATATCCATCACTACCCCTAAACCTCTTTCAATCAATAATTGAAGAAGCAAAGCCATTAGGTCTCGCAGGCGTCAAACTTACAGGCGGCGAACCACTTATCCATCCGCAAATAAATGATATTCTGGATATTATCAAGAGCAATAAACTCCGCCTCACTGTGGAGACGAACGGCATATTATGCACCCCTGATCTGGCCAAAAGGATGAAAGAAGTATGTGAAAATCCTTTTGTCTCTGTCAGCCTTGACGGCTCTAACGCGGAAACCCATGAATGGATAAGAGGCGTAAAAGGCAGTTTCGAGGCAGCCCTTAGCGGCATCAGGAACCTTGTGAATGCCGGGTTCAAACCGCAGATCATCATGACTGTTATGAAACGCAATAAAGAGCAGATGGAAGCCGTTGTGCGTCTTGCCGAGTCGTTAGGCGCCGCCTCTGTAAAGTTCAACGTAATGCAGCCTACCGCAAGAGGCGAGAGCATGCATAGGTCAGGAGAAAACATCAGCATTGCAGCGCTGATAGAGCTTGGGCAATGGGTGGAGAATGTGCTCTCAGCCTCGACAAAATTGCGTCTCTTCTTTCACCATCCTGCGGCCTTTAAACCTCTTGGCAAGATGTTCGGCAGTAACGGAGGTGGGTGCGGAATTTGCGGAATACTGGGGGTAATCGGTGTTCTTTCAGATGGTTCATATGCCATGTGTGGCATTGGCGAGACAGTGCCTGAGCTTGTCTTTGGACATGCAGGCGCTGATAGCCTCGAAGATGTCTGGAACAATACCTCTATGCTTTGTGAGATCAGAGAAGGGCTTCCAAATCGCCTTGAAGGAGTTTGCGGCAATTGTTTAATGAAATCCCGGTGCCTTGGAAGCTGTATTGCCCAAAACTATTATCGCAGTAAAAATCTCTGGGCGCCTTTCTGGTACTGCGAGGAGGCCCTTAATGCAAGGCTTTTCCCTGAGACCCGTATTGCGGCAGAAAAATGTAATAAATAACAAGAGCTGCTCATATAAGCAATATCACAGGGGAGGAAAGACAATGAGAGAATATCATAAACCGGAACTCGTTGATTTGAAAAATTCCAAGGCCGCAGGCGCGTGTTCAGGGGGGTCGTCTCCTATGCAAGATTGTGCGAGCGGGAACATTGCTGAGCAATATTGTGTTAATGGTACAAACCCGGCACCCGGAGGACCATCATATTGTAATGCTGGAACTGTTGTAAATGGCTGCTCAAATGGAACTATCCTGGGATAAATATTTTCATGTTTCTCTATTAAATGGAGGATTAACAATGACAAAAGAATATCAGAAGCCTGAACTTGTTGACTTAAAAAATTCCAGGGCCGAAGGCGCGTGTACGGGCGGATCGTCCCCTGTGCAGGATTGTACAAGCGGGGAAACTGCTGCGGCATATTGTACTAACGGCACAAGTCCGGGACCGATGCCGACACCCCCCGGCGGTTGTACTGCTGGAACCGTTGTTGCAAGTTGTGTATATGGTAATAATCCCTAAGCACACTAAAATATTTCATGTCTCTATAGGAAGTTGAAGAAGAAGGAGCCATCGATGAAAAGAGAATATCAGAAACCGGAAATCGTTGATTTAAAGAACTCCAAGGCTGTCGGCGGATGTACTGGCGGGTCAAATCCTTTGACAAATTGCACTGACGGAGGAAGTCCCGATCCAGCTTGTACTTCCGGCGGAACTGCTCCAGGGGGATGTTCTAATGGCAGTTCCGCAACAGCATGTACAATTGGATCTGGCGCACAAGCTTGTTCAGGAGGAGCGACCGTCGTATAACCAGTTTAAACGAATAGATAAATGGCTTCTGACTAAATTGTGTTTATGATGAAGCCAATAGAGTAATTAAATATTAACCTTTTGAAACAGAAGGAGGGAATACAATGACAAGAGAATATCAAAAGCCGGAACTCGTTGATTTAAAAAATTCCAGGGCCGAAGGCGCGTGTACGGGCGGATCGTCTCCTACACAAGATTGTACGAGCGGTGAACTTGCGTCATATTGCACTAATGGCACAAACCCCGGACCGGGAGGATGTAATACTGGCATAAGCCTGGCTGGGCCTTGTATAAGCGGAATCAGCCCTGTTTAGAATCACATTGAAGTATAGCCGGGCGTCAGGTTACGCAACCGGAACTTCATGTAAAAATTAAAGGTAATTGATGAAGGCTAATCAAACAGGTTATAGCCTGCAATTAAGTTCAGGCGATGAATGGTTCTTGTGTGGCGACAACGGGTTGACTCCGTGGCTGGATAAACTTGCCTCAATCATGGAGTTAAGACAAAAAGCACAGAATGGCCATCCAAAAATCATTTTTACAAAATTGAACCATGGGGTAAAGGGAGAGAAATATCCCCCTTTACCCTATTTTAGCAATGACGAATGGATCTGTCACGACGAAAGGATTGTCCGTATATGGAAGAATCCTTCTGTTCCGGACGTTATCTGTGAAGTAAGAAATGATATATGCCATGAAATTGATATATTGAATATGGGGATTTCCCTGAAACCGATATATCAGAAGGCTCAAGAGCAAGGGGGCTTGCCTTTACATGCGGCTTTGGCTGAACTGCATGGCAATGGAATTCTTATTGCTGCTTCAGGCGGCACAGGAAAATCAACATGCAGCCGCCGTCTTCCTGATCACTGGAAGGCATTGTGCGATGATGAAACCCTGATAGTCCTTGACAGCCAAAAAGATTACCAGGCGCATCCCTTTCCAAGCTGGAGCAATTATCTCTGGAAACGTTCTGAAACCACATGGAATGTCCAGAATTCAGTTCCCCTTTCCGCAATATTTTTTCTTGAACAGGCTGAGACCGATGAGGTCGTGCCTGTAACAGAGGGGCAGTCCGCGATACTCATAAATGAGTCAGCCAACCAGGTTTGCAGAAAATTCAGCAGAAACCTTAAAGGTGACGATAAAAGAATGCTCACAAATCAGATCTTTAATAATGCCTGTGATATGGCGAAAAAAATCCCGGCATTCATTCTTCGAGCCGGCCTGCATGGTAAATTTTGGGAAGAGATGGAAGAGGTTATATCACATTTGCCGGAGCCTGTTAGCACAGGCAAATGAATACTCATTTAAAAAAGCAGTCAAAGTATATGCCGCCGGACTTATTTAAAACTCCTGATACTTCTTTGAAACCCATTGTCTATAAAGGCCCGAGCATGAATCCGACTCTAAAAGCCCCTGATATTCTCCACATAGTTCCTTATAGCGGCAGGAAGATCAAATGCGGTGATGTGATTGTATTCGAGCATCCTGAAGGAGATGGGAAAACCAAGATTACCCACCGGGTCATATCGGTAGATTTGAATGGGATCAGAACCCATGGCGATAATAATTGCAATATTGATTATTTTCTGCTCAAGCCGAATGATGTTATCGGGAAGGTTATATCAGTACGGAGAGGGAGCAGAAATGTTCATATCTATGGGGGCAAGATCGGGGAATTAATCTTTTTTAAAAACAGAGCGCTTCGCAAGCTTGATGGGAGAGTCTCTGCTTTACTCCGTCCTGCCTATCGCTGGCTTTCACGAACAGAGATCTTCAGACTATGGCTGCCGTCCTTTATGAAACATCGGGTTATAGCCGTCAAGAGACCTTTTGGAACAGAGTTTCAGTTGCTCATGGGAAAGCGGCTTATAGGAAGATGCCCTTCATATAATGGAAAATGGCAAATCCGGCGGCCCTTCCGGCTTTTTATAGATGAGACATCGCTGCTTCAAATAGAGAGGAGCGTTAAATTGGAAATGGGAAATAAGAAGTAAGGAGGTTTTTTATTTCCCGCGTCCAATTTATTGCCTTTCATTTTTATCTCTGTGGTTTTTTCAAACGCGTTGTTTAGATTAATATATATCCACGGGTAATAACGGAAAGATGAGATTCAAAATATTTCGTGAATGGCATCTCGGAAAGGCGCTGCGCCTTGTGTGGCAGAGCACTCCTAATTGGACTATAGCCAGCGCTGTATTGATAATTCTTCAGGGCGCCCTGCCCTTGCTGACGCTCTATCTGATGAAGCTGATTGTTGATGCAGTGACAGCAGGCATCGCCTCTCCTGATAAAACCGAGGCCTTCAAACAGGTTTTGTATCTTATCGGCCTTGCAGGAATCGCGACAATTTTCAGCACATTATGCAGTTCAATAGCAGGCGTTGTCAATGAACAGCAGACGCAGATGGTATCTGATTATATGAACAGTATCATTCATGCCAAATCTGTTGAAGTTGACCTCGAGTATTATGAGAATCCGAAATATCATGACACTCTCCAGCGAGCACAGCGCGAAGGCCCTTTCCGCCCCGGCAAAATTGTAAACGGTCTGGTACAGTTTTGTCAGAACAGTATTTCCCTTGTAGCAATGGCAAGTCTGCTGATAACATTGCACTGGGGTATCGCAGCGGTTCTCTTTCTCACGGTCGTTCCTGGGATATTCGTGCGGGTAAAATATTCCCATAGAATATATGACTGGCAGCGCACCCGCACATCCGCGGAGCGCAAAGCAGCGTATTTCCACTGGATGCTGACCGGGGAAGCGCATGCCAAAGAGATACGGTTGTTTGATCTGGGCTCATTGTTCATGCAGCGGTTTCAGAATTTGCGGGTGCAGTTGCGTAAAGAAAGACTTGGAATTACCTCAAGACGCTCTATTGCAGAGCTTATAACTCAGACCTTCTGTGCATTAGCTGTGCTTGCTTCATACCTATTTATTGCCTACCGTACGGTGCAGGGGCTCCTGACAATGGGTGATCTGGTTATGTACTATCAGGCGTTCCAAAGAGGGCAAAGTTTCATGAAGAGCACATTGAACAGTATGGCTGATCTGTATGAGGACAATCTCTTCCTCTCCAACCTGTATGAATTTCTGGAGCTTAAACCAAAGGTTACAGAACCGTCTCATCCAAAGCGTTTCCCCGCGCCGATGCAAACCGGTATTGTATTTGACAGCGTTGATTTCATCTATCCTGGCAATAAGATAAAGGCGCTTGATGATATAAGCCTGACCATCCGGCCAGGAGAAGTTATTGCGCTGGTGGGAGAGAACGGCTCAGGGAAGACAACACTGGTCAAACTCTTATGCCGCCTGTATGATCCTTCAAGCGGAGCCATCACCATTGACGGCATCAACATACAGGATTTTAAAATAACCGATCTCCGACGCGAGATCAGCGTTATTTTTCAGGATTATGCGCGTTATCATCTGACAGCGCGAGAGAATATCTGGTTTGGCAATATAGATATGAAAAGCGATGATGAGCAGATTTTGCACGCGGCCCGGCATGCGGGCATTGATGATGTAATTGCAGGGTTTGAAAACGGATATGAAACAGTTCTTGGCAAATGGTTTGAAGACGGAAAAGAGCTCAGCATCGGTGAATGGCAGAAGATTGCATTGGCCAGAGCCTTTTTACGCGACACCCGTATGATTATACTCGATGAACCGACAAGCTCTATGGATGCAAAGACCGAATATAAGGTTTTTCAGAAGTTCCGCGATCTGGTGCAGGGACGCTCTGCTGTAATCATCAGCCACCGTTTTACAACCGTGCGCATGGCTGACCGTATTTATGTCTTAAGCAAAGGCAGTATAATTGAGGGCGGAAGCCATGAAGAGCTTATCCGCTATGGAGGCAAGTATGCCAGAATGTTTGAAATGCAGGCTCAAGCATACCGCTGAGAAGATAATAAAATGATGCGTTACTCAGAAGATAAAATTCTAATTGCATGTGCAAGAACCAAACTGGACGATAAATCTGTCTCTGAAATAAAAAATATTATCAACTCTGATTTAGATTGGGAGTATATTCTCAGGATTGTTTCTCAACATTCTATCGGTTCTTTATTGTACAAAAATCTTAAGGCCGTTAATGCCGAGAAAAAAGTTCCCAAAGATGTCCTGAATAATTTAAGGCAATATTATCATTTTACCGTTGCCAAAAATTTACAGCTTTTCAATAAGCTTGAAAATGTTCTGAAAATACTGAATGACTCAGGGATCAAGATAGTCCTTTTGAAAGGAACTGTATTGGCTCAGACTGTTTATAAAAACATAGGATTGAGGCCCATGTGCGATATTGATTTCGCGGTTGATTTTGACGGTACGGAAAATTCCTCGGATACTGACATGGTAAGAATGAGTGGAGAATCAATTCGTTTCAAAAAGGAAAATATTTCTCAAGTGGAGCTCGTTCAGAAAATAGACATTGAAAATCCATGGCTGGATGTTCATTATGAGAGCCTAAGAGGAAGAGACAGTACAGTTAAAGCCTTTAATATAAAAGGGCTTTATGATAATGCCATTCCTTTTAATATATTCAATATGAATATGTTGCAGCCGTCTCCTGAACATCAACTGCTGCATCTTATTATCCACGGCGATTACTTCGAAAAACTTATATGGCTCTGTGATATAGCGGAACTGGTAAGATGTTACAAGGAAATTATGGATTGGCAGAAAGTGATTAGAGATGCGGAACAGATTGGTTACAAGAATCTGTTCTTTTTTCAACTCTATTCAGCAAGGATAATATTAGGCGCTCCCGTGCCTGATGATGTTTTACGCCGACTTCAGCCCGGCAGGGCGCAAAAATATCTGATTGATAGATTAATAAAAGAATGGAAATTCCAATGGGAAGGAAAGACAGCTTTTAATCTCGGCAAGCCCCTTAAGTTTCATTTATTGGAGTCTCTTACGTTTAATAGAAAAGAACATTTAAAGAGAACAATACATAGACTTTTTATCCGCACAATTAATAAAATCAATTAATCACAACCCTGTTTATACTGAAAAATAATCCTTATACCGGGAGGAAATTTATGAAAGAGCTTGACAGGCATAAAGCATTTGAACTCGCTTCTCCATTCCCTTACGTCCTTGCCGTTACTCTGGATGCAAGGGACCGGCCTAATATCATCGGGCTTTCATGGTGGATGTTTACATCATGGGACCCCCTGATGATCGCCATATCGGTTGGACATCAGAGATATTCGCATGAGTGCCTGGAGCATCACAGAGAATTTGTTCTCTGCTTTCCGTCAGAAGGACAGGCAAAGGATGCGTGGCTCTGCGGGACTAAAAGCGGAAGAAAGGTTGACAAGTTTCTGGAGACGGGGTTTAAACCTATCCATTCAAAAATAGTACAGCCTCCGATTATCGAAGGGGTGACAGCAGCCTTTGAATGCAAGGTTGTCAATCATCTTGAGACCGGAGATCACACAATCTATATCGCAGAGGTAGTTGCAACGCATGGAGATCATGAGAGGGCTATGCATTTATATTCGATACACTACACAAAACTCGTGAGCATTGACTGTAAGGGGAATATCAATTTTGATCTGAAATATTAGCGGCCTTCTTCTCAAGAGCATCGTATATAGATGCGAGGCGGGCTCTCTGCTGATTCACACATAGAGCTATTGACACCAGATTTTCTCCAGGGTAAGGCTCCATTCCGGCAATTTCCATGCAGAAATCAAAGCTCTTTCCAAAATTATCCTTAAACTCCATGAGAGTTTTGATTTCCCCCGGAGTGCGGCAATAATCTTTCACCTGTCTCTCAAAATAATCCACGTACAGCTCTATCTCCTTGGCAAACATATGCGGACGCTCCGGCGGCACAAGAGATGTACCCCTCCCGTAGATATGATCTACCATCTCCTTAAGTGAATATATCCTGTTAAACCACGCTATGTTGGCGCTTGGACATATGCACTGGGGTGCATCTTTCTCTTCGACAATCCCAAGGGCTATGAGACAGCTATTGCCAAGCTGGTCGCAGATGCACTCCTTATTTAAGACATTGGCTCTCAGTTTATCTTTCTCTTCATAAGTAGCCTCAAGTCTATCTATCTCCTCAAGCTTCTTCTTCTCGTACATGCTTGATGAAATGCATATCGGCTTTTCGGTAAATTCAGTGTTAAATTTCAGAAAGGCCCTTCTGCACGGCGAACCAGGCCTACCTTCTTCAATCCTTTTTTTTCTCCATGTGTCAGCGCCTGAACCACGCACATTGCTGAACTGAATCCCTAAAGGTGATGCGTCGCTCACATAGAGACCATCTTCTTGAGACCGTTTCAGCAGTTCAAGAGTCGTGTCATCTACACACGTAGCTTCAGGGACAAGGAGAAAAGGCGTGCCGCACCCTGTCCTGTCCATGCCAAAGCCTTCCATCAGCCTGCGTATCTCTCCATTTGTGCCAATGCCTCCCTGCACCGTTATAAGAGGCAAAGATTTCAATGAAACATCAGGATAAAGCCATCCCATTTTCTCATAGTATTTCATTATAAAAGGACGGGAATCTTCGGCCAGTCTTCGGCGATGCTCCCTGAACTCTTGAAGTATGACCGGAAGCAGCGTACCGTTTGTGGGAAATACGTGGCCGCCGCAATTAAGTCCTGATTCTATGCGGAACTCATAGACCTCAAGCCCTTTTTTCGCGAGGAACTTCCCCTGTATTATCGAAGAGCGGAAGTCGCTTACCTTCAGGATTATCTTCTTCTTTATTTCACCTCTTTCGTCCCTGTAAAAGTCCCTGAACTCTGTCATATAGTTAAAAAGCCTCTGGTTCATCCCGGCTGAAAGCTCTATGCCTGAATTCAGGGCGCTCTTTGCATATCCCCTTAATGCCGCCTTTGCGTCGCTGTACTTCTCAGGAAGGGGATTGCCTTCATTGTCATAATTGGTCCTGTCAAGCTTGACCATTATATTTACGTCAATTGAGCCAGGCAGCATCTTTTCAGTAAGCTCCTGCCCAAGGGCCCTCTTTTCAGCTCCTTCAGGCATGCCCAAAAATTTATTATATTGCTGTTTAAGAGGTATGTCGTCCGGAAGAAGCTCAAAATATTTGGTCTTCTCTGTTTCAGGCATAAAAGACTCTTTCTTTATTGCATCAAACTTGATCCCCACTATCTCATTAACAGTGTCCAGATATGCTTTTATCCTTTTTGCCCTGCCGTCATCAGCATTTTTAGGTATCTCTTCATAAGGCAGGCTGAACTTCCGGCAATAGTACTTCCGGAGTTGTTCAAGAAGCAGGTCGTCAACAAGTGAGATAACAGAGGTGATCCCGAGATGAGCCACGCGTATGGGGGTATCAGCAGAATAGCCGGTACCCATAACAGGAATATGAAATTTGTGATAATAATCCGTCATTTTTTTATTCTTCCGAGTTGGAAATCGTGTTAATTATAGCACAGGATGAGGGAAATTGATGAGGCAAAATAAATAAATTCAGGCAGCATAAAGGCAGCGGGTAATGCGATCGTTTTAATAATAGCCCTTAAGATAATCGTGCGGACAAAAAAATGTGGGAGATAAGGGTCGTAATAATCTATAAAAAGGCATTTTTAGAATTTAGTTTTTTGTAGTAATATAATAGAACCATGGTCGAATTAAAGGAAATAAACACGATTGATGCCCTTATTGACAGGGTATATTCGTATAATCCAGAAGCTGAGGGCAACCTCCTTAAGAGGGCTTACTCCTTCTCATGCGAAGCGCACTTTAAGCAGAGAAGGGTGGGAGGAGAAGCTTTTATCGAGCATCCTCTGGCCGTTGCCGCAATCCTTACGGATATGCACATGGACAGCATGACGATTGCAGCCGGTCTTTTGCATGACACTGTTGAAGATACAGAGACAACTGTGGAAGATGTAAGGAATCTTTTTGGAGATGATATCGCCTTTCTTGTCGCAAGCCTGACAAAGCTCAGCAAGATGGAGTTCAAGACGAGCGAGGAAGCCCAGGCTGAAAATTTCAGAAGAATGTTTCTTGCGATGGCAGAGGACATGAGGGTCATACTCATCAAATTTGCCGACAGACTTCACAACATGCGCACTCTTGAACACCTTTCTGAACCGAAGAGAAAGAAGATTGCCCGTGAGACTCTGGAGGTTTACGCCCCTCTTGCAAACCGTCTCGGTATTGGATGGCTGAAGACAGAGTTCGAGGATCTCAGTTTCAAGTTTCTCAAGCCCGATGTTTATAGCGAACTAATTCAGAAGGTTGCAAAGAAGAGGGAAGAGCAGGAGGGGTATCTGAATGAAATAATAAAGGTGGTTGAAGCATATTTAAGAGAGTCTTCCATTACCGGCAGAGTCTTTGGCAGAGTAAAACACTACTACGGCATTTACTTAAAGATGCAGCAGCAGAAGATACCATTTGAACTTGTATATGATGTACTCGCGATCAGGATAATAACAGATACACAGGCAAATTGTTATGCCATTATGGGACTTATTCACTCACTCTGGACTCCTGTGCCAGGAAGATTTAAAGACTTTATAGGAGCTCCTAAATCAAACCTGTACCAGTCTCTTCACACCACAATTATCGGCCCGAGAGGCGAAAAGATAGAATTTCAGATAAGAACAGAAGAGATGGACAGGATTAATGAGGAAGGCATTGCCGCACACTGGAGATACAAAGAGCAGAAGGCAGGCCGCAGAAAAGATGACGAATTTTTCATATGGCTCAGAGACCTTGTCAAGTTACAAAAGGATATGCCTGATGCAAAGGAGTTTCTGGAGGCGGTAAAAGGCAATATCTTCCTGGATGTCGTCTATGTATTTACACCAAACGGCGATATAGTGGAGCTTCCTTCCAATTCTACCCCTGTTGACTTTGCTTACAGTATACACACCCAGGTAGGGCATAGGTGCACGGGAGCAAAGGTTAACGGCAAGATCGTTCCCCTGAGGCATAAACTCCAGAACGGCGACACTGTGGAAATAATAACTGCTCCGGGGCATTGGCCGAGCAGGGACTGGCTGAAATTCGTGAAGAGCCAGAGGGCCAAGTCAAGAATAAAACAATGGATTAAGGCTGAGGAGAGGAAAAAAGGGCTTGCAGTCGGCGAAGAGCTTTTAGAAAAATCCCTGAGAAAGCATGGTCTTGACCATAAGTTTCTAAGGTCTAAAGAGATACTGGAAGTGGTTAAACCATATAAGATAAAGACCCATGAAGATCTCTTTATCGCTGTAGGATACGGCAGGCTCTCTGCTCACAAGGTTGTTAATAAACTTCTGCCGGAATCAGAAAAATCTGAAAAGGCTGTAGCAGTAAAGGAGACCGGTAAAAAGGCTGAGGAAAAAGGGATAAAGATTAAGGGGATTGACGATATAATGTTTCACCGCTCAAAGTGCTGTTACCCGCTCCCTGGTGAACAGGTGGCCGGTTTTGTTACAAGAGGAAAAGGTGTATCAATACATACTATTAACTGTCCGACTCTTGAGACTCACGCAATTGACAGAGACCGTCTTGTTGATGTGGAGTGGTCCGGAAACGGTGAGACCACGTATACGGTTAAAGTAGTTGCTTATACTGTGGATAAACCAGGCCTGCTTGCGGAGATCAGCGCAATATTATCTATTAACAACATAAACATACATCATATTGATTCGTCCACAGCACAAGGCAAACAGGCAAAGATAAATTTTATCCTTGAGGTTAAAGATAAAAAACAGCTTGACGCGGTAACATCAAAGATGTCGCAGATAAAGGGTGTGCTTGACGTTAAGAGAGTCAAATCCAAGTAAATGCGATGTGCCTTAAACAATTGCATTTTTTTTGTAAATGAAGATGCCTTCTTTATTTTATGATCTCTTTGAGAGTCCTGTTGGAACTCTATTTCTGATTTTTTCAGGAAAGTCTCTTGTGAAAATTTCTTTAAAAAAACCATCTGATATTGCTTTAAAAAAAGGAGTGGCATCAACGAGCTTTATTAAAGAGCTTGAGTCATACTTCCAGGGCTCAAACGCCGGCTTCGGTCAACAGATAAGATTTCTCACAGGAACGGATTTTGAAAGAAAAGTCTGGGCATCATTAAAAGATATACCTTACGGCGAGACAAGGACATATAAGTGGATTGCTGAAAAAGCCGGCAGTCCTTCGGCAACAAGGGCGGCGGGAAGGGCGCTTTCAAAGAATCCTGTTCCTATCGTTCTGCCCTGTCACAGGGTTATAGAATCCGACGGCTCTGTAGGCGGTTATTCATCAGGTATAAACATGAAGATACGCCTTTTGGAGCTTGAATACTATTCAAAGATGAACAAGAAAACGGTTTAGCTGTTCTCAGCTATTCACAAACAACAAAGTATTAGTTTTTAAGAAAAGGGAGGATTTAAGAGTATGTATACAACAGCATTAGAATCTTTTTTTTGCTCTACTGTTTTATATTGCACTAAGATTAAAAAATATGCGGCAATACTTATGTTTGCGCTGATCTTATCTGCCGCATCCGGTGCATATGCAAGAGATGGATTTGAATTATATGGTGATATCGGGCAGATTGCCCTCCCGGTTACCGCACTGGCGATGACGGTTACCTATGATAACAGGGAGGGCACCATTCAGCTTGCAAAGGCTTTTATTGCCGCGGAAGCCATAGCATATGGACTAACGTATTCCATCAACAGCAGGAGGCCCAACGGCGGGAACCATTCCTTCCCTTCCGGTCATACTGCTGCTGCTTTTACCGGCGCATCCTTCATACAACAGAGATACGGTATGGAATATGGTATCCCAGCCTACATAGCTGCAACACTTGTTGGCGTGAGCAGAATAACGAGCGATAATCATTATCTTCAGGATGTAGTTGCCGGAGCCGCTATCGGGATCAGCGCCAATTTGATATTCACTAAGAGGCTTGAGAAGAAAAACATTGCGGTTACGCCTGTCAGCCTTAACAAAGGGGCAGGTCTTTTTCTCAGTTATAACTGGTAAGTATATATTCCTGAGAACTTTGTTTCTATAACCAAAATTGATTAATCGCCCCAAAATGCATTAATAAAAAAGGGTGAAGATTATCCTCACCCTTTTTTATACAAGTTTGTATGTTTTCTCTTAGTACATCCCGCCCATTCCGCCTGGCATCCCACCACCGCCATGCATCGGCATTTCAGGCTTCTCTTCAGGAAGATCGGTGACCATAACATTGGTTGTCAGCATCAATCCCGCCACAGAGGCTGCATTCTGCACAGCATATCTGGTCACCTTTGTCGGGTCAATTATGCCAGCCTCTATCATATCCACGTACTCTTCCGCATTAGCATCAAAGCCGAAGTTTTTGTTTTTATTGGACTTTACCTTATCAACGATTACAGAACCCTCAAGTCCGGCATTGGCTACAATCTGTCTTATGGGCTCTTCAAGCGCCCTCTTCATAATATCAGCGCCAATCTTCTCGTCTGCATTCAGTTTCAGTTCATCCAAAGCCTTTAATGTTCTTAAGAGGGCAACTCCTCCTCCCGGCACTATGCCTTCTTCAACAGCAGCCCTTGTTGCATGGAGCGCATCTTCAACACGCGCCTTCTTCTCCTTCATTTCCGTCTCTGTTGCGGCTCCAACATTGATTACGGCAACTCCTCCGACTATCTTTGCAAGTCTCTCCTGGAGTTTTTCCCTGTCATAGTCAGATGTGGTCTCTTCAATCTGAGCCTTTATCTGCTTTACACGGCCCTGTATCTTCGCCTTATCGCCTGCGCCTTCAACTATGGTTGTGTTCTCCTTATCAATGCTCACCTTTTTTGCTGTACCGAGATCGGTTATCTTGATATTTTCAAGTTTAATGCCGAGGTCTTCTGCTATCAATGTCCCGTTTGTGAGTATAGCGACATCTTCAAGCATCGCCTTTCTTCTGTCGCCAAATCCCGGAGCCTTAACAGCAGCTACCTGAAGTGTTCCGCGGAGTTTGTTGACAACGAGTGTGGCAAGAGCTTCTCCCTCAACATCTTCTGAAATAATAAGAAGGGGTCTGCCCATCTTTGCAGTCTGCTCAAGTATAGGAAGCAGGTCTTTCATCGAGCTTATCTTCTTCTCATGGATAAGTATAAAAGGGTCTTCAAGGACGCATTCCATTCTCTCTGCATCTGTTACAAAGTAAGGGGAGATATAGCCTCTGTCAAACTGCATCCCCTCAACAACATCCAGCGTTGTCTGCATGCTCTTTGCTTCCTCTACAGTGATAACCCCGTCTTTTCCCACCTTGTCCATGGCGTCGGAGATGAGTTCCCCGATTTCAGCATCATTATTTGCAGAGATTGTCCCTACCTGAGCAATCTCTTTCTTGTCCTGAACTTTTTTGCTGAGCTTTTTTAGCTCTTCAACAACAACAACCACTGATTTCTCTATACCCTTTTTGATATCCATGGTGTTTGCTCCAGCAGCAGCATGCTTTATGCCTTCCTTGTAGATAGCATATGCAAGCACGGTTGCGGTTGTTGTACCGTCGCCTGCTACATCAGAGGTCTTGCTGGCGACCTCTCTCACAAGCTGTGCTCCCATGTTCTCATACGGATCCTTAAGCTCAATCTCCTTGGCAACCGTTACGCCGTCTTTTGTAATGGTCGGCGCGCCGAATTTTTTATCTAATATCGCGTTTCTTCCCTTGGGGCCCAATGTTGCCTTGACAGCATCACTGAGTGTGGTCACCCCTCTAAGGATCGCCCTTCTTGCTTCTTCATCAAAAAGTAACTGCTTAGCCATTTATACCTCCTTAAAAAACTTTTGAAATTTAGTTTTATTGTTCTGCTATGCAACTATGCCCAGAATATCATCTTCTCTGATTATCAGGTACTCGGTATCATCAATGTTTATTTTGGAACCGGAATATTTATCAAACAGGACTATATCGCCTTTTTTGATCTCCATTTTCTGAAGCTTACCGTCATCAGTTACCCTGCCCGGTCCGACTGCTACCACTTCACCTTTTTGAGGTTTCTCCTTTGCCGAATCCGGGATATAGAGCCCTCCGGCACTCCTCTCAGGTTCATCAGAATATTTTACCAGCACCCTGTCCTTAAGCGGTTTGAATTTCATGGATGAATCTCCTTTCTTGTTATAATTTTAAGAGTGTTGAGCGGTTATTAGCACTCACTTGCGAAGAGTGCTAATATAATATTAATTAACTTCTATGACAAGGTTATAAAATGACTATATACATTAGAAATACCGGATAAAAGGCGATTAACTGATTATTTCTTGTTATTTCTTAGATTTTTATGGAATTTAAAAAATGGCCGTCAACTTATGCTTGAGTTATGGATGTTCAGGACTATTTTTTTAAAGCCTGCTTAATTGTAACCGGAGTTAGTCTCTATATTTTTCCCGCTTCAAAAAAATCTTTATCATTATGAGCCCAAAGAGGAAGCCTCCTATATGCGCAAACCACGCTACCCCGCTTTGTCCTGCAATTCCCTTGTTTAACATGCCATTGAAAAACTGTATTACAATCCAGAGACCAATAATAAATATGGCGGGAAGTCTAACAACCTGAACAAAGATGCCCAGAAAAATAAGCGTATGCACCTTTGCGCGTGGGAATAGAACCATATATGCTCCGAGAATTCCTGATACGGCTCCGCTTGCCCCGATCATAGGCACTATGGATGACTGCTCTGCTAATGCATGGCTATAAGCAGCAACGACACCGCAAAGCAGGTAAAAAACAATAAACCGCACATGGCCTAACCTGTCTTCAATATTGTTCCCGAATATCCAGAGAAAAAGCATATTTGAGCCAAGATGGAGAAGTCCGCCGTGCATGAACATTGACGAAAAGAGAGTTAAGATGGGATGAATTGCGTGCGTAGTTGTAAGCGTCAGAAGAGAATACGGGATTACACCATATGTAAATACAATATCCTTGGGGCTTAAAGGAGATGTTATTTGTTGAATAAAAACAATCGTGTTTAAAACTATTATCGAAATCGTTAAAAAAGGAAATGTCTGTGTAGGATTGTCGTCTTTAAATGGAATCATTTAAGATTTACAGGATGCCGAGTATGCTTTTGATAGTTTAACTAAAACAATGCTTTTAAGCTATATGTACTTCAGGAAATGAACTGCTGCTGTTTTGTGTTATAATAATTATACAAAAGAGGGGGCGACAGGCCTCGACGGTGGTTATGAGGTCTGAGTTGCATGCCGTGGCTCTGTCTACCACGTTAAAAGGCAGAACAAACACAAACGCCAACACTGAATTGGCTCTCGCTGCTTAAATAAGCGGCGACGTCTTTCCGGGTAATGCCTGCGGCCCGGAAAAGACGCGGAAGCGGGCTGGTCTAAAGAGGTCTCCCTTGATCTTTAGATAAGACTTAGAGGGATAGGGCTTCGGAAAAGCCTGCTTGTCGGCGGTTCCGAACCCGAATACTAAAAAGACAAGATACGCATGTAGACGCTCAGAAGTAGTACTTCCGGACCCGGGTTCGAATCCCGGCGCCTCCACCAAATTATTGAACCTAAATAAAAGCATTGATCCACAGATTAACGCAGATCAGCACAGATTTATTATTGGGTTGCCAAACTTTTGACTTTAACCTTTTTAGGTAAATATATATTACGTATCTGACCTATCGTTATTTCCGCCTTTATCTGTGAAATCTGTGGATATAATTGCCGTTTTTAGGTTTAATTTAATAGTCAGATCAGAAAGGGTTTAATAAACTGATATGTCTCATCTTGGCGTACTTGCAATGATAATGGCGGGAGGGCAGGGCAAGAGGCTCTTCCCGCTTACATTTGAGCGTTCAAAACCGGCGGTCCCTTTTGGAGGGGGCTACCGCATTGTAGATTTTGTCCTGAGTAATTTTATTAATTCCAATATCTTCTCCATCTATCTCATGGTGCAGTATAAATCACAGTCTCTGATTGAATACGTCAGAGAGAATTGGGGATTGTCTGCTGTCATGCATGATCATTTTGTTACGGTTGTGCCTCCCCAGATGAGATTTGGCCCTGACTGGTTTCATGGCACTGCTGACGCTGTTTTCCAAAACATCAATCTCATACGGCAGCACAAACCTGATTTGGTGGCGGTATTTGGCGCAGACCACATATACCGTATGGATATCAGACAGATGATAGATTTCCATAAAGAAAACAACGCTCACGTCACTGTTGCGGCAAGGCCAGTACCTATAAGCGAAGGAAGTCATTTCGGAATTATTGCGGCTGATACAGGAGGGCGGATAACCGGTTTCGAAGAAAAACCGAAAAAGCCGGCGGCGATGCCGACTGACCCTGACAGGGCCTACTGCTCCATGGGAAATTATATTTTTAATACAGATGTCTTAATCGAAGCATTAATGAAAGCCCAGCAGAAGAAGGAGCATGATTTTGGTTCGCATGTGATACCTAACCTTTTAAAGGCTGACAGCAGACTTTTTGCGTATGATTTTTCTTCTAATATTATTCCCGGGGTAAAACCCTATGAAGAGCAGGGCTACTGGAGAGATGTGGGGACAATAAAGGCGTTCTGGGAGGCGCATCAGGATATGCTTGGAGAGAAGCCGGTATTTGAGATGCACAATGAGTTATGGCCTATACGTCCGTCACGAAGCGAATTGCCTTCCGCAAAGATAATGAGCGGAGAGATTAAAAACAGCCTGATAGATGTTGGGACATTAATAAATAATGCAAGGATAACAAATTCCGTTATCCGCCGCGGGGTTGTTATTGAGGAAGGGGTAGAGGTTAAGGATTCCATAATAATGGATCATGTTCTTCTTAAAAGGGGCGCTTCGCTTAATAGGGCCATAGTTGATTCATATAATGTAGTTGAGGAAAATGTATATATAGGGTCTGACAGCAAGAAGCCGTATTGGCGGGCATATATAGATCCATCCGGCATAGCAGTGGTTGCAAGCGAAAAACGGACTACTGAGTCTTAAATATAAACCATCTATCAATCACCTGAAGATAGCATCAGGATTACAAGGAACCCAAATTTATGAAACAGAAGAAGAGATGTTTAGAACGGCATTTACCTCTGAAACCGGAGCCCATACACCGCGGCATGACTGTTGATAAGGTCATTGAAAGCTCAATGTTCTCATTCAACGCAGGAGCATTCAGAAAGGCATGCGAGCTCTTTGCAAATCATATTGCAAAAGAGAATGTAAGGATCGGCGTTTCGCTGGCAGGCGCTCTGGTGCCGGCAGGGATCGGACGCAGTTGCCTGATCCCATTGATAAAAGCGGGGCTGGTTGACTGGGTGGTCTCAACCGGAGCAAATCTTTACCATGACCTTCATTTAATGCTTGGGTATGAATTCAGGGAAGGCCATGCAAATGCCGATGATGAGAAGCTGAAGGATAACGGCATCATCCGCATATATGACATATTCCTTGATTATAAAGCTTTGCTTGATACGGATGCTTTTATACGTAAAACGCTGATGCGTAATAAATCTAAACTGCCTTCACCATGTTCAAGCGCTGATATACATGCTCTTTTAGGGAAAGAAATCATAAGATTAAAGCCTGATTTGAAGGATGAAAGCCTTTTAGCCACTGCATACGAAGCAGGGATCCCCATCCACTCTTCATCTCCGGCAGATTCAAGCATTGGAATGAATATTGCCGCTCTTATGCTTGAAGAAAGAAGAATTCCCATGGATACTCATAAAGATATCAATGAAGTTACAAGCTATGTGTATGACATTAAGAAGAAAGCGGGCAAGAGCGCAGTATTATTGCTTGGCGGAGGCAGTCCAAAGAATTTTGTGCTACAGACAGAGCCTCATATACAGGAAGTGCTTGGACTGCCGGAATCAGGCCACGACTTCTTCATTCAATTTACAGACGCCAGGCCGGACACCGGAGGATTAAGCGGAGCAACGCCTTCGGAGGCAGTTTCATGGGGGAAAATAGATCCTACGGCGCTTTCAAAAACTATTGTTTCTTACGGGGATTGCAGTTTAATGCTGCCTTTTTTTGTAAGCTATGTCTTAAATAAATCAACCCCCCGACTCAGCTCCAGATTACACGAAAAACGTGAAGAACTGCTTCAGCAATTAAAGCGCGATTTCATAAAGAAGGGCAGCTATAAAAAATAGGCCTGCTTGAACTATAACTAAAGTGGAAATCCGGATTTTTGAGAGTTCTACAGGAATTCCACTTTCCTGGTAGATGCGTTTATGACATAAATGCGTTCATTATTGCTTTTTTTATCAGCCGGCACCAGGAAAAAACCGAGGCGATCCGGTGAATAACTTAGGGCAAAGCCGATTATTACCTCTCCGTCTTCAAATGTTACCTGCACTTTGCGGCCTGCCCCGATAACAACATCTCCATACTCTTCATCGTATGATTTGTTTCCTTCAAAATCCTTAACAAAAAAAGCTCCCTTTAATTCTGTTAAATCAATCTCTAATGTTTTTAAATTATCAACTTTAACATCAATCACCTGATTGTCCATCAATTCCAGGTGAAAATGTTTTTTGAGAGGTGAAAAGTCATTGGTAATCCCTTTTATTATTGAGCCGTCTTTAAAACGAGCTACCACTTTACTTTGCACAGTCTTTCCCTCCTTTGCGTTTAGACTGATGAGACTCTTGCAGGAGTCTCTAATTACATGATTCTCATTATACAAATAAAGCTCTCTATTGTAAATACAAATTTAAACTGGACTGTGTTCATGCAATTAGATTGATATTTCATGAACAAGGATCACTTCTGTCCGGTTGTTAAGTAAATAAAATCAACTGGTTAGCGTTTGGGTTTTCAGTTTCGAGCTTGAGCGCATCGCTAACAGTTTGAAATATATCTTTTTTCTCGAAAATATTCACCTCCAAAACTTGTAGAATTGT
>JACRPZ010000004.1 GCA_016222905.1 Nitrospirota bacterium
GGAATAAGGGGCTTAAGTCAGATTTTGTCCGATAAAGGGAAAATCGAACCGGCCTCCAGGGCCAAATAGACCAGAATCATAATTCAAAAAAAGGATCAGAGATAAAGTGAACTCAAAACAGACTTTTTCTACAGACTCGTTCGGTGAATAAATAATGACAACAAAGGACATAATTGCCGCCATTGCCACTGGTTCCGAAATGGAGGCATTTGAGGCGGCAAAAGACTTAATAAAAACCGAATCTCATGATGCTACGCCACAGCTCGTTCAGATTCTTGAAACGGCAACTCAAGACTACAACAAACGTGCGGCGGCGTATGCCCTGTCATGGCTTGAAGGCGACAATCAGGCTTTAGAGGCATTAATAACGGCATTATCAAAAGCAAATCTAAATGACTCAGTTCGAGGTCAGGCCGCTGAAGGAATTGGTCTGCATAATCCGCCAGCAAACCACAGCTTGAGAAAAAAAGCGGTCGCCGCCATAATTCAAGGATTAACAGATTCATCACCCGTCGTCCGCTTTTGGAGCTGCTACGCAGCAGGAACTATCAAATTGAAAGAAGCATTAGCAATACTCACAGAACTGAATATTAAAGATAAAACGCCCTGTCCCGGGTGGTGGTACATTTCAGAAGAAGCTGAGGATGCTATCGAGTGGATACACAATCGAAAAGGCAAAGAGCGAATACCAATCCATGACAGAAAAGCATAAAGACCACCGAACAATTGCCTCCACACCGACGCGGAATAACGCTGGTTTGATTTTGGCTCAGGCTGTTGCCCGCGCGGGTGAGGCATGGCGTGTGTGCCGGACATGGCACAGAACTTACGGGGTGGAAGTCCCCGTGCCAGGTAGAAGCAGAGCCGAAGGCAAGGAGAAGGGCAACTCTATAAAATAGGGGACGTTGCCAACACAAAATATTAAAATAGGGGACGTTGCCAACATAAACAACAAATGGTAAGATGAAGCATGCCGAGACAAGCAAGACTTGACGCTGCCGGGACATTGCATCATGTAATGGCGCGCGGGATAGAACAATGTCTGATATTCCGGGATGACCGCCGGGATGACCGCGACAGGGAAGACTTTATTGGAAGGATGTCTGAGCTAGTAAAACAGAGTAAAACAGGGACACATCCCATATTTTTCTTGATTTCTAATCCGAAGGCACATTAGACTCTGTTATGCCAAGAATCGCGCGCGCGGTTGCAACTGAATTTCCACACCATATTGTCCAGCGTGGTAATAATCGGGGTGATGTTTTCCTTAGCCCTGAAGACAGAGAAAAATATCGATTTTTTTTGAAGAAGTATTCTGTGAAGTGGGAATCACCTATTCTGGCCTATTGCCTCATGACTAATCACATTCACCTGCTGAGCAAGCCGCTCAAAGAAGAATCCCTGCACAAGATGATGCAGGGCGTGGCACTTTGTTATACGCAGTACTTCAACAAAACCTATGGAAGGACCGGCAGGCTGTGGGAAAGCCGCTTTCATTCCTGTGCTGTCCAGGATGAGCATTATTTATGGGCTGTTGCTCGGTATATAGAGCAGAATCCCGTGCGAGCAAGGATCTCAGCACATGCAGAGGATTATCCGTACTCCAGCGCAAGGGCTCATGTGCTGGGGACGGCGGATGAACTTCTTAATGAGGAACTCTTTTCTCCGGGTTTGAGACAGGATTATATCTCCCTGCTCAGATCCGATATTTCCGAAAGCGACTTAACTTCGATTCGATATACTGCAAAAACAGGCAGACCATTCGGTGGAGAAAGTTTTGCGGATATGGTAAGTCATAAGCTTAATAGGCGGCTGATTCCCGGTCGGCCCGGAAGGCCCAAAAAATAATTGGAACTCACTCGAAAATGTGGGATGTGTCCCTGGTTTTCCTGCCTGGTTTTCCTGGTTTTCTAATCTGCGAAAAGGTGTGCTTTATAGATGGGCAGCGAGTGAATATATGGGGAAAGGGTTCCCTGCATCAGAATTAAGAACATCAATGCGGTTGCCAAACTGCACACAATGTGATAATATATCAGTGAATGAAGCTGATAAACTGGAATACTGAAAAAAGCCCGAAGCTCAAAGCATCAAGGGGTATTTGCTTTGAGGATATCGTGTTTTACATTGAAAACGGCGACATTTTGGATGACTATCGACATCCGAATCAGATCAGGTATCCGGAACAGCGAATAATGGTAATCGGAATAAATAATTATGCATATCTTGTTCCTTATGTTGAGGACGAGGAAGAACTATTTCTAAAAACTATTATTCCGAGCAGAAAGACAACAGCGATTTATTTCGGAGGCAAGAAATGAAGACGAAATTAACGAAGGAAGAACAAGAGATTTTAGATAGCTTTGAAAAAGGCGAATGGATACCAGTAAAAAACCTCTCTCAGAGAAAAGCAGAACTAATGAAGTATGCAAGAAATACTCTGAAGAAAGATAAGCGGTTAAACATCAGAATTTCTGAAAGAGACCTAAACGAACTGCAACGAAAGGCAGTAGCAGAGGGCTTGCCATATCAGACGTATGTTTCCAGCATCATTCATAAATTCCTGAGCGGCAAACTTATAGAAGCAAAGAACTGCTAACACCGCCTTCAACCAGACGCGGAGTAAGCTTGGCGCATTTTTCATTTGTAGTTGCCCGCGCTGGTTAAGGCCATCGTGTGTGCCGGACATGGCACAGAACTTACCGGGTGGAAGTCCCGGTGCCAGGTAGAAGCAGAGCCGAAGGCAGGGAGAAGGGCAAGTGCATTGTCGTGAGGCAATGTGCGGAGCCAACAGTAGGGGCCTTAAGCCGAAGCCCAATCCGAAAGCGCGGAGCGACGAACAGGAACCGGATACGAGGTGTGGCACACTCAGGACGAGTTGGCACGTGACAACGAAGTCCTCCATCTGCGAAAAGGTGTGCTTTATAAATCCGGCGTTTACGCGTGGAAGGTTTTGTGTCTTACTCCGGGAGATCTGCAAGCGAAGCAATAGGAAGCTCATGAGATAAGGGCCGGATAGGTTCACCCGGTTGACCAAGAACCAGGCGTATTTGTTGTTGTCGGCGGATACGAGTCCGAAAGGAGACACAAACGAGGCAACGACTCATGAGAAGACTACGGCATCCGCAGCGGTAACGTATGCGGAGAACGTGCAGAAGTCAGCAGAGGGCATAGTAATCCAGCGCACGGATGAAGGCCCAAACGGTACCCCGAGAGGGGATTGAATGAAAGGAGAAGTCACCGGGTCGATGAATCAGGGTAATGCTTCCGGACAGGATGAAACCGTGGTTGGAGAGACGGGAGGAGACGCTCCGGTAGTTTGTGGGAGTCTTATGGAGAGCGTAGTGGAGAAGGGAAACCTGAGCGCTGCGCTAAGGAAAGTTGAACGCAATGGAGGGAGCCCCGGAATTGACGGGATGACCGTCGAAGAGCTGAGGGGCTACCTCATGGAACACTGGCCTGAGATCAAGGGGGAGATGCTGAGAGGGACATATAAGCCTAAACCGGTAAAGCGGGTGGAGATACCTAAATCCGGCGGCGGGAAACGTCTTCTGGGCATACCGACGGTGCTTGATCGATTTATCCAGCAGGCGGTATTGCAGGTATTGCAAGGAAAATGGGATGGAAGCTTTTCCGATTGCAGCTTTGGCTTTAGACCCCCAAACGATCGGCCCACCAGGCGATAGACCGCGCCCAGAGCTATCTCAGAAAGGGATGGAGATGGGTGGTCGATATCGACCTTGAGAAATTCTTTGACCGGGTAAATCATGATAAACTGATGAGTCTGGTAAAAGAGAGGGTGAGCGACGTAAGGGTGCTTAAGCTGATAAACCGCTATCTCAAAAGCGGGGCAATGGCCGGTGAGGTTTACGAACCAACGGGGGAAGGGACGCCGCAAGGCGGGCCGCTCTCTCCGCTTCTTGCAAACCTTCTGCTTGACCGGCTGGATAAGGAGCTTGAACGCCGGGGGCACTGTTTTGCGAGATACGCGGATGATTGCAATATCTACGTCAGGAGCAAACGTGCCAGCGAGCGGGTAATGGCTGGGGTCACACGATATCTTTCGCGGAAACTGCGGCTGAAGGTCAACGAGCTTAAAAGCGCGGTGGCCAGACCGTGGGAGAGAACGTTTCTCGGTTTTACGCTGCTGTACAGTTGTAAGAAAACGGTGAGCGACAAGGCCGCGAAGCGGTTCAAGGAAGAAGTGCGGCGACTGAGCAGGCGGACACGAGGCGTATCGGCAACAACGGTTGTTGCCGGACTGCGGAAATATCTGTTAGGCTGGAAGGCGTACTTTGGAGTATGTGAAAGCAGATCGACATTAAGGGAGCTGGATTCATGGGTAAGACGCCGCCTTCGTTGTTATCTTTGGAAGCAGTGGGGGACGGCCGGATACCATGAACTACGCAGGCGAGGGGTGAGCAGAGACCTTGCATGGAATACGGCAAAGTCGGCGCACGGACCTTGGAGATTAAGCCGGAGTCCGGCCCTTGCGTTTGCGCTGCCAGCCCGATACTTTGCGGGATTAGGACTGCCGAGTCTCTATGAGAAGACCAAGTGACTACTGAATCAGCCGAACCGCCGAGGTACGTGATCCGTATGCCAGGTGGTGTGGGAGGGGCGAAGCCGTGAGGCTTCCCCCTATCCCGATTGTACGTTTAAATTTAATAAGAAATGATGACAAATAATGCCACGGAAAAATAAAGTCAGCCCGAACAAACATCGCCCACGTGGGTCGCATGTTGATAGGGTAATTGATAACTGCCACGACATCGTAGGCAGATTTTACTGCCAGGACATCGTGAACAGTCATCGTAAATGGCACAGAGATTATGACAGCTGATAATTGAACTCATCCATCTGATCATCGGCTAGAAATAACTTTAGTTTTTGCTCTTTGACAACAATCGTAGCCACAACATATTCGTACTGAAGTTCAGCCGAGACAGGAAACATCTCGCCAAAGATATTGAGGCGACTATCGCTTCGTATGTACCGGACCAGATGATACTTTCCCTTTGTCGGTTTCTTCAACGGATACTGGGGCGCTTTCTGAGTTGGAAACTTCAGGGTTTTAGTGGCATTGGCCAATGTCTGCATCGGTGTTTTGCCTTGCAGCTTGCTGTAACGATAGCAACTGTTATGCTTGTGCTCGTATCCGAGCGAGGCTTGTTTTAAGTCTGCTTCCGTTGCCATTGTAATTTTATTGAGAAACTTCTGCTGATAATGATCATTAAACTTCTCAATTACTCCATTGCGCCATGGTTCAGAAGGCGGAATAAACCAAGGCTCCACGTTATTCTGCAAGCAGAGCCTTATTAACGGTCCCATACTACGAGGATGCATGGGGCTTCCGAAAAAACTCATCTCATTGTCTACTTGAATATTTTCGGGAATTCCCATGCGTGTCCATATAGCCCAAAAACCGTCAATGATGCTCTGCCCCTTGCGTGCTTGCAAAGGTTCAACTGCGCAACGCCCTGTCCTTATATCAACTGCATTGAGACTGTAAAATCGGACTGGTCCTTTAAGATGGCGCGGCCCTACAAAATCCGCCTGATGTGTCTGGTTGGGCATCAGAGAGGGCAGCACAGGATACCATTTGCCCTTGGGCTCATATTTGCCTGTGCGCCGATGAGTCAACTCATTTCGGTCAAGAATCCGATTAATGGTACGTAAAGAAGGTAACGGCTTGACGCCCATTTCTTCCAGCTCCCAGCGAATTGCTTGATCACCACAGAGGAGATCGCGATTATAGAGATTGAGTCGGACGATTTTCACTATCTCCTCAATTTCTTCTGAAGTGTGGAGCGGGCTGTTATGAGGCGTCGTGACTGACTCTTGTACCATTCCGGGCCATCCTGAATAGAGCGTTCGGCCCATTTGTAAAGCCACCCTCGTGAGCGCCTTAGAGAGACACAAATT
Source organism: Nitrospirota bacterium (assembly GCA_016222905.1). GTDB lineage: Bacteria > Nitrospirota > Thermodesulfovibrionia > UBA6902 > UBA6902 > JACRPZ01. Next base: position 5,923 of record JACRPZ010000004.1, read on the forward strand.
GAATCTACATGCTCTCCATCAAATAACCGTTTTACGGCCCATTGCCGTTCTTGCTGAACATCTTTTTTCATGAACACCTCCAATTGGATTTCGGTGTCCATGAGTATGATTGTGCTGACTACGAAGTTGTTAGAAGAGACCCGTTGTCTACGATGTCCTGGCAGTAAAATCTGTCTACGATGTACTGGCAGTTATCAGAAGCTCACCCCTATTACTGTCAATATACAGAAAACTCCAAACCATCCCGACAAGCCCAAAGATAAATGGTATAAGACCTCTCAAGGGCGGATAGCGGTTCTTAAACTTATTTCCATAGTCGCTGGCATAGCTTATGCTTTCATTACTTACCTTCAATGGGGCGACTTGAGGGCTAACTTCAAGATTGATAATCGAGCATGGGTTATGCCATTTGAATATAAGAAAACTACAGACTTTAACAAAAATGTTATTGGCGCAAATATGTTTTACAAAAACACCGGTAAAACCCCAGCTCTCGATCTTCAGGTCTTCGTTGGTTGGGCTGCTGGTGAGAGTCTTATCCCTAAACGAGACATCCCCTCCGACAATTCCCCAAAATTCGCGCTGGCACCAGACGGCGTTGGAAATAGTGCTCCCAATATTCCACCTGCAGTCGTGAAGGGTGTCACTATCGGCAATCCCGGCGGCTTCATCTTCGGCACTATCTGGTATAAAGATGTTTTCGGATACGCTCACTGGAATCAGTATTGTGTGGGTATTGGCCCCCACTTCGATTATTTCACCGCGTGCACAATTCACAATGCAACAAGCGAAACAGATGAAAACCAATAAAAATACAGACACGTACAACAATCGCCTCCACACCGACGCATAATAAGTGTGGTTTGTTTTCAGCAATTGTCTGTTCCGGCGCGGGTGAGGCATGGTGTTCGCTGAATAATAGGGGAGAAAAATAAAATGGGATATCTAAGCCAGGCACCGGCAAAACAGTTCTTCATTTCCAAGGTGGTGAACCAGGCCGAACAGGAAGGCGTTAATTTATCAAAGGCTGAAAAATACATGCTGGCATGGTCTGAAAGCGACCCATCTTTTGTTATAGATAATGATCTTAATGAACAATTCGAAAAAGAAATAACTCAGGAAGAATTTGAAAAGAAAATACAGGCGTTAATAAAGCAAGCATATGAAACGGACATATCAAAAGACAAGGATATGAAAGAGACTTATAGAACGGCGTACAAGGCATTAAAACAAGGCGACCATTTTATCCTGATCATGATTAATGCCGCCATTGGTTCAAAGCTCCGCAAGTGGGGCTTGTTTTGAAATACTGCAAGAATATAATAACAGCGAACATACTGCTCAAGAGGGACGCGGGAATAGCCGTTTTTCTTTTTCAGTTCGGCGTGGGTGCTCCCGCGCCCCTTAGCATGAACGTTCGCCTTCAAAAATAATATATAAAGGATCACAATAAGGACGTAAAATATAAAATAGTATAAAATAGGGGACGTTGCCAACATAAACAACAAATGGTAAGATGAAGCATGCCGAGACAAGCAAGACTTGACGCTGCCGGGACATTGCATCATGTAATGGCGCGCGGGATAGAACAATGTCTGATATTCCGGGATGACCG